>CASEAR010000143.1 GCA_949285835.1 uncultured Verrucomicrobiota bacterium | reverse complement strand
TTAGCCTTTTTGCTTTTCAGGCGGGCGTACTGGTTCCTTTTGTCGGGAAGGATATCCGAGAATGTCTGGTTGGCCATAGTTTTCATGCCCTTTCATGATAGAAAGAAAGTCCCCGTTCGGTGTCCTTGAATTTGACCAATGTGGTTTTTCCATTTTTGGGCTTGGTGTCCATAACTATGACACAACGCGCGGACGCAAGGCGGCGGATTTTATCGTTCGACTTTTTTCATGTTCTGTGGCACAATATACAAGTTTTTCCGCAGGAGATTTCAACGCCGGAAAAACGGAGGGGTGAACAGCGGTGTTAAACGAGGCACAACTTATTGGTATTGAGGACGAAACCGGGGATTTGACGGCGCTTGCCGGAGGCGGTGTGACGTCGGCGTGCGGTTTTCTGGCCTCTGGAATTTCTGCAGGCATAAAGGTGGGCAGATCCGACATGGCGATGATTCTGTCGGAGCGTCCGTGCGTGTGCGCGGGTTTGTTCACGTCGAACAAAGTCGCGGCGGCGCCTGTGCGTTACGACAGGCCGCTCGCGGAGCGCGGCTGCTGCCGGGGGGCGGTTGTGAACGTGGGATGCGCGAACGCCTGCACCGGAGAAGGCGGGTACGCGGATGCGTGCGAGATGGGGAAACTGGCGGCTGAAGCGGCGGGGGTGCCCGTCGAGGAGATGCTTGTGTGTTCCACCGGCACGATAGGGCGGCGTCTGCCCATGGGCAGGATACGCGAGGGAATAAAGCTTGCGGCGGCGGCGCTGTCGCGCGACGGCGGAAAAGATGCGGCGGCGGCGATCCTTACAACGGACACTGTGACGAAGCAGGCGGCGGTGAAAGTGCGCGCCGGCGGGGTGTCTGTGACGGTGGGAGGCATGTGCAAGGGCTCAGGCATGATCTGTCCAAACCTTGCCACGACGCTTTGCTTCATTACCACGGACGCGCTGGTTGACCGCGAAGACCTCAAGGCGGCGGCGGCCGCCGCCGCGGAGAAATCGTTCAACCGCATTACCGTGGACGGAGACCAGAGCACAAACGACACATTCCTTGTTTTTGCAAACGGAGCGGCCGGCGGGGAGCGGCTTTCTCCGGGGCATCCGGACTGGCCGGTGTTTGTAAGGGCGCTTTCAGCGGTCGCAGGCTCTCTTTCGCGCCAGATCGTGATGGACGGGGAAGGAGCGACGAAGTTTGTGTCCGTGACGGTGGAGAAGGCGGCGTCTGCGGACGACGCGCTTGCGGCCTGCCGGGCGGTAGCCAATTCTCCGCTTTTCAAGGCGGCGTGCTTCGGCGGCGATCCGAATTGGGGGCGCGTTATTTCGGCGGTGGGCAACTCCGGCTGCAGGGTGAATGAGGCGGACACGCAGATATGGTTCGACGATGTGTGCGTGTTTGATCGCGGCAGGGTGGCCGATGAGCAGGCAAACAAACGGCTGGCACAGGTGATGGCGCGCCGTGCGTTCAGCGTCCGGGTGGCGCTGAATGCGGGGGATTTTGAAGACACTGTTTATACGTCTGATCTTTCGTACGGATACGTCAAGATCAACGGTGAATATACAACATGAGGCCGCTGACGTGAGAGAGGGAATAGACGAAATAATCCGCAAGGCGGACACGCTCATCGAAGCGCTTCCGTACATATCTCTGTACAAGGGCGAGATGATCGTGGTTAAACTGGGCGGCAGCGTGATGGAGAGCGCGGAGAACCTGAAGTCGATACTTATGGACATTGCGTTCATGCGCACAGTGGGGATGCTGCCGGTGGTGGTTCACGGAGGCGGGAAGGCGATTTCCCGCGGGCTTGCGGCGGCGGGCATAGAGACGCGGTTCGTTCAGGGAATGCGCGTCACGGACGCCGCATCGATGCATGTTGTGGAAGACGTCATCAAGAACGAAGTCAATGCAAATGTTGTAGCCATTCTCCGCAAAGCGGGAGTGGACGCGGTGCCTTTGTACGGTGAGAAGATATTCTTTGTTGAGCGTAAGTCGGGCTGTGATCCCGAAACCGGGGAAAAGTTGGACTGGGGCTATGTGGGAGTGCCCGTGGCTGTGGACACCGGGCCTGTGCGCGACATGCTTCACGATGGGACCGTGCCGGTGATATGCCCGATTGGCCGCGGAGCCGACGGGCTCCCGTACAATATCAACGCCGATCTGGCGGCCGCTTCGCTTGCCAAGTCGCTGAGGCCGCGTAAGCTGGCGTTTGTGTCAGACGTGCCCGGATTGCTTCGTGATCCGTCAGATCCCGGATCGCTGATAGAGACTTTGAAGTCGGAAGACGCACCGGCTTTGATGAAACGTGGAATAGTCGGCGGCGGCATGCTGCCGAAGATACAAAGCTGTCTGGATGCGCTCAATGAAGGTGTCCGGAAGGTTCACTTGGTGGACGGCAGAATGCCACATTCGCTTCTGCTGGAGATTTTCACACAGAAAGGCGTTGGAACGGAGATTGTTAGGACATGACAGAAAGCAGAAAAAAGAGTGACGACATTGCGGCCCTGAGCAACGACTACATGATGAACACATACTCCAAGACCGCCACGATAGTGCGCGGCAAGGGGTGCAGGGTTTACGGAGCCGACGGAATGGTTTATCTGGATTTCACTGCCGGTATATCCGTTTTGAACATCGGGCATTCTCATCCCAGGTACATAGATGCGGTCAGGGATCAGCTGGACACGCTGGTGCATTGTTCGAACCTGTTTTATAACCCCCAGCAGGCTCTGCTGGCGGAGCGGCTCGTCAAACTGAGCGGGCTCAACGGCAAGGTGTTTTTCTGCAACTCAGGCGCGGAAGCCAACGAGGCGATGATAAAGCTGGCCAGAGCCTACGGGCACGACGCCGGAAAGTACGAGATCATCTGCATGAAGCAGTCTTTCCACGGGCGCACGATGGCGACGCTTTCTGCTACGGGGCAGAGCAAGGTGCAGAAGGGTTTTGATCCTCTGCTCCTCGGATTCGAATTTGCAGATTTCAACGATATCGAGTCAGTGCGGGCTCTCGTAAGCGAAAGGACCGTGGCTGTTCTCGTGGAGGCCGTGCAGGGCGAAGGCGGCGTGATACCCGCGGATCCTGGATTCATGAAAAGTGTGCGCAAACTCTGCGACGAAAAGGGCCTGCTGATGCTCTGCGACGAGATTCAATGCGGTATGGGACGCACCGGAAAATGGTTCGGCTGGCAGCATTATGATGTGAAGCCGGACGCATTTACCCTCGCAAAATCTCTTGCCGGAGGCATACCGATGGGCGCGCTTATCGCGTCGGAGAAGCTGGCGGATGTGTTTGTCCCCGGCAGCCATGGCTCCACATTCGGCGGCGGCGCTCTTGCATGCGCGGCTGCGCATGCGGTGCTCAGCATCATGGAGGACGAGAAGTTCGTGGAGGCCGCGGAAAGAATGGGTGCGCTCTTTACCAAAGCGCTGGAACAGTTCGTCGAGAAGTATCCGCAGGTTCTCGGCGTACGCGGCAAGGGGCTGCTCGTGGGTCTGGTGGTTGACGGGTGCGCCGATGAAATCCTTGAGGATCTGAGGCTTGGAGGCATGCTCGCTTGCAAGGCGGGTCCGGATGTCGTCAGATTCCTCCCTCCGCTCTGCATTTCCGAGAAGGAGATGGAAGAGGCGGTGGAGATGATAGGCGACACGCTCGACAACCTGTACGGCGGCGAGGAAGAATGATTTCACGGCGCGCCGTACGGCGGGTGCGGCGCTGCGTCAAATTTATCAAGGAGCGTAAAAATGGCACTTACGGTTAACGATATGAAAGGCCGGAAGATCGGGATATGCGTTTCCGGCGGTCTGGACAGCAAGACAATCTCCATGCGGCTGCGCGAGGCAGGGGCGGACGTGCTCTGCTTTACGGCGGATCTCGGACAGCCGGATGAAAAGGACATTCGCGACGTTGCGGCGAAAATGGCGCCGTGCGGGGTAGAGACGGTGATCGTGGACGTACGGGACGACATGGCGGAGGCCTGTTTCAAGACGATACAGGCGGAAGCGGTGTACGACGGCGGTTATTGGAACTCCACCGGCATCGGGCGCGCCGTCACGGTGCGCAGTCTCGTCCTCGCCATGAAAGAGCGCGGCATTCAGACCCTCGTGCACGGCGCAACCGGGCGCGGCAACGACCAGATGCGTTTCGAGCGCTATACGAACCAGTTTGCGCCGGAAATGACGGTGTACGCCCCCTGGCGCGACGCGGCCCTGCTTGCGGAATTCCCGGGCCGCACCCAGATGTGCGAATACCTTGCGAAGCACGGGATTGTGGCCTTCCCCGGCGGCAAAAAACGCTATTCTACCGACTGCAACGTGGCAGGACTTTCGCACGAGGCGGAAGACCTTGAGAGCATCGAAACCCCGATGACGATCGTGGAGCCTACGATGGGGGTGTGGCCTATGCAGGCTCCCGACAAGTTGGAAAATGTGACGATACGGTTCAGGAACGGGCGCGCCGTTTCCATCAACGGAAAAGAGATGAAGCCATTTGACCTGCTTGTTGAGGCCAACAGGATCGGCGGAAGAAACGGCGTGGGCATGAGCCACGCGCTCGAAAACCGCATCATAGGCACCAAGAGCCGCGGCGTGTACGAAGCGCCGGGCATGGAGCTGCTGGGCAGGGCGCTGCGCTTCGTTTATCAGGCCGTGCTGGACAAGCGCGCGGAGACGATGTTCGAATCCCTTTCCAGATTCATCGGAGTTCAGATTTACGATGGACGTTATTACGATCTGGCCACGCAGGCGGCGTTTGCGGCGGTCGATACGTTTGCCGCGCATGCGAACGGTGAGATCACGGTAAGCCTTTACAAGGGCAGCGTGCTGTTCCATTCGCTCCGGGACGTGAAGTCCTCGATATATTTCGAAGAGGACGCGTCGATGGAGGCCAGCGCCGGGCTTAACCCCGTAAGCTCGCAGGGTTTTGCCGAGATACAGAGCGTGGAAGCGCGCTCTATGGCGAAGGCGGGTCAGGTCCGCGCATATTGAGTGTTTTGTTTTCCGGCGTCCGGATGCGGTTCCGTTCGCCGGAAACTTACGGCTGCACGGCGTAAACGGCCGTGACGGAGTTTTTTGCCATGACGGAAGAACAGAAAAAGGCAGTGGCCAGCTGGGCGGATGAGGGCGCCGGCATATCTGAGATACAGAACCGGCTGGCGTCGGAATTCGACGTGCATATGAGCTACATGGAAACCAGGCTCATGCTCATGGACATAAACGTCAGCGTGAAGGATAAGGTCACGGCGCCGAAAAAAAATGACTCTGACGGGATCAGCACCGGCGAAGCGGAAGTGTCCGAAGACGAGGACGGCGAAGAGTACGCCGGAGACGAGGACAGCGCTGACGCGGACAGCGCGGATGCGCTTTCCGGCGGCGCAGACGGCGAGGAAACGGCGGATGAGGGAGAATCCGGAGAAAAGGAAAATTCCGGCGGTGATGTGTCTGTGGAAGTGAACCGAATAGCTCAGCCCGGGTTTGTCGTAACCGGAAGTGCCGTGTTTCCGGACGGCGTTTCGGCGGAGTGGGGCATTACAAACGACGGGCGGATATCGTTTGTGCCGTCCAAGCCGGGGTACAGGCCATCGGCTGAGGATATGAGGAAGTTCCAGCTCAAACTCCGGGACGCTCTTTACGGCAAGGGTTATTGAAGCGAGTCAATGGGGAAGCTGTAATGGATATCAGAATCGGATTCATTGGCGCTGGAAAAATGGGAGGGGCGATTCTTTCGTCGCTGCTCGCAGGTGGGGCGGCGCCGGCATCGCAGACGTTTGTTTTCGACGTTTCCGGGGAGAGGCTGAAGAGCCTTGCCGCGGATCTGGGAATAGTTCCCGCGGGTTCGGTGCGCGAGGCAGTGCTTTCCTCTGATGCGGTCTTTCTCTGCGTGAAGCCGCAGGATTTGGGGAAAGTGCTCTCGGAGCTTGATGAAGAATGCGTTTCCGGACGGCTTTTCATATCCATTGCGGCCGGCCGCCGTATTGACTGGCTAGAAGAGCGCCTTCCTGGCGCGCGCGTCGTGCGTGTGATGCCGAATCTGGCGGTGTCGGTGGGGGCAGGCATGACGGTGTTTTCGCCGGGGAAACTTGCTGGAGAGGACGATTGCGCGCTTGTGGCCGGGCTTCTGGCCAATACGGGAGCCGTGAAGCGTCTGCCTGAGGAGACTCTTGACGGCGTGACGGCGCTGAGCGGTTCGGGGCCGGCATTTCTGGCGTGGTTCCTTGAAGCAATGGCGGAGGCGGGCCCTGGAATCGGGCTGGACGCTGCCACGGCTGGAGAGCTTGCTGTGCAGACTATGCTTGGGACGGCGAAGGTGCTTGCTGGCGGCGGGGTGTCCGTTCGCGATTTTATAAAGAGCGTGACTTCGGCGCGCGGCACCACAGCGGAGGGATTGTCCGTGCTCGAAGCTTCCGATGCCGCCGCCGTGGTGGGAAATACGCTTGCCGCGGCGGCCCGCAGGAGCCGGGAGCTTAGTATGTTGCCGTAGGCTGAGCAGATGGAAAAGGACGGGAAAAAATGGTGGGACGGGCGGCCTTTGTCTGACGGCAAAAATCTGTTTGTAGGCAATGCAAGCCGTCACAGGCGCAGGTTCCTGTCGCAGGATTTCCTGTTCGCGGTCGTTCCTTTTACCGCCGTCCTGCTGATTTGCGCCACGGTTATGACATGCGTGCCGCGCTACAGGGATGCGGCCGGCGGCGAAAAAAAGGCCGCATCCGGGCATACCGGCGGCTCGCGGGAGGATATCGCCGCACGCTACGGCATCGACATATGCAATCCGGTCCGCGAAGCTCCGGCGAAATTCCCGAGGAATGCGAAGATGCCGGACAAACGCGAATCGGAAGTGTCGGGAGCGATTTCCAATACGGGTTTTTCTCCGGGTCGCGATCTGGTCTACGTTACCGACTCTCGTGTATGGTGGGAGAGCGACAACGACGGCGATGCGGACGATGAATGCGATCACACGATGCACAAGGCCATGGAGATTCCATTTCGCCGCCTTGTGAATCTGGTGTCAGATGCCGGATGGCAGCTGCGGGTGCAGGAGGCATACCGTCCGGATGGGATTCATTCATCGAAGTCCCTCCACAAAGAGGGCCGGGCGCTGGACATCACCATGGACAAAACTCCGAGGATTTCGCATTATGAGCGGATCGCCGCCTACGAGGAACTGTGCAAGATGGCGTGGCAGGCGGGATTTGACTGGGTTTACTACGAGTACAACGGCGGCACCGGGCCGCATGTGCATGCGTCTGTCCGGCGCGACGGCGCCGCCGCACCTCGTGAACTGCGGGACATTTGGGAAGGCAACGAAACGAAATGAGCGGCGGAAAGCTGAAGGATACGGTACGCGGAGGCCGAGGTTCTGCGGCCGACAAATATTTTGCCGTGACGTACGGGCCGATGCCGCGTTGGAAGGCTGTGCTGGCGGAGCTGACGTGCCTGCTTCTGACGAATCTGCCCGGCGCGGCGGGGTTGTTCCTGCGTTCCAGGGCCTACAGGTTCTTTCTTGGTGAATGCGGGCGCGGCGTCGTGATCGGGCGCGGCGTGACATTCCGTCATCCTGGGAAAATAAGGCTCGGAAACGGGGTTATTCTGGACGATGGATGCGTGGTGGACGCCAAAGGCGACGGCAACGCCGGGATAACTATGGGAGACGGATGCTATGTGGGCAGAAATTCCATAGTTTACTGCAAAGGAGGCAGCATAACGCTGGAGGAAGGCGTTAACATTTCGGCGAACTGCATACTTTTCTCTTCCAATTCGCTTACAGTGGGCAGCGGATGCATGATCGGGGCGTATTGTTATTTTCTAAGCGGCGGAGAGTACGATGTGGATTCGGACGCACCATTTGCGGCCCAATCCGGCATGAAAACCGCGGGGCCCATGGTCATCGGGTCCAACTGCTGGTTTGGCGCGCGCGTCACGGTGCTTGATGCGGCGGGGAACGTCGGCGCAGACTGCGTTTTCGGCGCGGGCGCAGTCGTGACCCGGAGTGTGCCGGAACGTTCCGTATGCGTGGGAGTTCCGGCGAGAGCAGTAAGGAAACGGATGTAATAAGGAGTTTCATATGAGTACTTCTGAAGGGTTGGATTTTCTTGTGTTGGCCGCAGGCATCGGGAGCCGGTACGGCGGGTTGAAACAGATGGATCCCGTGGGGCCGCACGGGGAGTTTATTCTGGACTACAGCGTGCGTGACGCTGTGGCCGCCGGGTTTGACAGGGTAGTGTTTGTCATACGCCGCGACATTGAGAAGGACTTCCGGCGTATCGCCGGCGGCAAATGGGAAAACAAGGTGGACGTGCGATATGTGTTTCAGGATATGTCCGACCTGCCGGAAGGTTTTTCAGTGCCTGAAGGGCGGACGAAACCGTGGGGTACCGCACATGCGGTGCTGGCCGCAAGAAATGAAGTGCGCGGTGCGTTCGGCGTGGTAAATGCAGACGATTTTTACGGTGCGGAGGCAATAGCGTCGGCGGCTGGTTTCCTTCGGGAGACGGCGTCGGAGCGGTCGCTTTTCTGCATGGTGGCGTACGACGTCGCCAAAACGCTCTCCGAGAACGGTTCCGTGTCGCGCGGAGTATGCCGCGTGAGCGGCGACGGATATTTGCTGGGGATTTCCGAACGCGCAGCGCTGCAGCGTTTGGACGACGGGCTCATACACGATGTCGAGAACGGCGAAGTTTTCCCGGCAGATACTCCCGTGTCAATGAATTTGTTCGGATTCAAGCGTTCTTACATCGACTTCGCATGGGAGCATTTCCCGGAGTTCCTGCGCGGTGCCGCGGGGCGCGTCAAGGCCGAATATCAGATGCCCACTGTGCTTCAAAGCATGCTCTCGAGCGGCGCCGCGTCACTGCGCGTCCTGCGCACTGACTGTGAATGGTTCGGCGTCACCCGTACGGAAGACCGTGCCGGCGTGGTGGAGAAACTTAAACGGCTGGAGAAATAACAATATGTCGGAAAGCAACAAACAACACGGTTTTTCTCTCGTCGAGATACTTATCGCCATAAGCATAATAGTAATCCTGTCGACGGTTGTGGGACTGCAGCTCGTGGATATCCCGCAGGACAGCAGGGTGAAGACGGCCCGTATACAAATTGAATCTTTCAGATCTGCGGTGCAGATTTACATAAGCGACAACGGCGTACCACCCACACAGCGTCAGGGGCTTCAAGCGCTGGTGGCCAAGCCGGTGGAGCCTCCTGTGCCCAGAAACTACCGTCCGGGGGGGTATCTGGACTCACGGACGGTTCCGGACGACCCGTGGGGACACCCGTACGCTTATCTCGTTCCCGGACGCAACGGAGAAGTTTTCGAGATTGTCTGCTACGGGTCTGACGGAGAAGAAGGCGGCGAAGGGTACGCGACGGATCTGTCCTCTTCGAGGTAATTTTCTGCTGTCCATGAGGTTCGGAGTCGTAACGGCGGTAAAGGGCGCGGGGCCGGAACTGGAGGCGTGTTTGCGTTCGGTTTCGGCGCAGGGAGCGGATTGCGTGCATATTGTGCAGTGCCATTCGGACACGCCGCTTCTGCAGTCGCTTGCGAGGACGGCCTCGGAGTGCGGGGCTCTGGTTTTTACCGAGCCCGATTCCGGCATTTACGACGGCATCAGCCGCGGACTTGACCGCGCGTGCGGGGCGGGAGCGGAGGTGCTTTCGTGGCTGAATGCGGATGAGCAGTATCTGGAAGGCGCGCTTGACCGGGTCTCCTCTGAATTTGCCGGGTCGCCCGAGGTTTCACTTGTTTACGGCGACTATATGCAGCTGGACGGCGGCCTGCGGCCGGTGTCGGTGCGGCGGGAGATCGGGCCGAATATGTTTTTGCTCCGCAACGGAGTGAACTACATAATGAGCTGTTCGGCGTTTTTTACGCGCGGCATGTGGCGGGATGGGCCGCGTCTGGATACCTCGTACCGTCTTGTGGCGGACAAGAAGTTTTACTTCCTGGCGATGGAGCGCGGTTTCATCGGACGGCACGTGCGCGGGATTCTCGGGGCGGCGGCGGTCACGGGACGCAATGCGTCGTCGGATTTTGCGGCGGCTTCTGCGGAGCAGGCACGTCTTCGCGAGGAACTGGGCTCCGGGCCTGTTCCTGTGCGTCTGCTGGCGCGCATGCTCCGAAGGCTGATCAAACTTTGCGCCGGATGCTACGGGAGGATCGGCTTTTCAGGCCGCCTTTACAACGTGAACGGTGTTCTCTCGGAATACGACTCCATGCCTGTGGGGTCGAGATGGAGCAACGGATGACCGAATATACGAATCCGCTTCCCGGCGATATCCCGATTTATCCGGGCCCTGTCGGCCGCGCCGCGTATGCGGCGGCCGGTGCGGCGGCGTGTATGGTCAGGCTGGCAACTGCGCCGGTGCGCCGGTACCGTCCGGAGCAGCGGACTGCGGTGTTTCTGGAATCGTTCGGAATGGGCGATGCGATAGCTCTTCAGCCGCTTGTGACCGCGTACCTCGAGGAGGGATTTCGCGTAGTGCTTGCCGTTCGTGCCGAGTGGGCGGAGATTTTTCCGGAGCATTCGTTGCTGGTGAAGGTGCCGCTCGGGAAAAGTTGTTCAAAAAAGGGCGGGTTTGCACGTTCCCTGTACGGTGTTTCGGGCGCGTCGGCGGCGCTCAGGCCGTATTCGCGCGGTGCTCTCGGCATAGACGTCCGGGGGGACGTCCGTGCGGTGGCGGCGCTCTATCTCGCCGGGTGCGGCAGAGTGGAGACTCTGACACGGTACTATACGGCCAACGACTGCCCGGTGATGCCGGGTGCAGCGGTTCGCAGGCCGATAATACGCGGGGTGTCGCGCCGGGTTTTGAACGGGGTTTTCCTGCCTGCCGGTTCTCCGGAATTGAAGAGAGCTTCGCTTGAGCATTTGCTTCCCGAGGGCGGAGTGTCCGTGCAGTCCGGGCGGGTCGCCATTGTGCCGCTTTCGGGATGGAAGGGCAAAGACTGGCTCCCGGAACGCTGGGAAGAGACGGTGTGCGGTTTGTCGGTTTGCGGGTTCAGTCCAATCGTTTTATGCGGCCCCGGGCAGATGCAGGATGCGGTGCGCGCCACGGGGGGAAAGGCCGCCGTCAGGGAGTGCCGCAGCGTGCGCGAATGGGTTTGCGAACTTGCGGCGTGCGGCGCAGCGGTTACGGTAAATACCGGGCCCATGCATGTGGCTGCCGCGCTGGGATGTGCGGTTGTGCTGATAGAGGGCACAAGCAGGCTGCCGCTGTGGGCCCCGGAGGCCGAATGTTCCGTGGTGGTGCATCACCAGAATGCGGCAGGGTGTGCACCCTGCCACCAGAACGACTCGAATCTGGCATATGCGGCAACGTGCATGGCCGGAGTTACAGCGCGCGAAGTGCTGCGGGCGTTTGACATTGTCGCAGCAAAGAAGGGATTGAAATGAACAGAATTCCCAGATTCCGGGTTCTTGATGTTTTTTTGTCCGGTTTGAAATACGACGATGCCGTCGATAACGTCATCCGTATGGCCGGTGACGGAGGCCGTCATTACGTGTGCGTGTTTGCGGTGGATTCCATCCTTAAGTGCCACGCCGACGAGAGACTCGCCCGCATCGCAAATTCATCGGATATGACGCTATGCGACGGTATGCCGCTTGTTATGCTCGGAAGGAAGGCGGCGCACGTGGAAATGAGCAGATGCTACGGTCCGGATGTTATGCTAGGCGTAAGCGACAGGGGCAGAGCGGCCGGACTGCGCCATTTTTATTACGGCGGCGCTTCCGAGGAAATAACGGACGCACTGGAGTCGAACCTGAAAGCGAAGTTTCCCGGATTGAGTGTGGTCGGGAAGTACGTGCCGCCGTTCCGTGAACTTACGCCGGAAGAGGAGGACGGCGTCGTGGAATGCATCAATGCATCCGGCGCGGATGTCGTTTGGGTAGGCGTGGGTACTCCGAAGCAGGATTTCTGGATGGACAGGTTCAGGGGCAGGCTCAATGCGGGGGTGCTTGTGGCGGTGGGCGCGGCGTTTAATTTCCATGCCGGGGCTGTTCGTCAGGCGCCGTCGTGGATGCAGCGGGTGGGAATGGAGTGGTTTTTCAGGCTGCTGGCCGAACCGGGCAGACTCTGGAAAAGGTATCTTATCGGCAATCCGTACTTTATCGCTTTGCTGCTGAAGCAGATGGCAACTGGCAAGCCGGGCCGTCTGGGAGAGATCAGGCAGGACTGAGGTGCGGTCGCGCGCTGGAAGGCATATTTTTGCGATGGGTGGAGGTGTCAGATGTTTGGTAAAGCGTTTTTTTCTGCTGTGATTTTCTGTGCGGCGTCAGGGGGCGCGGGGGGGGCGGAACCCCTGTTTACTGCGGCGGTATCGATTCCGGCGCAGAAGTATGTCGCCGAAGCGGTGTCCGGCGGTTTTTGCGGCGTAGTGACTGCTGTTGGAAAATCGGATGATCCGCATATTTTCGAACCAACGCCGAGGCTTTTGTCCGAAATCGGGAAGTGCAGGGTTTACTTCACGCTCGGATTGCCGTTTGAAAGCAAACTGACGGCAAAAGTGCCGGAGGTAAAAACGGAGTTTGTCGGACGCAGTAATTCCTCGTCATCGGATCCGCATGTGTGGACATGTCCAGAGGATCTTAAATCGATGGCCGGCGGGATGTGTGACGCATTTTGCGTGATTCTGCCGGAAAAAAAGGTTGAATTCCGGAAAAACTACGCCGGTTTCTGTGAGGAGATGGACGCATTGTCCACTGAGATCAGGGAGTGTATTTCGAAGTCGGGAATTACGGCGTTTGCGTCGTTTCATCCGGCCTGGAGTGGATTTGCCGGGGAGTTTGGAATAAAGCAGATAGTTTTTGAAAAGAACGGCGCTGAACCGGGGATGAAGCGTCTGACGGAGACGTGTTCTGAAATAGAGAAGAACGGAATCTGTTCAATTCTGGTCAGAAATGCGGCGGAGGCACGTAAAATATCGTACGTGGGGGCCAAATGCGGTGCGGTTCCGGTAATTGTTGATATTTTTGATGAAGACCCTGTAAAAATGATAAGGGCGGCGGTTGAGGTCATGTGCCGGAAGTCCGGAGGAGAAGCGACGGGTATGTGATCATATGCGTGATCTGGCAGGAACGATTTCGGAGCGTTATTGCATAGGGTGCTGCGGCGCGTACCCATTCACTGTTCAGATCAGGTTTTGCGGAGCATTGTGCAGCTTCTGTGAGCGATGTCTGCGTTGATAAAGGCGCTGCCGAATTTGCCCGTAATGCACGGTGGAGAAAAGTGCGTTTCCGGCGGTGAAATTTTCATATGAGCGGCGAAGAATGGAGTTATGTCCGCGCTTATGGGTTTCACCGCTTCCTGCAACCTCCTTCTTGCCCGTATGCAGCATTTGTCATTCAAGGAGGGTTAGACTGCGCATCACGGCATAAAGACGGGGAACGTCTGCAGCCGAAGCAGCAGTCTGCAGACGTCGTTCATTGACGAGGCTTATTGCGCACCGCGTCTGTTTTCGGCAAAGCTTCTGATCAAACAGCGCCGGGAAGCGGATACGCCATTCCGGCAATGAAATATTTCTAGTTTATTATTTTTTTCAAAGCTCTCTTTAATGGATGCGGAATTGCGCTGCACAGTTCAATCTTTGCCTTTGTGATAGTGTCCGCCTTCAGCGTATTTATCAGTTTCAGCGCGTCACTTTCATCTTCACTGGTGGTAAAAACCTCGAATATCATCGGTTTTTCCGTCTTTTCTGCAGTCAAAAACCTGTCTACATTCTTAAGGTATTCATCTTTCCCGGAAGCGTGCAGGTACTCAAATCCAAGATCTTCGGCCATATGACGAACCAGGAACGGGGATTTGTTTCCGTAATGTCCCGCGGCAGCCATGAATGGATCGGCGTCTTCACCGAATTGTGAGGTCGGATGGCTGTAATTACGGAACTCGGTTCCTTTGCCGTTGTTTACCAGCAGGATCCGGACATTGTTTTTTATGTGGCGGTTGCCAATGACGTTCATGTCGTAGAAAAACGCCAAATCACCGATGACGAGGAAATGGAGCTTATCCGGCCTGACAATAGCTCCTCCTATCATCGAAGACATGCACCCATCTATACCAAATCCTCCGGTATTGGCAAAACCGTTTTCGCACAGAGACGGCGTCACCTCGAACAGTCCCCAAGCTCGTAAAGAACTGAGAATGCCGAGGTGGAGAACAGAGTTTTTCGGTAGCCGGTGTGCGGTCTGCCACGCAATCCACAAGTTGGAGAACGGCAGGTCCTGAATACGGTCATTTAATTCCCGATATTCCGCGCGGCATTGTTCAATCCATATTTTTCCGTTTTCCTGCTGTTCGGTTCGGTCTCCTGCTTCGGCGGCATATTTCAGGAAGAACTCTTCTTCTTTCATTTCGAATACGTTTGACAGCTTGTGGTAGTGATCGCGTATTTCTCCGTCTTCATTTACGCGCCACACTTCTCCCAAACTGTCAACTCCTGCCTTGCCATATCCGCTGACTTCGCCGATGTGTATGAGCACATCAGCCAATAGAAGCGGTTTCGTGTACATAAGTTGTTGACCTACAATGGCATTATATACCCTGAAAGGGCCGGAATAGTTGCTGCCGTGTTCGCAGAAGACGACAGCGCCATAGGCTTTGCAAAAGCTGTTGACGGCGTCTGTAAGCGATGCGCTCCATGGAAGATGGCTTCCGACGGCAATGCCGATTCGTCCTTTGGGCAAAGGCGGCAGTTTGTCATATGGCATATAGCGCCGGATACAGCGGGCGGTTGGAAGCTCCTTTACGGAAAAATCTTTGCTGTATCCTGTGGCGAGGTTTATATGGACGGGTCCTCCTCCGTGATGGTTGAGCGCAAGCAAGGCCCGGTTCAGCCGTATTGTTGCATCCCATTCGTCATTGGCATTTTGCGGTACGTCCACGTGTTCGCTAAGCACGCAAACATCTTTAGGTGGTGTTGAACGATCCAATACCTGAGGTATGAGATGTCCGATCCGATTCTCATTCTGGGTGGCTGTTACGGCCAGTATTGGTAGTTTTCGATAGTAAGCTTCCGTGAGTCCCGGCATGTAGTTGCGGGACGCTGTTGCGCCGGTGCATGTGATAACAACCGCCTCTCCGGATTCTTCTGCCATACCCACGGCAATGTAAGCGGCGGAACGCTCGTCAACCGAAGAGTAAACCTCAAAAAATGGGTCGTTCATTACGCTGCCGACAAAAGTCATGTTGGTTGTTCCGGGAGAAGCTACTATTTTGCGGATTCCATGCTGCTTGAGCAGCGAAATCAATATTTGATGTCCGCGCTCAACGGTATAGTACTTTTTCTGATCTGCGCTCATGTATTTTCCCTCTCCCAGAAAATTCTTAAAAGTCGTATCCAATATCATCAAATGTCAGCAAGCCGGCGCCGCCTGTCATATAGACAACATCGCCTAAAACCATTCTTCCCATGTCGCTGACGAGAAAGAGCGCCATGTTGGCTATTTCTTCCGGCAGGGCATATCTTTTAGCCGGGATACCGTTTATTGCAATATTGTCGCTGCCGTTTTTATTTAACATAGGTGTAGCCGTGGGTCCGGGGGCGACGCCGTTTACGATTATACCATAAGGAGCAAGGCTTTTGGCAAGCCCCAGAGTCAGTCCGCGTATACCCCATTTTGATACAGTGTAAGCAGATCCTGCGGGACGGAGGCTGGAAGAAGAAGCAATGTTGAGTATATTTCCCTTTATATGGTGCTCCTTGAAGTATTTTCCCAAAGTCCGAGACAGAAAAAAGACTCCCTTCAAATTTGTATCGAGAATGTTGTCGTACTCTTCTTCTGAGACGGTTGGAATATCTCCGCCGGAAATACCGGCGTTATTCACCAAAATATCGACTTTGCCTTCCATTTCCGCGATGCTGCAGATTGCTGAATCATATGACGATACATTCCGGCTGTCGAGTACGTATCCGTAAACATGAACGTTGTGTTCGGAAGCGGTATTTTCCAATTTTTTAAGAGCGTTGTTTATTCTTTCTTGACTGCGGCTGGTTATGCAGACGGACGCTCCGCTTCTGAGAAAGATTTCTGCGATGGCAAACCCTATACCGCTTGTTCCTCCGGTTATCAAGGCAAACCTGCCTTTGAGCAGCTCGTTCGGGGCGAGGGTTACTATATTGGCTGTCGTATAAATCGGACGCTTGCCAAATACGAGTTTAAGACCACGTTTTACCAGCTGTTTTATTTTGGTATTCATAATTCAGGTCAATATCTACATAATGTAAATAGCAATCGAAGAGTTCTCACGGCACCGGTGCAATATATATAAATGCACGGGGAAAGTAAAGCGCGGACAAATTAATAACCATCCTTAAGCAGGTTGGAAGCGTGAACCGGGAACGGAAGTTTCATGCGTCTGGAAGAGTTGCGGCATCAAGAGGCGGTCATAACGGGATTAGATTATGGGGAAAACGAAAGGACGTCGGATGCGAATTTTTCAATCAGACATAGTTTGAGGACACCTTGAAGTGTAATGTTTACTACACACGTGCCTACGTCTCTTATGAGAAAGGCGGAATCGAAAGCTGCAACCGCATTTTCAGAAGATGGTTAACTTTGCACGCGTCAGCAGCGAAGAACTCAGAAGAGTGGAAAATATCATAAGCAACATGACGGGAATTTCCCCTGGCGGAAAGTGCCCAGATGCACATTATCACTTACTGCTTGAATACCGATATCTGTCTATGAAAAAAAATTAGCGGAAATCTCTCTTGCAATTCACACATGCGGTGTTGGCGGAGGGAATATGTTACGGGGAATATTTATGCGGCTTGAAAAAAGCGGAGTCTGCCGGAAATTTCCGGCAGACTCCGCGGATCCTG
>CASEAR010000142.1 GCA_949285835.1 uncultured Verrucomicrobiota bacterium | reverse complement strand
ATCGCATATCGCAATCTTGCGTCCGGCTCTGACGAGCTTGGCCAAATAGGCGTCCAGCGCGTGATACGGTACGCCGCACATCACGCTCCCGGCACGTTTGGTGAGGGCCACGCCCAAAATCGGCGACGCCGTCTTCGCGTCCTCGAAGAACATCTCGTAGAAGTCCCCGAGACGGAACATCAGAAGCACGTCGTCGTCGATCTCGGACTTTATGCGCCTGTACTGGCGCATCATCGGCGTAAGGTTCTCAGACATAACTCAACCGCGGGAAACGCTCTTACTCACTTCGTAAGGACCGTCCGGCGCTCAGGCGATGGACTCCGCCCCGGCGTCCATGGCGGTATTGATCGCCTGCAGATACGCCTGTATCGACGCCTCGATTATGTCCGTGGAGACCCCGCGTCCGTGAAACGCGCGGTCTTTGAAGCGCACCCGGACATTTGCCTCGCACTGCGCGTCCATACCCTCCGTTACGGCCGACAGCTGGTAATCTTCGAGCCGGCATTTCACGCCGAGTATCTCGCATATTGCGTGAAACGACGCGTTTACCGGACCGTCCCCATCGGCGACCTTCTCCTGAAGCTCCCCGTTTACATTCAGCCTTATGGTGCTGACCGGAGTTATCACATTGCTTGCAATCACGCTGAATCTGTCCAGAGACACGTTCCCTGAGGCGCCCGTGCGCACATCATGCGCCAAAGCCTCTATGTCTGCGTCTGAAACCGTTTTCTTGCGGTCCGCCAAATCCTTGAATTTTGAAAAAAGTTCTTCCACCCGGGCTTCATCAAAATGAAAGCCGAGATCTTCGAGCCGCTGCCCGAAAGCATGTTTGCCGGAATGCTTCCCGAGCACCATTTTGTTGCGCAGCAGCCCGATAGACTCCGGCGTCATGATCTCGTAGGTCAGCGGATTGGCCATAACCCCGTGCTGATGTATTCCGGCTTCGTGAGCGAACGCATTTTCTCCGACTATCGCCTTGTTTGCCTGCACCTTGCTGCCGGTCACATTACAAACGCAGCGGCTCGCTGAATATATCTTCGTTGTGTCTATGCCGGTATGGGCGCCGAAAAACTCATGCCGGGTCTTCAACGCCATCACGATCTCCTCGAGCGACGCGTTGCCCGCCCTCTCGCCTATGCCGTTGATCGTGCATTCCACCTGCCCGGCGCCCGCTTCCACAGCAGCCAGCGAATTTGCGACAGCGACACCCAAATCGTTGTGGCAGTGTACCGACACTACCGCGCGGCCGATGTTCGGAACATTCGAAAAGATGTCCCTTATCAGAGCGGCGAATTCATCCGGCATGGCATACCCCACCGTGTCCGGAATGTTGACCACTCCAGCTCCAGCCTCTATGACTCCCTCCACCACGCGGTAAATGAACGGCCTTTCGCTGCGGGAACAGTCTTCGAGCGAAAACTCCACATTCGGGCAGAGATTCCTCGCATGCTTCACCATGGCCACAGCCTGACTGTACACCTCGTCCGGAGTCATCCTCAGCTTGGCGGCCATGTGTATGGGAGACGTCGCAATGAAAGTGTGAAGGCACGGATTGGCTGCGCCTTTCACCGCCTCCCACGCACAGTCAATATCCTTCTCAAGCGCACGGCAGAGGCTGGCGACAACCGCGCCTTTTACAACTTTTGAAATCTCCTTTACCGACTCGAAGTCCCCGGGAGAGGCGATTGCAAATCCCGCCTCTATGATGTCCACACGCATGGACTCGAGCGTCTCCGCAACAAGCAGTTTGTCGCGGAGATTCATCGTACAGCCAGGCGACTGCTCCCCGTCTCTCAGCGTTGTGTCAAAGATGCGAATCCTACGCGATTTATTTTCCTCGCTCATTGTGTTTCTCCGTCATTTTCCATGTCTGTAAATTCCGCATGGATCCGGACCGTTCGCGTACGTCCTCAAATGATAAACCCCGCGCAGCCCGTGTCCGGCGCCATGCGGGGTTCGATACGATAACCGTCTCCGGCAGTTCCCGTTTCAGAAGGAAACCACACACACCCCGCGGCCGCAGCAAGCCGCAAGGAGAGTAAGTCGAAAAACGAAACTATCGAAAACCTGTTTCATGTGGGCAATTGTCTCACAAAAATTCGCCCCGCGCAAGCAAGAAATGCCGATGCGCATTGTGCGCGTTGTGTCGTAAAAACAGGCCAAACGTGTTTTCCCCATATCAGTCATGCCGGACAGTTCTACCAGACGCCACGCACCGAATCATTAGGCCGTATCATAAGCACAAGAGAGCAGCGGGGCAGCTCCCTTCAGGCCGCGTCACGCCTTGTATATCAGCCAAGCGGTATAGGCGATGTATACTGAGAGAAGGAGCACGCCTTCTCCGCGTGAAATACGCTTCGAAGTCATCATCATGGGCAGAAGCATGAATGCCGTGCCGATCATCATGGCAAGATCCACGGCAGAAATTCCGCTCTCGCCTCCGCTGAACGGTGTGATCACGCCCACAGAACCCATTATGAACAGAATGTTGAAGATGTTTGACCCGACTATGTTCCCTATGGCGATATCGCATTCCTTCCTGATCGCGGCCACTACCGACGTCGCCAATTCCGGAAGGCTTGTCCCCACCGCTACAAGCGTCAAACCGATAACAGCCTCGGATACTTTGAGAAGTTTCGCTATTTCCACAGACCCATGCACAAAAGCCTTTGAACCGGCCACCAGTATGCCCAGCCCGGCAAACGCGAACAGTATGGACGCGAGTACGCCCATCTGCTTAGACGGCTTTTCCTCCCCGTCCTTTTCCGCTGTCCCGCCCATCGAAGCCCGGATTCCCATTACCGTATATATTACGATCCCGATGCAGAATACCGCGCCGCACCACCGGGGAATTCCGCAAAAGCAAATGTAAACTGCCGAAAACAAAACTGAGACTGTCAGCATCACGGGCACATCCCTGCGAAGCAGGCCGCCATTGACCGGCAGCGGGCATATGACGGAGGAAAGACCGAGGATGAGCGCAATGTTGCAGATGTTCGACCCGACGACGTTTCCCACGCTTATGTCCATCTGCCCGCTCAGCGCGGAATCAAGGCTGACAACAAGCTCCGGAGCACTTGTTCCGTACGCAACAAGCGTCAAGCCTATAATCAACGACGACAATCCTAACTTTGAAGCAAGGTTTGCCCCCCCCCGCACAAGAAATTCCGCGCCGAAATAAAGTCCGGCCACCCCCAACGCAATCAGTCCTATATTCGCCGCTATCTGCGCAAGCATCAATCTCATCCTTTCAAAACAAATAAACGCCCTGTCCGCCAAATTTTACAAAAAAAAGACGATGCATTATGGACTTATTTCTACAAAAAATCAAGTGAAAAGTGCAAAATGAAGTCTGGGAACGAGCGTATGCAGTCGGGAGCGAAATCTGAAACGCCATAAGTTCCTCCCCGGCGTAGATAATGGTCTGATGCGCAATCGGATAGGCGTTCAAGAGGTAAAAACACGGCATTTTCTGCGCCGGCAGCTTTGTCCAGCGCTGTTTCCGCACCTGCCGCATCCCGACGGCGAAACAATGCCGCGCCGGAGCGTTCATCACGCACGCGGGCAATCGAGACAGTTCGGGGATGGGAACTTCCGACGCGCAGCAGCGCTAAAACCTCGTTAAATTCAGGTGCCTCTCAGACTGTGCCTGAGCCGGCATGAACGCTGAAAAAAACTTCAGACGTGGAAGAATACCGGCAGGACAACTTCGGAAAGCAGAACTTCGGCAACACTGTCCCCGCGCACGCCACGCAGCCTCCCCCGGTTTACAGCTTCATGCGGACACTTAAATTTACGGAGGCATCGGATTCTGCACGGACTCCGCCGGCTCACGCAACCCAACGGAATCAGCCGGAAGCGGCATTCTGCACGTGAGGACACATGACGGCGCAAACGTTCCGCACGTGCTCCTGAAGGTTACCCAGCAGCGAGATCCCCCGCGAAAGCGGTGCGCAGCAGGAGCTGCGGCAGGATTCTGAAACTACGAGCGGGAATAAAAACCTTTTACAAGAGGTTTTATTCCCGCAGAAAGCGCCCCTCCGCACGGGCGGCACTCCCGGACGTCCATGCGTATCAGAGCCTCGCACGCAGCGAACGAATTCGCCGCAAATACGCGCGTCAGACTTTCCTAAATACAGCGCAGGCGTTATGCCCGCCGAATCCAAGGGAATTGTTGAGGCATACGTCTATCTTCTTCTCACGGGCCGTATTCGGCGTATAGTCCAGATCGCAGTCCGGATCAGGCTCCGCATAGTTTATCGTGGGAGGAACAACGCCATTTTTGATCGCCATGGCACACACCACGGATTCTATTGCTCCCGCGGCTCCGAGCATGTGACCGGTCATTGATTTCGATGAAGATATAGTCAGCGCCCGTGCGGCGTCTTCGCCCATTGCGCGTTTCACCGCGACTGTTTCTATGCGATCGTTCAGCGGAGTCGAAGTCCCGTGGGCATTCAGATAATCAATCTGGTCGGGAGATACGCCGGCATCTTTCATAGCCATCACCATGGCGTAAGCGCCGCTGGAACCATCTTCTGCCGGAGCCGTCATGTGGAAAGCGTCGCAACTCTCGCCGAACCCGGAAATCTCAGCGTATATGTTTGCCCCTCTGGCCACTGCATGCTCATATTCCTCGAGAACCAGAACAGCGCTTCCTTCGCCCATAATGAATCCGTTGCGGTTCTTGTCAAAGGGACGGCACGCGTGCTCAGGATCGTCATTTGTGGTGGAAAGCGCGTGCATCGCAGCGAACCCGGCAATCGAAATCTGCGACACCGACGCTTCCGAACCGCCTGCGAGCATCACGTCCGCTTCGCCGTACCGTATCGCCTTCATCGCACAGCCTACGCTGTGCAGACCGGTAGCACACGCCGAAACAACGGCGTAATTAGGGCCCTTGAGTCCGTGTTCTATTGCCACCATTCCGGAAGCGATGTTCACAATTATCTCCGGAATGCAGAAAGGGGAAATACGCCCTGGCCCGCGTTCCTTCATGCGGAGGACTTCACTCTCCGTGGTCGATATGCCGCCAACACCGGACGAAACAATGCACCCGCACCTGAACGGGTCCTCTTTGGAAAAATCTATTCCGCTGTCGCGGACAGCCATAGCCGAAGCGGCCAGCGCGTATTGCGTATACCGATCGGTCCGCCTCTGAACTTTCGGATCAACGAACGCATTTACGTCAAAGTCCTTAACCTCTGCGGCGATCTTAACGGGAAACGATGATGCGTCAAACCTCGTGATTGTGTGAATTCCATTTGTTCCGGCAATCAGGTTCGACCAGAACATTTCGAGATTGCATCCGAGAGGCGAAACAACGCCCATACCGGTAATTACTACGCGTTTCATTTCAAGTCTTATTTTGGTTCTGAATACGGCCGCGGACGTACCGGCAGATCAGACGGAATCGTCCGCGGCAGGAGATAAAATCATGGGCGCAACACGCACGCAGGCACGCTCCGCCCCGCAGCCCCGAGAGGGCCGCACCCGGCCGGCAGACTCAGAGATTGTCTGGAACTCCGCGCCCACGGAGATACTCAACGATGGAACCGACAGTCTTCAGTTTCTCCACGTCGGTCTCGGAGATATTGCTGTCTGCTCCGAGATGATCTTTAAACGCGTCTTCTATGTTCATCATAAGCTCAGCCTGATCAAGAGAATCCGCGCCGAGATCATTCACCAAATCCGCCTCCATTTTGACTTCGTCGGCGTTGCAATGCAAACCGTCAACAACGATTTCCTTGACTTTTTCTTCGAGTGTCATGATTTTCCCCTTGTTTTTTGTTATTGTTTTTGTGTTGTGTTGAAACTCATTCAACAAAAAAAGACATCACGGCATCAGCATACCGCCGTTTACGCTCAACGTCTGACCGGTGATGTAGGCGGAATCGTCACCGGCAAGGAACGACACCGCTTTCGCTATTTCCTCCGGTTCTCCGAATCGCTTCATCGGAATAATGTCAAGCATTCTCTTTTTCACATCGTCGGCAAGAACATCCGTCATTTTTGACTTGATGAACCCCGGGGCGACCGCGTTTACGCGCACTCCCCGGGCCCCAAGTTCACGTGCGGCGGACTTTGTAAACGCGATAAGCCCCCCCTTGGAGGCGGAATAATTGCACTGCCCGGCATTGCCCATGATGCCGACGACCGAGGCGATATTCACTATCGAGCCGCTGCGCGCGCGCATCATGTGGCGGCAGACTGCCTTCGTCATAAGGAAAGCTCCCTTGAGGTTTATGTCAAGAACAGCATCCCAGTCGGCTTCGCTCATGCGCATGAGCAGCCCGTCACGCGTTATGCCGGCGTTGTTCACACAGATATCTATTCCGCCGAACTTGGCGACTATGGCTTCAACCCCGGCTTCCACGCTGGCGGGATCCCCGACGTTTATTTCGAAAGCCTCGGATTCGGCTCCGAGGGCCCTCACGGCCTCCACGGTATCGGCGCACCATTCGGCCTTGAGATCACACACCACGACGCGCCCCACGCCATCGGATGCAAGACGCTCGCATATCGCACGCCCTATGCCGCGCGCAGAACCAGTCACTACAGCTGTTTTCATGATAATAGCCACCTTCCAGATGTTGAGACGCAGCTCACAGCGCCGCGTTTTTGACCTGATCAACCGAGGACACGTTCACAAGCACGGTGTTCCCGCCGTCAGGCACAATCCTTTTTACGAGCCCGGTAAGCACACGTCCCGGACCGAACTCCGCAAATGTACGGTCGCCGTTGTCAAACATCCACATGACGTCATCCACCCAGCGCACCGAGCCGGTAATCTGGGAGAGCATAGCCGAGCGGATCTCATCGGCGCCCCCGTGAGGCTTCCCGGTGAAATTGGAAAGCACCGGCACCGAAGGCTCGCTTATGCGCGCCCCGGCGAGAACCTCCGCCAGTTTCTCCGCGGCAGGAGACATAAATCTGGAGTGGTACGCTCCCGCCACCTGCAGCGGCACGGCGCGCGCTCCGCATGCGGCGGCCGCCTCAGCCGCCTTCGCAACCTGCTCCAAAGTCCCGGAAAGGACAGTCTGCTCCGGCGAATTGTAATTCGACACGCCGCACCCAGTCTCCGCGGCAATACGCTCCGCAACGTCCGCCTTTACTTTGAGGACCGACACCATGCCGGACGGCTGAGCATCGCACGCCTCCTGCATAAATCTGCCGCGTGCCTCGAGGATCCGCACCGTTTCGCCGAACGATACCGCACCCGCGGCCCAGAGCGCCGTCCACTCGCCCAAGCTCAAGCCTGCCGCAACATCAAAATCAAAACCTCCGCGCTCCTCTTTCAAGGCTGTCAGGCATGCCGCACTAACGACAAATATCGCCGGCTGGCACACATTGGTCCGGGTAAGCTCTTCGGCAGGCCCGTTGAAACACACCTCGGAAAGTTTGTACCCGAGAATATCGTCCGCTTCGCGGAACAACTCCGCGCACGCGGGATAGGTGTCGAACAAATCCTTTCCCATGCCGGGCGCCTGCGCCCCCTGACCTGCGAAAACCGCTGCCTTACCGCTCATTTAAACCACCCTTCCGAACTGCACTCAAAAACCGCGCCGAAGTCCGCCTTCCACGCGAGTAAAACTCCTTGAATCCGCACATTATGCCAGAACCCGGATAATTTTGGAAGCCCTAATATGCATTTTTTCAAAAAACATGTCCTTTTCTTCGAAATCCGCACAAAACGACTCAATCCAGCGGCATCATACATCGCGGAAAAGCTGCCCCGAAACCGGTATGCGCACGTCCCGAATGCCGAGCCCGCGTATTTGCTCGGCATTTGCCTTGCAGTATTCCGGCTCGCCATGTACGCAGAAAACATTTGTAAGCGTGCTGCCGAGCGCCGCAGCATACTTGCGCAGTCCGTCGCAGTCGGCGTGACCGGAAAGTCCGTTTATAGTAAATACGGTGCTCTTCAGCTCATGTTCCTCTCCAAAAATCTTAATCGTCGGGCAGTTCTCCACAATCCTTCTGCCCAATGTATTTTCCGCCTGGAATCCGGTTATAAGGACAATGTTAAGGGGATTCGAAATATTGTTGCGGAGATGGTGCAGTATGCGCCCGCCTTCACACATGCCGGAAGCGGATATAATCACCATCGGGCCGGATTTCCCGTTCAACGCCATCGAATCCTCGACAGATTCCGTAAAAACAAGCCCTGGGAAATCAAAAGGATCATCTCCTTTTTTCATGAGTCCGGTGATGTTGCTGTTGAAACATTCCGGATGTTTTTTCGTTATCGCGGTCGCAGCTTTGGAAAGGGGGCTGTCCACATACACCGGTATCCTCGGCACCTGTCCGGATTCCACCAGGCCGTTCAGAAAGTACAGCAGCTGCTGTGTTCTGCCCACGCTGAATGCGGGGACGATCATCTTGGACTTGTGCTGGTATATGAACGTAATGTAGTCCTTCAGACGCCCGCGGATATTTTCATGCGACGGGTGCCTGCGGTCTCCGTAAGTACTCTCCGTTATGAGCACGTCCACGCCCGGAACCGGCTCAGGGTCCCGCAAAAGCGGCGTAGAACACTGGCCAATGTCCCCGGAAAAAAGCAGGCGCCGGCTTTTGCCGCCCCTGTGGTAGTCCAGCGCAGCCGACGCAGACCCCAGAATATGCCCGGCGTCATAAAACGTGAGCGTCAGCCCATGCAAAACTTCTGCAGATTCATGGTATTCCAGCGTCCGGAACATCGACATGGCGCGATCCACGTCCTTCTGGTCGTACAACAGCTCGAACGGAGTTTTCCCCTGCTTTCGCCGCCGCTTGTTAATAAATTCGACATCACGCTCCTGAAGAAACGCAGAATCTCGAAGCATAACCTCGCACAAATCGCGCGTTGCGGACGTGCAGTACACGCTTCCCTTGAAGCCCTGACGCACAAGCGCCGGAATTTTCCCGCTGTGATCAATGTGCGCATGCGAGAGAACAACAGCGTCCAGAGAACGCGGATCAAACGGGAACCTCCGGTTAATCTCAAACGACTCTTTGCGCTTTCCCTGTACAAGACCGCAATCCAGAACCAGCCTGCGGCCTTCGTGTTCAACAATATGCATAGACCCGGTGGTGGTCTGCGCAGCCCCATAGAATCTCAAATCCATCCTCTCAAAACTCCTTTTTACCGTTAGCTCGCATGTCCGCGCCGGCAATGACAACCCCCGCCGCGCCGCACTGAGTATATTTGTCGACGAACTCTCTTATGCAGGATAGAGTCTCCATGCTGAGAATGTGTTCCATTGCGCATGCTTCCGTTTCCGCTGTCTCTCTGGAGACTCCAAGCGCGACAAGAAATTTCCTCAGCAGTTCATGCCTTAGAAAAATATCCCCTGCTGCTTTTTCTCCTGCAGGCGTCAATTTGATTGATTGATACTTTTCGTAGTCTGCCAAACCAAGCTTCGCAAGCACCTTTACCGCGTTGTTTACGGACGGCATCTTCACACCGAGAGCTCTGGCGATATCCGCCACGTGTGCACTTCCCGTTTCCATTATACTCACGTGTATAGCTTCTAGGTAATCTTCCAAACTTTTCGTCATTATGCTGCTTCGCTCGCTTTCTCCCGTCCGAATTTTGCCGCGACGTTATTTAAAGACGCCATTTCAAGACATATTCCGCTCCATACATCCTTTCACACGTCACACGAATACAGAAAAAAGTCACAGAATTCAAACGGTGTTCCTCAGGGGTACCATTCTCGTGCACACCTCTTCCTCACACCCCATATTCAAAATATTGGACAACCATGCACGTCATATCGCTAATTCTCCGCTCTGCACGATTCCCGTAAATCCCCGCCAACGCGTTTCCCTGTTTACCGTTTTACAACACGCCACAGTTCACCATGACTCGCTCCTCTTTTGTCCCGCCGCACATGCGCCATAGGTATTGCTGACGCCGCCCGCACACTCCGAATCCCCCCACTGACGCCTCCGGCATACAAACCAAAGCGTCATGGGGCAATTGTATCCGAAAGAAAAGATAAAAACAACGGATTTTCAAATCTGCTTGCCCGCAAATTAGCGAACTAAAAACACGAAAGCCATCTCTCTATTTTTTCAGGACGTGAAAAGAAGAACAAAACAGCCGCTTGAAAATTGTGTGCGACAGTAATACAATCCCGACCCGTCGGTCTTACATATGGAGGTATGAGAGACTCGAATATTGCGGAGCTTGAATAAAATCCGATGCACAAAGACAATTGCAGTGAGTCCTGTGCATTAAAGTGTGCAAACTGCGTAGTTGTAGTGAAGAGAAATTGCCGCGGCAGACAAAAAGCGCTGTTGCCGCGGCAAGGAAAACTTAAAGGAGGGCTAGATGCTGCTTTTTCTGATCGGCATAGCGGTGCTGGTGGCAGGATATCATTTCTACGGACGGTTCATCGAACGCATATTGGAGCCTGACGGCCGGACAACTCCGGCGAAGTTGTGTGCGGACGGAGTCGACTACGTTATCCTTCCCCACTGGAAGAACATGCTTATCCAGCTGCTGAACATAGCAGGAGTTGGTCCGGTGATAGGCGTTATCCTTGGAATAAAATTCGGCCCGGTGGTGTTTCTGATAATACCGATCGGAAACATAATCGGCGGGGCGGTGCACGATTACGTGGCCGGGATGATGTCGTTGAGACACAAAGGGGCAAACCTGCCCGCTCTCGTACGCATGGCCACAGGGAAAACCGTTTACGGAATTTTCTCCGTTTTCATGTGCCTGCTTCTGCTTCTCGTTGTCGCGGTGTTCATCAACATCCCCGCAAACCTGATACGCAACCTCATTGCACCAGGATCGACACAGGCGCTCTGGATCATCATTGCGATAATTTTTGCCTACTACATCGTGGCCACGATATTCCCGGTGGATAAGATCATAGGCGCCGTTTACCCCATATTCGGGCTGATGCTGCTCGCAGGAACTCTCGCCATATTCGCATCAATAATATGGGACTTCTCGCTGCATACGCCCGATATGATGCTCGAAACACAGGAACTGAAGTCGCTGTTCGGCAAATTCTGTGAAAGCAACCCAATCCTGCCGTGCCTGTTCGTGACAATCGCCTGCGGCATCCTGTCCGGATTCCACGCTACGCAGTCGCCTATAATCGCCAGAACGATGTCCTCGGAATTTGAGGCGCGCTCTTCTTTCTATGGCATGATGATCGTCGAAGGCATAATTGCAATGGTCTGGTCGGCCGCCGGTTTCGCCTTCTACAACATGTTCCCCGAATGGTTCAATGTGGACTCCACCAAGGTCCTCATAGAGATCACAAAGCACTTCCTCGGCGGATGGATGGGCGTAATGACGGTTATAGCAGTCGTTATCCTTGCCATAACATCGGGCGACACAGCTATGCGCAGCCTGCGCCTCAGCCTCGCCGAAATGTTCGGCATAAAACAGGTAAAATTCGCCAACCGCATTTTCCTGTGTCTGCCCATTATCGCAATTGTGACCGGTCTTCTGTTCTGGTCCAACATGGGCGCGGAGTCGTTCAAGTACCTCTGGAACTATTTTGCTTGGGGCAATCAGGTTCTTGCATCCTTCACGCTCGTGTCCGTCTCCGTATGGCTGTATTCCAGAAGGAAACCCGGATGGGTGACGCTTCTCCCCGGAATGTTCATGACATTCATTGTCACAACCTTCATACTTTGGACCTCGCTTGAACACAAGGGGCCGTACGGCCTCGGACTCGACCTTCACACATCCTACATCGCCGGTGTGGTGGTCGCGCTTGCCGTCGGTACCGCAGCGTTCGTAACCGGCAAACGCCGTATCGGCATGATTCCGGACGATCCGGAATACATCGAAGCCGTAAAGAACGGCAGCGAACCTTCCAAGCCGAAATAAAGGCGACATCCCGTAAGCGGCTGCGCGCCGCCGCGGCGGAATCAGCGGGCGGACTCATTGTCCGTCCGCTCTTTTTTTTGCCCGCCGCAGTTACCGGCGGGGACTCGCATGCCCGCGCCGCAACACCAGACTGCAACCGCTCTCTTTTGAACGCAAGCCGCGCCACCCCACGCAAATCCAACGACTGCGCGAACTATGCAAACTGATGGAAAACCAGTTCCGGACACTATCATGCCTTCGCAAAGGGACCTGTACACAGCACAATTCTACGGCACAAGCAAGCGGCATACCATCAGACAGGCCGTGAGTTATGCCCGGGAAGAACAGCCACGCACATTTATACTCGCGGCATAACGGCTCGACCTTCCCAAGCCATCAGTCCAGAAAAAATCACACGGAATGCCGTGAAAACAACGGATCAGCCGGAATGCCGTTCCGCCCGGCTGCGGCGGCCCGAAAAACAAAAAAGCATCCGTCATAAACGGATGCAGTAAAATGGAGCCAGCGATGGGGATCGAACCCGCGACCTGCGCATTACGAATGCGCTGCTCTACCAGCTGAGCTACACTGGCGCTCAAGACGGGTGGGATACTACCATTGTCTCATTGCACAAGTCAAACAAAAAACGCTCCGCAAAAATTTAAACCGCTCCGTTTATTTTCCCGGTTTATTCTTCGGCGAAGCAATAAGTGTGCAAAAATTCACGTCCTGCCGTACAAATCTCGCCCATTTATGGGAATTTGCGTGACATTCTTTGCGTGGCATTCCGCGAAAACGGGTTTACAGCAGCCTCCCGCCGGGAACAGAATCCGGACTCGACAGAAGTCGAAAAACAAAAACAGATGCCTGCTCTCGAATTACCTCACGCGCCGCGACGCAAACCGCGGAAGCCCCGCGCGCGGAAACGTCTCACCTGCTCACAGCAGGCATACGCACACTGCTTCCGGGAACAAAAAAAGGCCGGAGGACAACTCCGGCCGAAATCGATGGAGCGGGTGATGGGAGTCGGACCCACGTAGCCAGCTTGGAAGGCTGGAGCTTTACCGTTAAGCAACACCCGCATGAAAAACGCCGCACATACTACTTCTTTCCGAAACTTTTGACAAGCACTTTTTTTGGATTCGCCTCACAAAAGAAACAGCCGAACGAGCGGCGGATACGCAAACCTGTCCGCTTGACTGATCATGCGAAGACATGCGCGCAGAGGAATGCATTCTGCAAATGCACCTGTTTCTCTCCTGTTTCTCAAGCCTTTAATCGCCACTAAGCCTGAATAGTTGCCTCCAGCCGGAATCAGACCGCGTCACAGGACAGCCGGATGGAACATGCGGTCAAAACTCCGGCGATTCGCCCACGTCATATTTTTGAACTTATAAAAAACAGCATGCCGTCTTCAGGCCTGAAAAAAACCACCTTTGCATAGTGGGGCATAATCCTTCCTTCGCCGCCGGAAGCCTTATAAAAATCAGTATGAAAAAAATTAAGGTAGCTTGCAAGATGCGTGAAAACATAAATTCCGTCGGATCTGAGTTCCTCTTCCCGAGGGAACCACGACCGGATCTCGTCTCGATCAAGGCTCCAGCACACGAACTCCACGGCATCAGCCGTCACACCGGACGCCAGGTCTCCCCTCACCCATCCGGCTTCGAGAATCTCTTCCAGACTGTTCTCAGAGCCATCTTTTATCCTGATGCGCATCGCATGTGCATCAAGATGATCCCCGGTGAAAGATCTTGCGGACCTGAAACTGTGAACCGTCTGTTCAATTTCAAAGCCGCTGAGTCCGCAGCTGTTGAGGACATAACGCAAATCCTTCCCGGGCACAGTCTCACTGGAAGCCCTGTTGCCCGGGCCAATTTTGTAAAAAACAAAAGCCGCGATTGCGGCCGCGCCAGCGAGACTAACAACCCCGCACGCTATGAAAAACCACTTCAGGATACCAAAAAAAACTCCGCCGAATCTGTTCCGTTCCGACATCTCATCTCCTCCCGCACAGCGCCACGTCTGGCAGTCGCCGGCGAAACATTGCGCACGCTGCCGATTTCATGCATTATCGTTCCCTCTGTACAGCGGCACGCCTTGCCGTCAAGAACGCCGCCCTACCCGCCGCGCAGTGATATTACAAAAAAATTCCGCCCGATGACAACCGCCGGGAGCCCGCCATCCCGAAAAGAAGCGCCGCACTATCCCGCATTCCCCGGAGACGAGAAGCACAAGTGTCAGCCGCACCGGAAAATTTCGGTTCCGGCCGCACCCGTCGCGACAATGCCGCCCATTCTGGCGGAGAGGTACCTTACCGCAGCGGAGCCGGTGCAGTGGAGCGCAACCACTTTCTCCGGGCGGTACGCCTCCAGAGCAGCGGCCGTCGCATCCAGCGCCGCGGCTCCCGCGCGCATGAGGTGAAGACCTCCGATTATCGTCCGCACCTTGATGTCCGGACGGTTGACGGCACAGCACCTCAGCGTATCCGCAATCCCGGCATGACAGCAGCCTGTTATAAGCGTGCCGTTGTCGAGAAGCATGGCAATCTCGTCGTTGATCAATGCCGGCTCCGAGCCCGCCGCATCCCTGAAGAAACTTCCGGGTGCCTCCGCGCCAGACTCCCTTGGAATGCGGCCCGTCAGGAACACGCCGGCGCATATTTCCGTAAAACCGTCCACCACCCGCCAGTCCGCAGACTTCAGAAAGTCCGCAGCGGGACCGGGCATCGATATGTCGTGCAGAAAACCGTCCGGATGCCGGCTGAAACACGGTTCTTCCACCCCTCGCCCGGTGTATGCCGCGGCATCCGGCGGCACGAGCGGAAGCCCGCCGCTGTGGTCGCTGTGACCGTGACTGATCACCACTGCGCCGCAGGAGCGGACGTCCACACCCATGCGGGCCGCATTTCCGGCGAACGTCTCTCCGCTTCCCGTGTCGAACAATATCCTGACGCCGCGGTGCTCCACAAGCAGTGATAACCCATGCTCCCGAGCGAAGCCTTCCGCCGCAGCATTGTCAGAAATGTCCAGTATCCGAGTCATATGTGCCGACGTATATAACGCTCCGCGGAATTTGTCCAGAAAAAAGCGCGGTTCCGCGCCGCCGGATCCCGGCAGGGAGAACAAGGTTTAAATTCTGGACACCCCACTGCGGACAGGTTAGAATCGTCCGGATATGGGCTTGTACGCACGAGCGCCATGCGGAGAACCAAAATGAGCGAACAGTACACTTTTGAAAACAACATCAGCGAAGGCGGCAAAACAGAGCATAAGGAGCAGGAACACTGCGACTCCATGTTCAACATGCTCAAGTTTTACATCCCCCTCGTGATACAGGCGGCGTCGCAAAGTCTCACATACCCGCTCGTTGCAAGCATCGTATCCCACGGCAGGTTCGGCCCGCTGGAACTCTCCGCCTTCGCGATGGGCCAGTCCCTCATGTTCTTCCTTGGATCCATCGGCGGCGGCCTCATAACCACGGGAATGGTGTTCGCCAGAACAAAAACCGGCATGAACGAATTCTCGAAGCTGGTAAACATCCTGGCGGCCGCTTCCGCAGTAATGCAGTTTTCCGTATGCGTGCCTCCGCTGGACGACCTTGTTTTCTCAAAAGTCCTGAATCTCGACGGCGATCTGGCGCATATCGCAAAAATGTCGCTCATTTGCTGCGTACCGGCTCAAATGGCGTTTTTCATACGCAATAAATATCTGGTATCGCTCTACAACGAGAAAAAGAGCGGCCTCGCGAACACCGCCACGATGATACGCATCGCGGCGACTGCCTGCATGTCTCCTGTTTTCGTAAAACTCGGCCTTACCGGATATGCATACGGATCACTTGCGCTCACGCTGCCGGTCATCGCCGAGTCACTGCTTTCCGCATGGTTCGCCAAACCCTTTCTCGAAAAACTCACGGACAAGCCGGAGGACGAACAGGCTCCGCTCAAAAAACAGTTCTATTTCAACCTTCCCCTTTCGTTCGGCGGAATGCTCCTCTCAATGTCCGCCTTCTTGATCGGCGTCTACATTTCACGTCCGGCAGACAAAGAACTCGCCATGAAGGTGCATTACGTAATCATGGGAGTGGTCAACCCCGTGTCTTTCGCCG
>CASEAR010000141.1 GCA_949285835.1 uncultured Verrucomicrobiota bacterium | reverse complement strand
CCTCGCTGATGCGGCTCGTCAGCGCCATCTGCGTCGAGATCAGCGACGACTGGGAAACGGGACACTACAAGTACATGTGCGCAATCAAGGAACTATGAGCACGGAGCGAATTTACAGAAAGGACACTTGCATTGTCATTTTGTTGTGCGCCGCCGGGTGTTCCATGCCGGCATAAAATCCGGGTGATTGGAACTGCCGGAATCCACTTTAGGCATTACCGCAAACTCACAGGAACATGAGGCATCATAAGATAAGACCTGAAAAAACACTCCGGGGCTGGAACAGTCACCCCGAAGGCTTCAGGACCTTGAGCCCAGTCAGGCTAGTAATTGGAGCGTGTGGCGGTAAGAGCGGATCCGGTAGAAGCCGCGAGGCTTCATAGACATTGCCGGAAGGAAAACCCATGGCAATTCACAGGGGAGAAATTAACTGCAATTATCGGGTAAAAGGCAACAAAAAATGTCGAAACTACCGGAAACCATAAATCCGGGCGGGCCTGTGGAGGTTCAGATTGCGCCGCCTGACGAGTACCCGAACATGGATCAGTGCGGCAACAATGTTGTCCAGAGGATAGACGAGACCACGATCCGGAGGCTGCTGTAGGACTTCGGCGGCGACATCCTGACGGACGCGGACCACACGAGCGGCCGGAATGACGGGGGCAGATAGGCGTACGTACTGATAAAGATCCTCTCGGACAGCGGGGATGGAGGGAGCGTGAACTGCTTGACAAGACTTTGTTCTCGCCGCGCGGACGGAGTTGGTGAACGGCAAGAGCTGCCGCTGTCTCAACGTCATATTCGATGCAGTAGAATCTTCGTTTTCCTTGTCTTCGGATGTCAGGCGTTAAAATTGCGCCCGAGGCATACCCTTGCAGCTCACGTCTCCAAAGCGTCCGCGAGACGCCGTATGCCTTTGCAAAGGCCAGAATGGAAATGCTGCCGGGCTTCGTCCTGAGACAGTTATTCCATGCCTTGCCCGAACGTTTGCGGTCTTCAAACTTTCGCGGTCTTCAAACTTAAGATGTGCCCAGGGATGAGAATATTCGCTGCACTCTGCCATGATGTTTCCTTTCTGCGTGGATATTGTTGCAGCTTCCATTTCTGCAGAAAGCGAAACATCACTGTTTTCAAAGAATGATCCGCCCGTATGGCGGCAATGCGGACACACCTCTTTTGGGCATTTCTTTTCATGTCTGTAATCCTTCCTTTGGGTATGGACGTTGCATTTTGCACTTTTCAATTTCCGGACTTTCCCAAAAATCCTATTGCTCAATATGCGCGGTTTGTGATAGCATTGCCCATGTCGATTTGTTTTGCGGTTCGCTTTTCGGAGAGGTGACCGAGTGGCCGATGGTGCAGCACTGGAAATGCTGTGTACCCTAAAGGTACCGTGGGTTCAAATCCCACCCTCTCCGCCATTCTTTCGGGTTGTTGTGTTTCCTGTGTCTGTACGTGCCGGTCTTAACCCGGAGTCAGTCTGTTGCGTGCGCGGAGCTTTTTCTTTCCCTGTTTCTTCCGGTTGAGCAGTACTCTAGGGATGTGGGTATCGGCGGCATTGCGGGAGCGCAGAGCCGCGGCCCAGGCTCAGGCGGCGTTGCTGTGCGTACGGTTTGGTCCTTCGTTCCCGTTTCACATGGAATCTTCAGTTTCCCTCTGCTGTGCTGCAGAAATGTGAATCTCCGTATTTTCGCGCTGAAAACAAAGGCCTGGACTCTTTGGGGGAGGCATGGTGGCTTCCCACGCGGCATGAGGTGCTGCACGGAGCTGCAGGCAGACATTTGATGCAGCGCAAACTTGGTGCGGGACGCCGCCGTTTTGTGGACGGTTGCAGAAGCGGACAGAGCGTTGCTTGCTTCCGTCCCTGCCGGATGTTTCACCCGGAAGCATCTTCGGAGTTTTTTTGCGGAAGCGGTACGGCTGTTTCGTCCCCGCAGCTGGAACCGGAACCAAATTTTTTCGCACGAAGGGCGGCATAGACGCGGTTCGAAGGGGAATGCTCGAATTTTTGACGCTGTTTTTTACGGCATTAAGGTTCCTTTCTCTGCATGCGGACGTATACGGTTCGAAGACGAATACGCGAAGATAAAACAAACGGTCTTCCCCAGAAAACATATGTTATATTTGCGGCATTTACGAACAGACGCGGAACGCCGCAAGTATAAGCGTGGAGAAACGGGAAACATATATGCGCTTCTGACGCCGTGTCTTGTTTTCGGAATGCGGTTGATGTAAAATACAAAGCATGGCGCGGCGGGGTGCCGGGCAGGTGGCTTTGACTCTCAGAGGTACTTCATGAAACAAGAGAAGATTTTCAGACTCGATCCCGAGACTTCTCCCATTGGCTTCAAAAGCAAGATGATGAGGCACGTTGTGGAATGCGCGGCCGGTTTGCACAAACTGGACAAGATCATTATTGACGGCCGGAAAGTCCCGGAAGGACCGTGTTTCTCGGATCGCGTCCTTATGGGCATGAACGTCGAGGTCAGCGTGTCTGACGAGGACAGAAAGAAGATTCCTACGGAGGGGGCTGTCATTGTCGTTGCCAATCATCCGTTCGGCGGCCTTGAGGGGGTCGTGCTTATGAGTCTTCTCGATTCCGTGAGGCCGGACTACAAAGTGATGGCGAATTTTTTCTTGTGCATGATACCGGAACTGCGGGACAGATTCATTCCGGTTGATCCGTTTGGAACGGACTCCGCCGTGAAGAAGAACGTCAAGCCGCTCCTGGACACCATGCGCTGGCTCAAAGCGGGGCACATTCTGGGCGTATTCCCGTCCGGGGAGGTTTCCAGCGTCGATCTGAAAAGCGGCAGGGTTCGGGATCCGGTTTGGTCTGAGTCGGTCGCGGCGCTGGCGAGGAAGTCGGGCGCGACGGTTGTGCCTTTGTTTTTCTCGGGACACAATCCTGCATATTTCCAGCTTGCCGGGCTTGTTCATCCGCGTTTGCGTACGGTTATGCTGCCGAGCATGATGGCACGGCAGCGGCATTCCACCATTGAAGTGTCGATTGGCGCCCCGATCCCGCCTTCGGAAATGTCAAAATACAAAACGGACAGAGAGCTTATTGACTATTTCCGGGTGAGGGCGTATTCGCTTGAAGGGCGCAAAAATGTAAAGCGCAGGTTCGCGAATCCACTGAGGCGCAAGCGTACGGCCGCGTCCGTAATGAAAGAGCCGGTGATAAGCGAGACTCCGCGTGAGGACATTGAAGCGGAGATAAACAGCCTGCCGCCAGAGGCGTTTCTTTTTTCCGGAGGCGATTTGAATGTGTACCTTTGTACACTTGAGCCGGAGTCCGCAATAATGCGGGAGCTGGGAAGGCTGCGCGAAATAACCTTCCGCGGTGCGGGCGAGGGCACAGGGCGCGCGACGGACATTGATATTTTTGATCAGCATTATCTTCATCTGTTTCTTTGGAATACGAAAAAAAATGAAATTGTGGGGGCGTACAGGCTTGGCCTTGCAGATGAGATACAGAAGAAATTTGGTGTTTCAGGGCTGTATTCGCATACGCTTTTCAAATTTGACGACCGGCTGTTGTCCAAGTTTCAGCCCGCTATTGAACTGGGGCGTTCGTTCGTCCGTCCTGAGTATCAGAGGGCTTTCGCACCTCTGCTGTTTCTGTGGAAGGGGATTGGCACATTTATCGCGCGCAACCCGCGTTACACCAAGCTGTTCGGCCCGGTCAGCATAACAGCCGACTACATGGACTCCTCCAGAAATCTGCTTTTGAGATCGCTGATGCTATCCAATTTTTCGAATGAACTGGCGCGCTTCGTAAAACCCCGTAGGCCGCTGGGGGCGTCCAGGCGCAAGGATGAATGGCGGAATCCGGCGTTCAACAGCATAGTGTCCAACGTGGATGACGTCAGTACGATAATCCAGGACATAGAGAAAGATCACAAGGGCATACCGATCCTGCTGAGGCAGTATCTCAAGCTTGGAGGCAAGATACTGGCATTCAATCTTGATACTGATTTCAGCGATGTTGTGGACGGCCTTATCCTTATCGATGTGCGCAGCATGGACAGCAGGGTGCGCGCCAGATACATGGGAGAGGAGGCAGATGCCGCTTTCCGCAATTACCATGGCCTCGACTGATGGATTGCTGCGGCCGGGCTGGCGATGCGTACGGTAACGGCAGTGTGGAAGGGCTTCTCGTGGCAGTGTCTGGACGCTGCCGCGGCTTTTGAGCGCATGCGAGGGCTGCTCGGGCGTGATGATCTGCCGGAAGGCGTGGTGATGCGGCTGTGTCCGTGCGGTGCGGTTCACACGTTCGGGATGCGGTTTACGCTTGACGTGGTGTTTCTTGACGCCTCCGGCAAGGTGCTCCGTGTGAGGCGCGGCATGAGGCGCGGCAGGATGGCGTTCGGCGGCTTTCGTTCGGCGGCGGCGCTTGAGGCCAGAAGCGGATGGCTCCCGGATATTGTTCCGGGCGACACAGTGGAAATCCGTTAGAGTTCCGCGTGCTGCCGCGGGCGGACAAGGTCAGGGTGCATGCTTGCGTGGGTTCTGCGGCGGCGGTGGCGTCTGCAGATGCGTCCGGTTCGTGTGTGGGTCGGGACGGCGCCGGTGGCCTCTGTTCGTGCTTGTTTTCGTGTTTGCGGGACCTCCGGCCTTCTTTCAGGGACGTAGATCCGGCGCGGCAGTACCGGCTTTGGCCGTTGCGCAGTTTGTCAAATAGAA
>CASEAR010000140.1 GCA_949285835.1 uncultured Verrucomicrobiota bacterium | reverse complement strand
AGTTTTCATGCCCTTTCATGATAGCAAGAAAGTCCCCGTTCGGTGTCCTTGAATTTGACCAATGGGGTTTTTCCATTTTTGGGCTTGGTGTCCATAACTATGAACAACTGCGCCTGAGCGCAGGTCTTGACTGCCCTGACCGGCTTGGAGTAGAATCCCCGAACTAAACGGATGGTGCGGAACATACTCGGATATTACCGCACATGAGTCCTGCTGAATGCCGGTGTGTCGTTGTCAATACGTCCGACAAACTGCCTATGAAAAAAAATGCTTCAAAAAAGACTCCCGCGGAAAAACCGGGGAAAACGATCGCTCGCAAAAAAACAGATGTCACGCCTGGAAACGAAACACTGGCAGGATCCTCCCCTGTTCCTGACTGGTTTGTCAAGGCGCGTTTCGGGATGTTTATTCACTGGGGTCTGTACTCAATGCCTGCCCGGCACGAATGGGTGAGACACCACGAACTGCTCACAGATGAGCAGTACCAGGTATATTTCGACCTGTTCAACCCCGACTTGTTCAATCCCCGCGAATGGGCGGCAACGGCAAAAGCTGCCGGTATGAAATATGTGGTAATCACAACAAAACACCACGAAGGATTCTGCCTGTGGGACTCCAAATTCACAGACTACAAAGCCACGAACACCCCAGCCGGACGCGATCTCCTGAGAGAAATTGTAGATGCATTCCGTGCAGAAGGACTCCGCATCGGCTTTTACTACTCGCTTCTGGACTGGCACCATCCGGATTTTACGACGGACAGAATCGGCCCTTACAGACTGCTTCCCCCGGAAGAAAAGGCCAAACGGGACAAGGGACGCGACATGCGCCGCTATGCCCGGTATATGCGTGATCAAATTACTGAACTCCTCACAAAGTACGGGCCAGTAGACATTCTGTGGTACGACTTCTCGTATCCCGGAGAAAACGGGAAAGGCCGCAATGACTGGGAGAGTGAAAAACTTCTGACACTGACACGCAAGCTCCAGCCAGGAATAGTCGTAAACAACCGCCTTGATCTGCCCGGAATCAAGACCGTCCTTACTCCGGAACAATTTACTCCGGACAAACCGCTTAAGTACCCGGACGGCACTGACGCCATATGGGAGGGCTGCCACACATTTTCAGGATCATGGGGATACCACAGGGACGAATCAAACTGGAAGTCCGCAAAAATGTGCATAGAGCTTCTCGTCGATCATGTGTCCCGCGGCGGCAACCTCATAATGAACGTGGGGCCGACCTCCAGAGGGTTCTTTGACAAGCGCGCAATTGAACGGCTCAGCGCATATGCAGACTGGATGAAGTACCACAGCCGCGCCATATACGGATGCGGCGCATCTCCGTTCGAAGAGCCCAGGGATGCCAGATATACATACAACCGTGAAACGGGAAGGCTTTATCTGCACCTCTACACGTGGCCGTTCGGACACATCACTCTGCCGGGCCTTGCCGGACGCATACGTTACGTGCAGCTGCTGTCTGATGGAAGCGAAATCAAATTTAAAGACGTTGTAGAAAATGGCGCGGTTACAAAAAATGCCGAGCTCCAGTTACCAACAATCAAGCCGGACGTTCTTGTCCCGGTTCTGGAAATAATACTCAAATGACACTGGCTGACATAAAGAAAACACAGGAAGAAGCGCTCTCTCAAATTGCTTCCGCTTCCACACAAGCAGAAGTCGAGCAGCTCAGGATCAAGTATATAGGAGCGAAAAACGGGCTGGTTCAGGCCATGATGAAGAACCTGAAGGACATCCCGGCCGCCGAAAAACCTGAGGCAGGCAAAGCCCTGAACGCTCTGAGGGCTGCTGTCACGGAAGCTATCGAAACAGCTAAGTCAAAAACCGGGGAAAGCAATAGCGCAAGCCGTTCCCCGTTTGATTTCAGCCTGCCCGGCAATTGGACTGTGCCAGGCACAGTCCATCCGATATCTCAGGTTATCGAGGAGGTGTCGCGCATATTCTCCAGCTTGGGATTCACTGTTGCCGACGGCCCCGACATTGAAACCGAATTCAACAACTTTGACGCACTCAACACAGCCAAACATCATCCGTCGCGTGATGAGCGCGACACTTTCTGGCTCGATGACGGAAGACTGCTGCGGACGCAGACTTCGACAGTGCAAATCCGGGAAATGCTTTCTCACAAGCCCCCTGTCAGAATAATCAATCCCGGGAGATGTTACCGAAGGGACACGATAGACGCCACACACGGAGCCAATTTTCACCAGATCGAAGGCCTCTATGTCGACACGAAGCCCGTGTCTCTCGCCGATCTGAAAAGCACGCTTGCATATTTCGCAAGGGAAATGATGGGCCCCAGTGTAAAGGTGCGGTTCCGGCCGCATTTTTTCCCGTTTACTGAACCCAGCGTAGAGGCCGATTTTTCCTGCCATCTCTGTCACGGCAAAGGATGCCGGGTATGCAAACAGAGCGGTTGGATCGAAATCCTCGGAGCAGGAATCGTGGACACCCGCGTTTACAAGAACGTGGGATACGATGAGGACTGCTACGGATATGCCTTCGGTATGGGTGTTGAACGCATTGCAATGATAAAACACGGGATCACGGATCTGCGGCTCTTATATGCCAACGACCTCAGGTTCCTGCAGCAGTTCGTATGACCCCCGTTTACAAATATCTTCAGAGGACAAAAAAATGAGACTTCCGATAAGCTGGCTGGCGGAATACATTGACATTTCCGACATGTCCGTCGAGGATCTTGCGAACAAAATAACGTTCGCCGGCATAGAGATAGAGGGAATTGAGCAAGTCGGTCCATCGCTTGACGGCATCGTGGCGGCGGAAATACGCGAGTGCATGCCGCACCCAGACTCCGACCACCTTCACATTGCTAAAGTTTTCGACGGACAAAATGAACTTCAAATCGTTTGCGGAGCCCCGAACTGCCGAAACGGAATGATTTCTGCGCTTGCACGGATAGGCGCGGTAATCCCCAACGGCGGTTTCAAGATCAAGAAAGGAAAACTCCGCGGCGTCGAGTCGTTCGGCATGCTGTGTTCCGCCAGGGAACTCTCGCTTTCCGATGATGGAAGCGGAATAATGGAGCTTCCCGAAGGGACCAAACCGGGAACCCCGCTGGCAAACCTCTTCGGCTCATGCGAAACAGTTTTTGAGGTGGAGGTCACATGGAACCGCCCGGATTGTTTGTCGATCATTGGCGTCGCACGAGAATTCGCCGCCATACTCGGACGTCCGCTTAAGATGCCCGCAATAGACTTCCCGGAAACAGAAGTTCCGGCCTCGTCGCTGTGTTCCGTACAGGTGAAAAACAAATCGGCCTGCCCGGACTATACTGCCAGAGTCCTGCCGCATGTAGAGCGGCGGCCCAGCCCTGACTGGATGCGCAAACGGCTCGAGCTCTGCGGCCAGCGCTCCATCGACATCGTGGTCGACGTCTCCAATTACGTAATGCTGGAATGCGGGCAGCCTCTCCACACTTTCGATTATGAATGCGTTGCCGGACATGGAATTATCGTCCGGAACGCCGGGGATGGGGAGAAAATCAGGACTCTGGACGGATGCGAACGCACTCTTGACTCCACCATGCTTGTCATCGCGGACAAGGAAACACCGCTTGCCGTGGCAGGAGTTATGGGCGGAGAGGGGAGCGAGATTCGCCCCGGCACGACATCTGTCCTTCTGGAAAGCGCTTCGTTCTGCGCGCCGTCCATCAAATCGACGGCCACACGCCTCGGCATGCATACAGAGGCATCGCACAGATATGAACGCGGAGTCGACCCTTTTCTTACAGACTGGGCCAGCCGCCGCGCATGCCATCTTCTCGCGGCATACGCCAACGCCACAGTCGCTTCAGGCTCGGTATCGGACGACTCACGCAGCCCTGACCCGCTCAAAGTAAAGCTGCGCTTCAAACGCGCCTGCGACGTCATTGGCATGGCAATCCCGCCGGAAAAACAGATATCCATTCTGGAGTCCTTGTCTTTCCGTAAAGTCGACGAAACCGAAGACTGCGCCGTATTCACGGTGCCGTCTTTCCGCGTGGACGTGGACTGCGAAGCCGACCTGATCGAGGAAATCGCGCGCATGAGCGGACTTGATTCCCTGCCGGAAATCGTCCCATCTTCCACAATTGTGGCCGGAGCGAACGATTCCAGCGTGCGCTCCGTGTCTGTTTGCCGGAACACGCTCGTACAGCTCGGTTTCACAGAGGCGATGAATTACAGTTTCACTTCTCCTTCGGTGCTGGACGCTTTTTCCACATCCAATCGCAGCATGCGAATGCCACTGCCCAACCCCGTAAGCGCGGAATACTCAGTAATGCGCGACTCTCTCATCCCGCAGATGATCTCCACTATGGCGTACAACCACGCGCACGAGACGTCGACGGCAAGCATGTTCGAAATCGGCAGGGTGTTTTTCAAAAACCAGTCGGGTGTCTACGAGGAGGAAGACCGTATCTGCATTGCTCTCATGGGTTTCGCCGGCCGCAGTATGATCGACCGCACCAGACCGGTCAGCTGCCGTGAATCCATACTGTGGCTCAAAGGAGCGCTCGAATCTCTCGCATGGAAGCTTCGCACGCCGCAACTGCGTTTTGTATCCAAAGACATCGAAGGTTTTGAAAAGGGATTTTCCGCAGAGGTCTTCATCGCCGGCCGGCCGGCCGGCGTCATCGGGATAATAGATTCTGCCGTCAGGAAGAAATGCCGGATTCAGTCGCCCCTTTCCGTTGTTGAATTGAAGCGCGCTCCGCTTCTTTCCAACGTATTCAAGACCGTAACCGCAAAGGACGTTCCGGCGTACCCAAGCACATCCAGAGATATAGCATTGATATCTGAAGCCGGCGTCTCCAACGAAGCAATCCTTCAAATCATAAAAAAGGCCGCGCCCAGAGAACTGGTCGGCGTAAAACTGTTCGACATATTCACCGGGGCTCCCCTCGGGGAAGGAAAGACTTCCGTGGCATACTCACTGGAGTACCGCTCCAGCGAAAGAACGCTCAACGATGACGAAGTGAACGCATTCCACGAGAAAATAAAGGATGCGCTCAAAAGCAAGCTCCACGTTGAAATCAGGGAATCTTGATACGGAGGAATACCACTGCTGTCAAGACCTTACCGACATGAGAAATACCCCCAAAATACAAACAGTCTGCGAAGAATGGACTATTGACTTGGATGTCTCTGCCGGTGTCGGCGAGTTTGACTGCAAAGCAGCCGGCGCTGTTCCTCCGCTTATGGATATCTTCCACCGCAGGGATCGTGCGGGACGGCTGCCGGTTCTGGCATACTTCCACGGCGGGGGGCTTTCCTCTGGAGACCACCATGAAATCCCCGAAATTTTTAAGCTTCTCGGCTGCGTAATCGTCTCCTGCGGATACCGGCTCTACCCGCAGGCGCATTTCCCTGATTTTATAAACGACGCTGCGCTCTCCCTTGCATGGATCAAGAGGCATATAACGGAATTCGGCGGAAATCCCGACGCCGTTTTCGTGTCCGGTCACTCCGCAGGGGCATATCTGGCCGCAACCATCGCTGCGTTCCCTGAATATCTTGAGAAATTCTGTCTTAGGCCGCATGATTTCACAGGCTTTATTTCCATAAGCGGCACAATGGTAACGCATTTCGCGGTACAGCAGGAACTGTACGGGACGCAGGACTCCATCATAGTCGACCGAACTGCCCTGCTGAACCGCGCTTCAGCAGACATCCCGCCAATGCTGATCATAACAGGAGAAACCGGTCTCGATATATCCAGCAGGCCCGCAGATAACAAGCTGATGGCCGAAGCAATGAGATGCGCAGGACACAGCCGCTTACGGCATTACGAAATACCGGGTGCAGACCATCAGTCAATCATTGACGCCTCGTTTGTTCACATCGGGAACTTTATCGACTCTTTGCTTCCCGGAAACTCCGGTTCCCGCGAGAAATAGCCGTCCGGCGTTTTTACGAACTGACACACGCGCACGCAGCGGCAGCAAACGATGGATCAGCGGAATTGTTTCAAATGAAACACTAAGTTTTCTTGCAAAAACCGCTGTAACGGAATCCGCTACCTCCCAATCAAAGGAAACCTCGACCTGAAAAGAATTTCGCCAGACGCCTAGGCCGACTCTAACAAATGAGATACACAAAACATGTTCAACACGCAATAATACGTCAGACAAATTCAGGAACGCAGGGACTCAAACCGCAACGACGTATGCACCTTCCGAACTGAAGGCATTCTCCGTTTTCCCGGATTAAACATTCGGAAACAGATCATGCGAATCCCCAAATCTATACGCAAAACAGCTGATTAAACAGGATTCGAAAGATAACGCAGCATTAGCCGCCTTCCTGCAAAAAAAAAACACTTTCAATATTGGACATTGCACAATCGTCACGCGGAAAATGGAACGAGATACAACCAGATGTCCCTGCCGGGAATCCTCCCCGCAAAAACACAAAACACTCTGCAAATAAAGCCCTGAACCTGCATGTACAAGGACCCCGAGTAATTGCTTCTGAGTACCGCAACGTATTACCGGTTGTCAAGTTCCCTGATATTGTCAGGCTGGAACGCAGTAAGCCAGCACACAAGAGACAGTTTCAGATCAGACTCCTCTTCATATCCGTCAGAGCGCGTGTATCCCGGTTCATAGCTCACGTACAGACGATACGCTATACAATCGAACCGGCGCTGAAGCCATGTCCCAACCTCCTCCACCCTCGACGTCTCGTACTCGTAGCGGCCGTACATGCTTACTGCCCACTCAGGGTTTATATTCCACGTAAGCTGCCCGGAAACAAGACTGCTGTCATCCACGAGATATCTGTATTCCGCATCTGCAGAAAAAATTTTGTGCCATACCGTAAGTCTTGTCGATGCATCCGAAATCTGGGATTTCTGCGCATCATATTCTCCCTCAACCGTAAAACGCATCCATCTCGCGGGCCTGTAACGCAAGTCAAGATTAAGCGTATCCAATGAGTCTTCTCCGTCTTCCGGGTCGAGATTTATATCGCCGAAGAAGTCAATATACAGGAGTTCGTTCACGGACGCGTTTTCATCATTGTTGTTTTTGTACTGCCAGCGGTTCCTGACACCTAAACGGAGAGAATTCATCTCTCCCAGTTCATCTACATCGTCAAACTGATAAAGATCGGAAGGAAGAAGATTCGGCTCCGGAACATACGTATAATCGGCGTATGGTTCTACAACATGCCTCCACGTGTTTCCGGAGAAGTCCTGCCAAGTGGAAAACGCTTTAAACGAAATCTCCATGCCGGCCTCAAACAGATTGCGGAAACCGGAACCGCCTTCCACAAATTCAACGGCCTTTTCAACACCATTTGAGGTAACTTTGTCATATTCAACTTTGTCAAGCGTTTTGGAAAAATAGGTTCCTCTATAACCTGCCCTCGGCACAAGACTGAGGAACCCCATAAGTTTCATTGGCTTGTTTATCATGGTAAGGGAGTCCGCCCTGAATATATCGTATGCAGGATCCTGCTCCTCTTCGAAAGTACGCTTGTCGAACTCCATGTTTAGGAATCCGATGGTGGTAGAATTCTCCACATAAAACCCGCTGCTGCCAAGTTCTGTAGAATTGAGGTTGAACCAACCCTCCGGCAGTCTTTCCACCTGAGTGTAGAAATCGTTCAGCCTGATACGAGCAATCAAACCAGCGCTGTAACTGTCGCCGATGTGAGTGTAAGAAACATAGTTTTCCGGCTGGTTCATCTTGTCGAATTCTTCCTCGAAGAACTCTTCCATAAACCTGTCATCGCTTACATAAAGCGCCTGAGCCAGAATCTGATCGCGCGGCGTAACATTCCACGAATGATTAAACCGCAGCCTGTATCGCTCCTCATCCTCAACGTCCCATGGCAAATCGTCATCTTTAAGGTAATAGGCCGAAAACCAACCCTTCCAATCGTCGCCGCTGCTCCAGTTCAGCTTCTCGCCGTACGCAAATCCCCGCTCCATCCTGTAATCTACGCTTGTTTTGGAGTCAAGATATTTCTTTTCAGCCTTGTTACGGTACAAAGGCGTTTTGTATGCGCTGAGCAAAAACGGACCCCAGTCTCCGCTGTATCCAGGCTCAAACCGAAATCCGTAGTGCCGTTCCAAGTCCTTCCAGAAATACGGCCAGTAGAAGAAAGGCACCCCGAACATATACGGAACGGCGCCTTTCACTATCAGCTCATCGTCCGGACGCAAACACAGTCTTTCAGCGCTCACATGATAGTGAAACCTGCCGACATCGTTTGTGCAGGTAGTAAAGACGGCATTGTTCAGATAATATTCCTTCTGCGTATTCATCCGGCCGCTTTCGGCCATAAGCCTGAACGGCTTAGAGTAAAGGTCAAATGCGCCGGTCAGACCCTGATGCGAGAACATATTCACCTTGAGGGATTCTCCCCTCCAAACACCGCCGTCGGGAGTGGTCAAGGAAACATTCCCAAAGGCATCAGCGTCTCCGGTCTCGCTGTTGTACCTTACGCTGTCGGCATGCAGTTCCATCCCGGCATGTCTTATCGCCACATTGCCGGTGAGCTGTGTCCATGCGCTCTTCATGTCGTACTCTGCACGATCCGCCATAACATCTGTCTGGGATTTGCCAACCTGATTGAATGCAGCCGTAAACCCCGCACCGGTATTCTCCGGCAGCGCATACGCGTAGAACGTCAGAAAAGTGATAACCGGAAGATACCGCCGTGCCATGGCGAAAACATGATTTGTAAAAATTCCCGTAGTTAAACGCATTTTTCCCCCGATAGAACAACTCACAGGAAATGCACGACGTCTCCGTCGCGCATTACGTACTCTTTACCTTCCATCCTGGCAAGACCGAGCGCCTTGCACTGCTGCTCGCCTCCATGCGCGACAAAATCATCAAAGGAAATCACCTGCACCCTTATAAAATTCTTCTCAAAGTCGGAATGTATAACGCGCGCCGCTCTCGGGGCCATCCATCCATCCTTAATCGTCCAGGCTCGAACCTCCAGAGGACCCGCCGTAAGGAAACTTATCAGACCAAGCGTCCTGTACCCAGTCTTCACTATCTTGTCCAAACCGCTCTCAGAAACACCGTATGAAGAAAGAAACTCGCTGCGCTCTTCGTCCGACAGCCCCGCCATATCCTCCTCAACTCTGGCACAAATCCTAACCATCTCGCATCCGCGGGAGTCTGCAAGTGATCGCAAAGCGGACGAGAATTCGTTATCGGAAGCGATGGAGCCCTCATCAACATTTGCCACGTAGATTATCTTTTTGTCAGAAAGAAGCCTCATGTCCCTCAGTACAGGCTCAAGAACTTCGGAATCATGTTCTGGAAAATCAATCGCCGGATTTCCCCTCTCCAGATGCTCTTGAAGCTGTTTGACAATATCGTACTCCGCACGCGCGTCCTTATCGGCGCGCGCAATCTTCGACAGTCTTGAAACACGTTTTTCAACAGCCTCAAGATCGGAAAGGATAAGCTCATTCTCCACAATAGACACATCTCGCACGGGATCCACGCTGCCCTCCGAATGAACAACGTTGCTGTCCTCGAAACACCGCACAACTTCGACTATCGCATCCGTTTCCCTGATATTCGCAAGGAATTTATTGCCGAGCCCCTCACCAGTGCTCGCACCGCGCACCAATCCGGCAATGTCCACAAATTCAACTGTCGCATTTACAACCCTTTGCGGATTTACAATGGCGGCAAGCTTGTACAGCCTCGAATCCGGGACTTCCACAACCGCCAGATTCGGCTCAATTGTACAAAAAAGATAATTCGCGGACTGTGCATTTTGCGTCCGCGTCAAAGCATTGAACAGCGTCGACTTGCCAACGTTTGAGAGACCTACGATTCCTATGCTGAGCGACATTACAACCCCATGCTCCGTGATAAAAAACAAACCATCAGAAATGCATAAACACGTGCGCTATAATACTCCATAGGGGACGCTTTGAAAAGCCAATTGAAAAGCAAAAAGAGGCTGTGAAAGTCCAATATGTAATGAAACACCCGGTAAAGAACAAAAAAAAACGGAATCAGCCCTTCCTCCCTGCCCCGGGCGGGATCCCAGAGAAAATGAAAGATGGGACACGCTTCCATCGTGATCAGATAAAAACAAAAGAAGGAAAGGCAGCCCCATGAACAGAGAATACTGCAGACATCACATCGCATTAAAACTCCTGACTTTCTCCCAACGGCAGAAGAAGTCCGGCACGCCGCATGCGTAGCAAACATGGCGCGCTTCCGCAGCTGTGTCGGATTTTACGCGTCTGCAATGCAGCGCGCACCGCAGCATGCATTACAACAAATTCACCGCGGCTGAACATCTGTCTCATTTGCCTGCAGCAGCGGACACGCCGCGTCTCTTGTAAAATCGAAGTGCATTAATGTATAATCCGCCGCATGAGACAGCAGAACAGTATCGTTGGTGCCGCAGACTGGATCGCAGAAATGAACAGACCCCAAGGACGGCGGCAGACAAGAGTAGAGGCGGAACAGGCGAGCTTCGACAATTTTGTAAAAAATTGCGTGGATCCGGCCTTTTCGGCTATCGTCGCCGAACTTGAAAAATGCGGGAGAACCGTAACCGTGCGCCATGCTCCATTCGCGTCCACACTGCGTGTGTGTTGCGGACCGGTAGATGAGATCAATTTCAAAATATACAGCTGCGCTCTTCCGAACAGCATCTTTCCTTACGTGGAAATAAAAATGAAAGAACGTTCGGGCCTCAGGGTTAACAGAACTGACACCCCTCTCAAACCCATAGGCCCGGGAGTCTCTATAGACACTGTGAGTGCAGACGATGTGGTAACTGCATTCAATAAATACTACGCTATGGCGCTGAATCAGCTCGGAGAGTCCTGAAACGTCAGATCCCCGAAAATTCCAGTTTAAAACTAACATGCAAAGTAATAACACTTGGACAGTCTCCGGGCCCGATATCGGCAAATCGCTTCAGGAATTCATTTCCGGCAGAATGCGCATATCTAAACGGTCCGCCAAAAACCACATTGACGCACGCGTCGTTCGCGTAAACGGATCTCTTGTGTGGATGGCACACCACACATTGAAATCCGGAGACTGCGTCTCCGTGGCTGCAGCAGTAAAATCCCCGTCCGCTGTTTCGCAGAGGCCCAAGTTCGTCAAGATATTATACGAGAACGAATTCTGCATCATAGCGGATAAACCTCGCGGAATTATCACAAATGAATCTGACGCAAGCGTCGAAACCATCCTCAGGATGCAGACCGGGAACCCTGATCTCCGGGCCTCTCACCGGCTGGACAGGGACACTACAGGATGCCTGATCCTGTCAAAAAACGCTGAGGCACATGAGGCAGTGGTGGGAGTCTTCAAACGTCACAAAGTCATAAAAACGTATAATACGGCAGTGACAGGGCTGTGGGAAGCCGGAGCCTCAACCATCGGACTCGATATAGACGGAGAGCGGGCGCTTACACGTATTCACAGAATCTCTTACAACAAGCACGCAAGCTACCTGTCCGTGCGTATCGAAACCGGACGCACGCACCAGATACGAAAACACCTTGCCATGGCCCGCCACCCCGTCCTCGGGGATTCCAGATACGGATTCAAAACAACCGGCAATCCAGTTTTTGCCAGAATAACATACCCGCTGCTCCATGCCGCATCTATAGAGTTCGAAAACCCATGGTCCGGCGGCACAATCAGCGCTTTCTCACCGCTGCCTCAGGATTTCCACAGATTTCTGACGATGCTTGGACTCTCCGCAGGACAACGCTGAGGAAAAATAAAAACAGACAGCATCCTGCTAGCCAGAAAATTGTATCCGCTGCGGTCCATGCCTTGGTGTCTATACATGCGTACGGCAATCGGGTCCCGGCCTCGGCGACCCACGACATAGCCCCGGTAAAAGCCCTGTTCGCATGGTTGAAAGTTTCGGCCATCCACGAACTGAACAACCCCGATGTTATTGACAAAAAAGACGTAAAAACCACCAGAAACGCAAGCGGTATCACGGCCAGATTGCACACAATCGACACTGGCGTTACCCTTCCGAATATCAACGCCGTAACAGGTGTGGACGCCAGAAAAGCAGCCAGACTGACGGCAAGCATCCCGGGGACTATAAGCAAAATGCGATAACACAGACCGGCAAAACGCCGCCGCAGACCAAAGACCCCGTTATCAGAATTCAAAGACAGCGTCCTCATATCCAACCGGCGGCTCAGCGCTGCCGATACCCCAGTGCCGATTGCACTCATCGGCGGCGTGAATACGGCTATCCCTATCACACAAGCAAATGACAGAATAAACCCCACGTCCGTTATATTTCGTGGGAACAGGGCAAGCGACAGCGTTAGAGCAATGCATATGGAAGACGAAAGCGACGGCTTCCTGCCGAATAACGGAGCGCAGAAAAACACAAGGGACATAATACATGCCCTCACCGCGCTCGGACGCCCGCCCGTCGCCATCGTATATGCAATAATCGCCGCAGAAAACACCAGCGTCCGTATTCGCAGCGACACCCCGGCAGCGGACAGAATTCCCATTATTAGCGTCGCTGCAATACCAACGTGCAAACCCGATATGGCAAACACATGAACAGTACCGGATTTTACAAAAAAATCCCTCACATTGTACGAAACTCCGGAATTAAGACCGAGAACCATCGCCTTGACAATGTCTGAACTCTCCCGATGTTCTTCCATCCCCAACGACAGCACGCCGGAAGCATAATCCCTCGCACGGGACAGCCTCTCCGGCAAAACCGCCATGTCAAACTTCTCCTCTCTCCGGCATAAAGGATCCCTGCCGCTCACATTGAGAGAAAGAACTGGAACCCCGGATAACGAATCACGCTCTTTTATCCGTCCGTGAAGCTGCCATCCCTGACCGGCACGCGGCGTTGGAAAGGTTTCTGCCGGAGACCCCATCGTCGCGGGACCATACCACCTCACCTTCATGTACGTAGGTTCTACCATCGCATCGCCGTATTCGTCCGGAACCGACCGTACGGAAAAATCGAACACAAGCACGGTTCCGCCATGTTTCATCCCATACCGCTGCGGTGGCGCAGGGACTGTCCCCCGGACAACCGCGTCAAATCTCTCGTCTGCAAACTCACGTATTCCCTCCACGGCTCCCATTCTCGACGTCACAGAAGCCCGCGCCGCCCCTGCCCCCGCAAAACCCGCTGCCGCCAGCACCGCCGCTGAAGCGGCGTACGTCCATACATAACGTTTAAGCGACATCCGGAACAAAAAGTACCACACCATCAGGAAACCGGCGCACAAAGCAAACAAAGTCCAGAAGCGAACCGTGCAAAAAGTACCAGCCCAAACCCCGGCAGCAAAAACTGCCGTCGGGAGCACTGCCGGATTACGCCAGAATGTCGGCCAAGGTGTCACGACAGATTAGAACGGCTTCAAATATGTGGTTATCAGCAAGGTACCACCGTTGAAAAAAACAGGATTCAACACAGGATCATCGTTGGAACTGTGCGTCCCTGGCGTGTCCAAAACCACAGCCTTTCCGCCAATGCTGGATTCCACGGATCCGGTTTGTACGTAATTCCCGTTTAAATCCATCCCGTTGGATGAAGCAAATTTTATCTTCCGAAAACGTGTTGCGCCGCCGATGGTGACATATCCCATCGAACCGACGTAAAGCTCCGCATCACGGCACTCATTCACATCATCGTACATATCGGACGGTATGGTCGTAAACGCAATTGAAGTCCGGTGCCCGTCTATGACATACACAGTTCCACCTCCGCTGAACATCCCGCTCTCTGAAAGATTTTCCATGTATACAGTGCCGGCCGCTCCCCGGATATGCCTGTCCGCGCTGGCGCTGCTAAAATTCGGGGTGTCGCCGCATCCTCCGAATGCCGTAACTTTACGATTTGAACAATCAAACGCGCAACGCTCGCCCGGAGTCCCGGAAACTATAGAGATGCGTCCGCCGCCGCCGCCACCCCCGCCGCCATTGTACGCTCTGGCGCCGTTCGCTGAAATGCTTCCCTCAACACGAATCCCGCCAGCCGCCTTTATATTGACCGAACCTCCTGCGGCCCCGCCGAAATTGTACGCGGCATCGGTTCCGTCCCCGTCAGCACAGATAGCCCCGAACACCTTCAAAAGTCCGCCAACATCCAGCACCGCCACTCCTCCTCCATTCAGAGACTCCCCCGGCTTTCCGGTGGAAGATCCGCCGGAACCCGGAAGAACCGGATTGATTATCGAATCATACGTCCGTCCAAGCCTCCGAACCTCGTTCGTCTCGCACGGAGCCCCCAGACCGCCGTGACTTGCACCGTCTCCAAATAAAACTCCCGGGGACGGCCCGAATCCGGAACCGTATCCCTTCGCCGATACTGAAACATACGCACCCTCAGCCACAGTCATATCTCCGGACACCTTCAAATTCAGCCACCAGTGATCACTATCCGTGTTGGCCGGATGCGTAACCGCTCCGGAACCGATATACATGTCTCCAGTCACTGAGAATTCCCTCATCGGCCCGTCTTTCGACGTCTCAAATGTCACTATCGCCAGATACCCGTCTTCCTGTATCCAGCCGGCTACCGAAGACGGCGCTTTCTCATCCCACACTATCGAATAACTGTAATATCGCGACAGCCGCACAACATCATTTGACGAAGGCACCCTCCCAAGCGACCAGTTAGACGCAGTACTCGCCTGAGCAGGTGCTGATGAGTCCGAACGTATCCACACGTTCGTCTGAACAACCGCCGTCTCCCCCGCCACTCCAGAAACCAATAAACCGAAAAAGCAGACCGGCAACATCGCCACAGTTTTTTTCGCACAAATCATATTAGCAATTCCCACGCCGTCTGCCTCCCGGCGAACGTACTTTACCGGAACGAGCCAACCGCGATCTGTTTGTTGTAAGTATAATAGTCTTCCTATTCTACTAGGAAACATCAGCACTGTCCAGAATATACGGAAAGTCGCAGTTGTTCATAGTTATGGACACCAAGCCCAAAAATGGAAAAACCCCATTGGTCAAATTCAAGGACACCGAACG
>CASEAR010000139.1 GCA_949285835.1 uncultured Verrucomicrobiota bacterium | reverse complement strand
TTTGCCGTACTTCTGGTACAGGCATACCGGTTTGCCCTCGCTGCAGTATGCGAGTACCTGCCATTTGCTGCCGTTCGGAAGTTTTTCAAAATGGGGCCACGAATCGCCTTCTGTTATCAGATTCGGGAACATGCGTATCGGATGCACAGGCTCAGCGTTCCTTACGAAGCCGAGAACGCCCCATGCGGAGGAGGTGCATTTCCCGGTGGACAAACCACCGAACGCCGGATCTATCTCCGAGAGCCAGCCGCGCACATTTTCATAGCTCCCGTCCGTGAAAATCATTACGCCGCCGTTTGAAATATACTTTTTTATTTCAGCCGTTTCGGTGTCGCCTTTGACAAGCGTCCTTTTCCCTTCCGGGCCGTAATTGAACAGCGGCACGGATATGACCATGTCGTACTTGCCCGCGGAGTCCGTGAAGCGTTTCATGTCCTCCTTTGTGCATTTGAATCGATCCGGAGCATCCCAGCCGAGGTTTTTGAATGCATAGTCGAATTCCGTGTCGTGCCTTCCTTCACCGAGAAGCAGCGCTATTTTCTGTCCGAAGCAGTCGGATGCCGTCAAAACGGCCAGCATAAGCGCGAACACCGGCATGCCATACCGCAGTAACCTGTAGAGACTCGTCATTTTATTCCTCCATTTCAGTTTTAATGCCTGTATTTATGCGTTCTGTTCTGTCCGGATCGGGGTTTCAGCGGTTAGCAAGCCGCGCATTCGGGATGCGGGTAAGCCCGGGACAACGATGCGATTATACCGGCAATTCAGTCGATGTAAAAAGAATATTAGTTGACATTTCCTGAGTTTAAAAAGTCAGGAATTGTAAATGTCGGCTTCGCCGGCTTCTGCCTGATTTGTTCTGCGGAGAAGCAGGAGTCTCACGGCCCCGGATAACAAAACGGCGCGGTTTTTATGCGCCGTGAGTACAAAAACTGACATTAAAAAGTAAGAAAAAGTCAACATATTTGAGTTGAAAAAACTTTTCCTTCGGGATAGAAAAGACCTAAAGGTTGGCGAAGGTTGTTGAATGCAGTGGAGGAAGGCATTATGAAAATTGTTTTTGCGTTGGCTTTGTCGTTTGCCGCGGCTGTTTCGGCGGCGCAGGGCTTGCAGAGCCTCGACGCGCTGATTAAGGCCGCCGGATTTGTTCCTGAAGTTTCTGGCGGACTTCCGGACGTCGAATATCACTCTTCGTACGGTCCTGAAAAGGCGTTTGACGGCGTGACATATTCGTCCAACGAGAGGGACCGCTGGCTGGGGAACATCAAAAATGGTACGTATCTTCAGTATGACATTCCCGTGGACTTTTACAGTTCCAACATGGTATCTCTTGTTTCGTACCGTCTTTATGCGCTTTCATGCGCTGCTTCCAATGAAGCGCGTACTCCCACGAGCTGGTCGCTCTACGGCAGGAGGCCGGGATCGGATGAATGGGAGCTTGTCGACAGGCGTGAAGATGTGCAATGGCCTTTCAAGACGGGAAATTACACGACGACGGAAGAGAAGTATATCCTGCAGTTCGACCTGCCTTCTTCGCTGCTTGCGAACTACTATCAGGCGTTCAAGTTTGTTCCGGAGTCGTCTGAGCATCTGATTAACACGCCGTCGGACTCATGGTCGGCAGGTCTGATGGAGATCGAGTTCCTCGTAAACAGCATATCCGGAGACGGCTGCCTGATAATAGACTCGGACAGGGGAAATGTGGGCAGCGTAAGCCCGGGATACGGCGTATTGAACCTTGCCCCGGGGACGGTCACAAACTGCACTGCACAGCTTGACGCGGAAGACTACGGGGCGGAGTACCGGTGCGCAGGGTACTTCATGGAAACCCTGCAGGACGGCGTCGGGGTGAACGGCGGCACAACCAACAGCGGGACGTCATTCACGTATACTCACGATGGACAGACAAACCGGCTGGTGTGGGTCTGGGCGCTCGTAAGGTGCCGTCTTGACGCAGTCGTGGAGTACGGCCCCGAGACTTTGGAGATTTCGCCTGCGCCTGACTCCGACGGCTTTTACAGCGCGGGAACCGAAGTGACGATTACACCGGTGCTTAACAATGATCCTCCGAGTTTTCTGAAGCGTTGGACCGGCGATGTGCCTGAGGGGCACGAGAATGATCCCGTGCTTACGGTTGTGATGGATTCGTACCGTAAGATACATGCGGAGTTCAGGCGCACGTGGAAGTTTGTTCCGAAGCAGGACGGAGCTCCGGCTGACACGATTACAGACGGCAACTGGGAAATATACGTGCAGAAAGATGATGCTACCGGCACTCCCGGCGGGAAAAAGACTGTGGTTTACAATGGCTCTGCGGTCGTATCCGGGGAAGGCGTTCTCGATCTTTCCGGGGTTTATGAGGACACATCGGCATCTGGGGAACCCGTTTTACTGAATTACATCGCCGCAAACTCATTTCGGAACAATTCAGACATTACGGGATTGATTTTTGGTGACGGGCCTGTCGAGATCGGCGAAATGGCTTTTTTCAACTGCAGTGCACTTGAATTTGTCGAGATGCCGGAGGAAGCGGATATAGATCTGGCGAAAAATTATATCTTTTCCAGCTGCCAGAATCTGGTGCGCGTGAAACTCAGCGAGAGGATCGTGACCATGCCTCCCGCGCTGTTCTCAAACTGCTTCCGGCTCAAGACAGTAGATCCGCTTATTCCGCGAGACTGCCGTGTTTTAAGATCGGCGTACAACGGGTGTTATTCTCTGAGCGCCAGCGAATTTGATATGGGCGGACTTGAGTCGATAGGGTACGCCGCTTTCATGAACTGCAAACAACTTACCGGGCACGCAAATCTTACAAACCTGCTTGAAATAACAGGGGAGTACGCTTTTGCAGGCTGCGGGATAACTTCTGCTGTAATTGACAAAGTGGAATCGATTCCGGCCGTAACATTCTATTCGTCTGACTTGCGCAGTGTCGTGCTTTCTTCAAACCTGACTTCCATAGGGAGGTCGGCATTTAATGCGTGCAAGTCGCTGGAGGACGTTTCTCCGTGGCTTCCGGATTCTGTTACCAACATAGCGGGTTATGCGTTCAACCAATGCATTGCACTGAAGACGGCGCCCGCGATGGAAAATGTGGAATTTCTCGGGAATTACGCGTTTTCAGAATGCAGCGGGATGTCCGGCACGGTATCGATGCCGAAGCTTGTGAAAGCCGAAGGCAGTGAAACTGCTGCGGGGTACCAGTTCCATAGCACTGCGATCGAAAATTTTTATGCCCCGTTGCTGGAAGAGATTCCATGTGCCTTTTTTATACGAACATCCAAACTTGGGAATGTCGGTTTGTCTGAGCGGCTGCGCAGCATTGGAAGGAATGCGTTTTACAACAGTAGTGTGTCGAATCTTGTCAATGGCATATCAGGCACGCTGACCAAAGTGGGAGCATATGCTTTCTACCAGTGCAAAAATCTGTACCATACGGGAAGATTGACATTCCCGAAGGGTTGTGAGTTCGGGACGGATGTGTTTAACGATGCGGTGGTATACGAGGTGGATCTTTCGGCCACTTCGATAAGCGAAGTGCCTGACAGGATGTTCCGCAGTGTTCCTTTTGATCTCGTGATACTTCCTGAGACTGTCACCAGAATAGGGGCGGCGGCGTTTGCGAACACAGCCAACATGAAAAAGATATACTTCTGCGGCGGCGTTCCTGAATACGTTTCGTCCGATTGGCTAACCCTTAACGGCAATCCAAGCGGAGCAGACTGGCAGGTTCGCCTGTATGTGCCGGTGCATAAGCGCTACGGCTGGACGGACGCAGTGGAAAAAGGCGACTTCTCGGACAAGCCGAATTACGACATAGTGCGGGAGGAGCCTCTGATCGGAGCCTGGATGAACAAGTGGGTGATCAAGTGGGATCCGCCGAACGCCGCCTTTATCCCATCGGTTATCACCGTGAGGTAAGCGGCTGCCGTTTGATGCGTGTGTTGTGCGCGGCACACGCGCCGTATTTGCGTACGCATCGAGCGCGGCAGCCGAGACCTGCGCTCCTTGCCGCGCGCGGGGTGCGCACCCTTGTTTCGTCATATCACGGATACGCTGTCTGACTGGGCTGCGGTGCCATGCCGCGCGCGGTGCACACGGTATTTGCATCCGCATCAAGCGCGGCAGCCAATTCCTCTGCTCCGTGCCGCGCGCGGGGTGCGCACGGTAAAGTGCGGCAGCCAATTCCTCTGCTCCTTGCTGCGCGCGGGTCGTGGAGCACCTGCGGCATTGCGGCGGGACAAAAAAAACCGGGCCGCGGCGCGGAATGTCCGACCGTGGCCCGGAGTTCTTTTCTTTATACCGTTCGGTTTACGGCCCGATCAGGCGTCAGGCTTTCGTAAATGAAGACGACATATCCTCAACCACAGAACTTTTTGATTTTGAGGGGTTCTTTTTGGTAGTGGACTTGGCGATGAGGGAGCTGAGCATCTTCGCGTATTTTGCCGGGTTGAGCGGCAGCTTCACCATCTCGTCGTTCATCGAGGAGTAGAGCATGCAGTTGGCGAGCTCGACAGAATTTATTCCTTCTTCGGCCGGTGCGATAAGCTCTTCACCCTTGATGATGGCGTTCACGAAATTCTGCAGTATCCCGATGTGCTGAGGGCCGTTGCCGCGGCATGGGATCTCGATTTCCCAGACTTCGGGCCGGTCAAAACTCGCCTTTGAAGTTTTGATGAATTCCGACTGGCCGATTTCATTGCGCGTCCATTTGATTTTACCGTTTTCGACGACGACCTTTCCGTTCTCGGCGGCGATTTCCAGTCTGTTCGTTCCCGGGGCTTCGCCTGTTGTGGTGATAAAGACGCCGGTTGCGCCGTTGGGGTACTCGAGGTATGCGGTAACCGCATCCTCGACTTCGATACGGTGATCGCGCCCGAGCTTGCAGTATGCCCTTACGCTGGAGGGCATTCCGAAGAGCCATTGCATCAGGTCAAGCTGATGCGGGCACTGGTTGAACAGAACGCCTCCGCCCTCGCCTTTCCATGTGGCGCGCCATCCTCCGCCGTCGTAGTATGCCTGAGTGCGGAACCAGTCGGTTATGATCCAGTTCACCCTCGTGATCTTGCCGAGTTTGCCGCTTACGATGAGTTCGCGCAATTTGATGTAATGCGGATCGGTGCGCTGATTGAACATTGCGCTGAACACCACATTCTTGTCGGTGTGGGCGGCGATTAGTTTCTTAGCATCGGCCTTGTGTACGGAGATCGGCTTCTCAACAAGTGTGTGGATGCCGTTTGAAAGAGAGTCTATGCCGATTGTCGTGTGAAAATAGTGCGGCGTGGCGATGAGAACAGCGTCGACATCTCCGGAGCGGATCATCTTTGCGCTGTCTGTATACCTGAGATATTTCTTGTCGAATTTTTTCAGCTTTTCAGGAACGATATCGCATATCGCCGCGAGTTTGACTCCGGAAATGCTTCCGCTTTCGATGTTCCTTACATGGGAGCTTCCCATGTTGCCCAAGCCTATGATTCCAAGGCGAACCTCACTGATTTTTTTCTTCATTTCTACTCCTGTGCGGTTTTAGTTGCCAAAGGTGTCGCACAAATGCACATAAAGGCAAATTTAGAACATGATACGCCCTTGTTTGTGGACGGTCAAATACAAAACGTCCGGCGCGAAAACGAAAGGCGGCGGAATCTGTCATTTTGTGCGCGGGAAAACAGTATGTCATGCATGTTCGTCGGATTTTCCCCCGTTATTGCGGCGGCGGAACGCCGTCCGCCGTATACGGACAGTTTTGCTGCGAGTGGCCTGTTTCTCCGTCTGCCGTAGAGGAGAGAGGGGTGGGCGTGGTGTGTGATATGTGTTTTCGGCTGTGTGCGCCGTTGGAGCCGCAGCCGCGGCGGGATAAATCCGTACGAGCTGTCCAGAGGAGTCTGCTTTTCAGCCAAAATCATGCGTTTGCCCATGCGCGGCGGCTGACGGCCCGACTTTTCCCGTCCGATCATTAAGAGCGTCGGCTGCAATAACGGAAATACGGTGAATTACAGGCTGGATAGAACAGTTTTTGTGATGCGGTGCTGTGCGTCCCGCGCTGCGGTCATTCCGTTTCGGACGGATAATCCCGCGTAAAGGGCGGCGGGAGGGGGCGGAAGCTTATTTGACGAATGCGGTTCGCGTTGTAAGAAAGTGCGTATTGCCTTGCGTCCGGCATGCTCTGCGGAGTAACGGTCTTGCCTTACCGTAACGGAAGCTTGGACTTTTTTCATCCTTCTCCGGATGCCCGCCTCGGGTTCCCGGATACCCGCCTCGGGGGAGGGAATGATGACGCCGGTTCCGTCCTTCTTTTTTGTCCTTCGTCGTGTGCGCCTTGCGTATTGGACTTTTTCGCTTTTGGACTTTCCCTGAAATTGTTCTTGCGTCTTTGAAACGCGATATGGTACAGTAGCGGAACTTGTTTGCCGATGGCGAAAGTAGCTCAGTTGGTAGAGCGCCAGATTGTGGTTCTGGACGTCGCGGGTTCGAGCCCCGTCTTTCGCCCCACCCTTCCGGCGCCGCAGCGCGGTTTTTGCGGGGAGGGGACGGCACTGGGGCTGCAGCGCGCCGGGGTTCCGGGTTTGTTTTCCCGGGCGGGGCTGCCGTTTTCAGTTCGGGTTCTGTTCCGTGCCATCGGGGTCGTGGGGATGTCCTGAAAGGAGGGAGTCCATGCGGCTTTTGAGTTCCGGGATCTGTTCTTCCGAGAGTCCGGGGTCTGTTATAAAGAAAACCTCGGCGTTTTTTTTGTGCTCGTAGATGCGCACGACGCCGCCTTCGGGCTGGCGTTTTACGCTTTTTTCGATCAGGATTTTTTTTCGTTCGAGCATCACCGCCAGAAGGAAGGCGAGCGAAACGTTGTCAGGGTCTTCGGAGTCAAGAAGTTTTCTGAGGAGGGACTCCGCGGTTTCCTTTGGTACCGCTTCCGGCTCGGACGGCGGGGGCGCGGCGTATTTTCCTCGCCATACGCTTGTCCAGGCTACGCCGACGGCCTGTGCGGCGCATTTGACGCAAAAATCGAACCGCTGCATTTGCGGCGGCTGTTTCTGGCTGTCGCCGCCGGCATCATCGGGGAAGAGCGCGTCCAGACCTTCCGTTCCGGGGACGACCGCCACGGCAGAGTGGCAAATTTCCCCGTCCTCAAAAAGCCTACCGCACAGCCGGCAAGAGTTTGAACGCGGCCTTATCTTCCAGTCCGTCATGTATGGGATTCGTCCTTGTGTTTTATCAGCGGACTTGGCTGCGCGTTGTACACTCTGGTGTAGGGCGGTACGGAGTGAACCAGCCACACGTTCCCGCCAATGACGGACCCGCGGCCTATTACGGTGTTTCCTCCGAGGATAGTGGCGCCTGCGTATATGATGACGTCGTCCTCGACGTCAGGATGGCGTTTTATTCCCTTCACGAGATTGCCGTTTTCGTCCTTGGCGAAGCTCAGCGCTCCGAGAGTGACGCCCTGATATATTTTTACGTTTGCGCCGATGGTGCATGTTTCACCGATTACGACGCCGGTGCCGTGGTCTATGAAGAAGCCCGGGCCGATCGACGCCCCGGGGTGTATGTCTATTCCTGTTCTGGAATGCGCATACTCGCTCATGACTCTGGGGACGAGAGGGACTTTGAGCGCCGCAAGGAGATGTGCGATGCGGTGAACCGTGATGGCGTACAGCCCCGGATAGCTCATAATGATTTCGATTTCAGACTTTGCCGCGGGGTCCCCTTCGTAGGCCGCCCGCACATCCCTGCGCAGCATTGGACCGATCTCCGCTCCGCTGTCGAAGAAAGACGAGACCACGCTTTGGGCGAGTCTCTCGCAGTCGCCGCATTTGCGGCACTCTACTTTTTCGCAGTAATATTTCAGAACCGGAAGAATGCAGTCGTAGAGCGCCTGCGCGGTGCTGCCTGCGTCGGCGGAGTCCGGCTCATACCCGGCGTAAGCGGAGCCGTCGCCGCGGCTGAGGTAACCCGGGAATATCAGCCCGACAAGTTTGTTCAGGACGTTTATTATAGCGCGCTGCCCCGGCAGCCTGAATCCTTTGGCAGCGCTGATTTCCGGGCATTCTGCGCAGCAGTCGAAATTTGTGGACCAAGCCTGAAGGCGTTCTTCAATCCATGGTTCGATTTTGGCGTTCATCCGCTCAATGTCTCCGTGTCGCTGATGGCAGTCGCGTCCGACGCCACGCGTTGTTCACCAATGTGTTCGCGAATCGTAACATGCGCGGCGTTTGCAGTCAACCGCAGTGCGGGACATGGCGTCGTCTGACGTGTTCTGTGCTGTCTTGCGGGCGCAGAAGAAAAGAGGCCGCCCGGCGGACGGCCTCCCGAATGGTTGCGGGAAATGGATTTGAACCAATGACCTTCAGGTTATGAGCCTGACGAGCTACCA
>CASEAR010000138.1 GCA_949285835.1 uncultured Verrucomicrobiota bacterium | reverse complement strand
TCGTTACTCGTCAGCAATCCTGTAATCGGAACAACCGATTTCCGTCCACATCACTCATTTCATTCGGTGTCCATGCAAATGAACAATAGAAAACGGTCTCTGAATGCTACGGTGTCTTTTCTATTTGACAAACTGCGAAGTTGCTGAAGAAAAGTTGCCGTGTTGTGTTATAAAAACAACCCAAACGAAAAACAGCTTTATGAGTTTGTCGGGTGATGCGTCAAATACTTGACAACCTGCAATAGAGACATGAAAAACATGGTAAGAAAGGCTGTAACGGATATTTGTGACAACGATGGCACCGCTTCAACCACAACCTGCAAAAAAACGGCTGTTGGACGGGTTTTGCAGCGTGACAGGCTTCGAACACAAATATGCCGACAAACCGCTTCAAGGGACGTTACGATTCCGCGAACACTCCGGACAAGGACGGACATACACTGACAAGCTGCTCGAACTCATAAGGAAAATGCGGAAGCTTCCCTGAAGCATCATCTTATCACGCAAGCATATCCGCTCTCTTGCTCCGAAATTATGCAGAGCCAGCCAAACAAACTGCAAGTGCAGGCATCACCGCATGCAAATAAAAGTTTTTCCCGTCCTGACTGCGCAAATCCCGTCCGCAGCATCTGCCGTAAAAAAAACAATCCCAGCATGACGGCCGCAAATTCGCATACCATCCGCCATTAGATACCCCTTGCCGCAAATACAAATAAAAGTACCGTTTATGACATTTAAAACGCAGAAAAAGGTAATCGTTAACGCTGTAAAACAAGAAGGAAAACCAGTAGTATACATGCATACAATCTCGTGGTCCCCAGCATCCGGTTTGCCAGCGGGACATACTTGATTCGGCAACACCTACAGGAGATAGAAATGTCCGTTTCGCATCACAGTATTTGGAACCTGAGACAAATTGCCGCGGCGGCGGCTTTAGCAGCCGTTTGCACATCCGCCTGTTTCGGACAGGAGATTGCGCTGCTCCTCGGAAAAGGGGGACATAACAATGAATTTGACGCTGCTTTCAAGGCGCTGGGATGGAAGGATCCTGATAGATTTGAATGTTCCGTCGATGGAATGAAAAGGCTCACGGACTCCATATCAAAGTACGACATGGTTATTGCTGTCCCGCTGTTCAACTATGAATTCGGAGCAAAGAGAGGACAGAGAACCCTTGTGAAGGGCGATACAGACACCGGCAGAATCAGGAGCTACATACAGGATGGAGGCGTGTTTATCATAACGGACGGCAGCTACAGCAACGTTCGAGACTGGCTCGCGGAAGTGGACCCGGCGTTCGGCGGACTGACTACAGGTGAATGCACATCTTCTCAGTGGGGTGTGCTGGGATACGTCAGGAACGCACAGCCCGTGCACGCGATACGGTGCTTCCCGAATATGATAACAGAAGGAGATTCCTGGCCTCATTTTGAGAACCTGCCGCCGAAAAGCAAGTGGCAGGTGCTCGCATACTGCAGTGAGGGCAAACCGGTTTGCCTCTATCAAAAGTACGGCAAAGGATATGTGGTCCTCACATGTCTGCGGCAGCCGGGAGAAAAGATACTTGAAAACTACTACGCAAACTGCATGCTTATGCGCGCAAACCTCTCCGTGGACAGTTTCGTAATGAGCGAATTCAAACCCGGCCCCGGCTCAATAGAACTGAGACTGTCCGCACCCCCGCCCGCCGGGTCTTCTCTGATACTGGAAGTGGTCGACTCGAAAAACAAAACTTACTCCTTCTCGACAAATATTGTCGGACAGTCCTGCAGACTCGAATACCTCATCGAAGCACGCGGAGAAGTAAATTCAGCGCTGTACGTGAACACTCCGAAAGGGAAAAGCAAAATCTTTTCTCGCGACAGCGTACTTCCGCAGCTTTTCGAAGTCAGGCCGAATGCATACAGAGGAATCCTTTCAACCAAGCGACGTACGGACGATGTCGATTTTCTACTCAAATTTGCACCGGCTGCTGAGGATATTACTTCCGCTAAAGTTACACTCGAGTTTTACGACAGCAGCAGCAACATTGTTCACACACAGGAAATCACGACGCCGACAAACGCCGTCTCCGAACTTTGGGTTCCTGTACCCCTCTCAAAGAAACTTGGAGCTGGAGGATATGCCGTCCGTGCACATATGTCAAAAGGCAGAATAAACGCCAAATCAGAGACTTCTTTTGAAATACTTCCTCCCAGAATCGCACAAACCATTATTGATGAAGATAATACCATGCTCGTAAACGGGCAGCCGTACTTCCCTCTGGGCATATATCATATCAACTCCGATTACGAGGCTGTATCGGAACTGGGCTTTACCGCATGTCAGTTCTGGAAATGGCAGACAGGCAACGACGGCTTCGGAGCGCCGATAGGCCTGTATCAGGCCACTGCCAACAAGTTGAAATGCCTCTTCGAATCAAATCACTGGGGCGAGGAAATATTCAAAACCTGCGTCAGTCAATATGCCGACCATCCGGCCATTCTCATGTGGTATGTTGCCGATGAGCCTGCAGAGGGAGCTGAGAGCAAGCTCCAGATTACTAATGACGCGTGGCATAAATACGATAAACAACATCCCACGTATATCCTTTCATGCCGTCCGGATCTTTTTCCCGTGCATCAGCTTTACGGAGACATACTTGCCTTCAACCCCTTTGGCAACAAAGGACAGAGCAGCGCAGTGAACAATGCGATCACATGGATAAAACAGGCAAAAGAAGCAACAGACGGACGCAAATGTCTGGTAATCGTTCCCTGGGGAATGCAGTCTGATTTCAATACTTCTCGGTATATCACCTATGCCGCAATTGCCCATGATATACGCGGAATATTCTGGTACTGCTGGAGCCAGACCGGCGGCGGCCCGATCGGTATAGGGTTGTCGAAAAATGTTGAATCGCAGAAAAAATTCAAAGGGCTTATGGAGGAAATCAAGTTGCTTCTGCCCGGACTGCTCACGCATAAGCGACGCACCTTCGAAGAGGGAGATATCCACGGCATAGTCTGCTCCGGAACAGGAAAAGATCAGCGGCTTGTTGTAATGATGAACGTCTCTGACAAAACAGTTGATTCCGATTTTGAAATTCCCGAGATAATTAAGGTGAAGAAGATTTTCAACGCTTTAACTGGACAACCTGCAGAAAAAATTGAAAACGGAATAATCAAACGCAAATTCAAGCCGTTTGAAGTCATGACACTGAAGTGGTAATTCCACATTTGAGCCCGAACCGGTCTGCGGCAACAGTTCTGACCGAACTTACGTCCGCTTTTCTGTTGCGCGAGACCGGTCTTACGGAGGAAAACAAAACTCGAAATAAGACTTTCTGGAAGACGGCAAAATGCTGATGCAGGCCGTACAGTGACGCTGTCGGCTAACACAAAGCTCGTCAAAGCAAAACCTCATTTGTTCGCAGTACTTCCGAGCTGCCGGACAATCTGCCCGGCAGCTCGGAAGGCGGATCTCTGGTTGCCGCCGCGGGTGCCTCCGGAACATTATGCACCTGTGATTCCTCAGACTGTAACGCGCCCTACATTGCCGCTGCACGGTACGATGCTATCGATTGATTTATCGAAAGACAGGCGTGTATTTCTGCAGGCAGATCCGACCACGTATCCGGCGTAAAGGCCGTCAAATTATCCTGCCTGTAGAAAAAGCGCAGACCATCGTTTTTGTCTTTATGAAAATCCTGCCCACAAAGCGCCAGACAAAATTTCAAAAATCTAGATGCCGCACAAAATCTGTTTATGTGCTATTCCATCATGGTAATTGTTTCTTCCGGCTCAAACAGTCTTTCTGCGTGCAGTTCCCTGCCTGAGTACTCTTTATGTATCATGCGGCAGTTATTCCTTGGGACAAATTTCTGAAAACCAGAAATCCGTCGTCTGCACGCCGCCTCGCAAAAGTTGAAACCGGAGACAAACGGCACAGACAGCAGAGTCCGGACCTTTCACACGCCGCAGACGAACTCGGCATATGTCGCTGCGCCGGATTTATAACTCACACGCCCCCTGCGGGTGGCGCGTCCGAAAAAAAAACATCTTGACAGTTCAAGAAAAAGACCGGAATTTTCAAACCCCGCAGGACAGTTTATCCATCCGCATACAAAATTCAGAGGACTCTTGTTTTTGCCGGCGTATTTTGCATGGGCGGCTATCGCATTCCGCCGTTAAGTGCGCCCGCACAGTTGGGACAATGTCCGGTTAAAACAATGCTGGCAGATTCCATTCTGAAACCTTCTGGAACACTCAGAACCCCAGAAAAATCGAACCCATCGTGCAATGAAACATCCGTTATGGAACCGCATCCGGAACATATAAAATGCGCGTGCGGACTAACATTTCCGTCAAAACGCATCTCGCCGTCTGCGACAGGAAGCATTCTTGCAATCCCGACATCACAAAAAGTACGAAGCGTGTTGTAGACTGTGGTCAAGGAAAGAGACGGCACTTTATCATGCAGAGCCCCATAAATCTCGTCAACTGACGGATGACTCTTGCTCCTGCAAAGATATTCGCATATTAAAATCCGCGGAGCTGAAGCACGCAGACCGCATCCGACAATTTTTTCCCGTATATCCTTCATCACAACGCAGACAACGCCCCCGTAAAGTTCCCCATACGGGGGCGGTTATTTGCAAAAATTATTTACTGAAATAACGCTTCAGCAGACCCTCAAACGCTGCACCGTGACGGGCCTCATCCTTGCACATCTCATGAACGGTGTCATGGATAGCATCGTAGCCGAGTTCTTTGGCGCGCTTGGCCAGCAAAAGCTTCCCTTCACAAGCTCCCTGTTCCGCATCAACACGCATTTCAAGATTAGTCTTAGTACACGGTTTGACGACATCTCCCAGAAGCTCTGCAAACTTTGCCGCGTGTTCAGCTTCTTCAAAAGCAATGCGCTTGTAAGCTTCAGCCACTTCAGGGTAGCCTTCCCTATCGGCCTGTCTGCTCATCGCAAGATACATACCGACTTCAGTACATTCACCCATAAAATTCATGTTAAGTCCATCAACGACCTCCTTGTCGACATCCTTTGCAACGCCTATACGATGCTCGTCCGCCCACGCCTTTTTGCCGCTTTCCTCTTTCACTTCATTGAACTTGGAAGCTGGGGCCTTGCACTGCGGACAGGACGCCGGCGGTTCATCTCCGTAATGTACATAACCACATATCGAACAAACATATTTTTTCATTTAGAACTCCTTTTTATAAATATTACAATCTTGTAACATTTACATTCTGTAGTGTAGCTGTTTAAGAGCATACTGTCAACCCCCTAAAATTCTCACTGGGTGGATAAAGTTGCAGAATGTAATTTCACGCATGCAAATGCAAACACAATGAAAATAAGAGGCTGAAAGGTAGAACGCTCACTCGACACATGATAAAGTCATATAGGGAAGAATGATATTGAAAACATAAAAACGGCATTCTGAGATACGCCTGACGATCTTTGAACGCATATAATAATGACGACTGATCGATCGTCAAAATCCTTCTGCTTTTAATGAGCCTTGCTCATGATGTATGCCATAATCCATCGTATATTTATACAACTTCTGCCGTAGTGGAAGGTGTTGTGAAAACTTGGCACCGACCCCTATATGCAAATTTTAACATATCTCATGACCATAAATTGACGGACAGACCACTCATTGTTTCCTGTTCTGGATTTCTCCAGCAATTTCTTCAACCTTTCGAACCTGTCACCCCTGACAGCGTTCGGGAATACGGCAACAGAAGCTGGAATGCTGCATTTCGCCCCGCCCCCGTCTGTTAAACTGCAGACCGTTACACAGAAACTTAGAAAAGACGAATGCGGCAATGTCTCGCTTGATTTTACGCAAAAGACGTAGATTTTTTAAACAGCAAAACTAATGTTCTGCGCTTTCGCAGGCTTGATTTATCGTCCGGTTTCATGCTTTTACGGCACTACGCTGACTTCATACGAAAACATGCGCTGTCCGATATCAGAGAGAGCAAGCGATTGCCGCCTACTGAGTTGATCAAATAACTGAGGGGAATGCGAGGTTATACCTCAAAGAGAACGCAAGCGGTTATCCGGCTGCTGAAGAGATTGCATCAATGACAGCCGATTCCAGAATAACCCTGTCATCTGCCGTTACGCTGACAATACGTTCGTGCGCTTCAATAAGGACAGCACGGGCTCTACGCAAACTCCTCCTTGACCATTGAGGCAGGTGCTCCTTAAGTCCGCGAAGAACAAACGGCGATTTTTGCGCTACATTAAATTTACCCAGAACAGATACATTCTCCGCATCTTCCGGCGGGAGATCACTCCGCCATTTAAAAGTTGATAGACTCATCTGTCCGCGCTCAACAGCATTCTGGAGAAGCAGCATGTCGTTTACCCTGTTTTCGAGCTGCATCACCAGAAATACGGTAGACACCTTCATATCGTAAAGATCGTGCAGCGCCTCTACCGACGCTCTTAAATCACGAGAACAAAATGCTTCCAGAAAAAACCACGGCTCATCGTCTATATATCGTGTAACAACGGCCTCCACATCTACAACAGACGGCTCTTTCCCTGCGGTATATACAAACAGCTTTTCCAACTCGTTTATGAGCGCTCTGGGCCGAGATCCGATTCTCGCAGTAAAACTGCGAAGAACCGCAGGACTCATCTTTTTTGACATCGTTTGCAGATGGGAAGTAACAATCGCCGCCGGCGAAACGCCGCCCTTTCTGTCCGAAGGACCGGGAATCTCCTCCAGAGATAAATGCCCGGATGATGCAAGCGCTTTTATCCCGGAATAAATGCGTGTTGTTTTGTTAAAACCCAGCACACCGATAACAAGCGCCGTTTCTTCCGGTATTCCCGTTTTCAGGCGCTCAATAAACTGCAGTGCCGCTTCTTTGACGGTTTCAGACGACGAAGTCCTGTCCGTACCGAAAAACTTGACGTTTTTAAGATATACAACTTTACCTGAAGAAAAGAAATCCTGCTGAAAAACTGACTCCCAAGCGGAATTCAGCGCACGTACGGCGGCATCGGAATTTTCAACAAATCCGTCTATTGTTTCGACAGATATCCCTGAACCTGCGCAGCTATCGGCTACTGCTTTAGCAGCAGACGCGAGCAGGAAGTCATCGGAGCAGCTCAGCACATGTATTTTCCCGCCCATATCAACCGCGGATCTGCCCTTTTCCGGTCACGAGGTACTTGAGACTGGTCAAATCCTCCAGACCGACCGGACCGCGGACATTAAATCTGTCCGTACTGATTCCGACATCAGCCCCCATGCCGAATTCCGCTCCGTCTGTAAATGCGGTCGATGCATTCACATACACCACGGCAGAATTAACCCTGCGCTGGAACAGCCGCTGATTGTCCTCACTATCGCTTACAATCACGTCCGCCAAATGCGCTCCATATTCGTTTATGTGCTCAATGGCTTCTGTTATCGAATTACACGAACCAACAACGAGCCGCATCCCCCGGTAACCGCAGCGCCAGTCATCGTAGTCTGCTGGCAATGCACCGGGAATCATAGGCAGAACGCGCTCATCGGCGACAAAGTCTATCTGTCCGGAAACTTTCTTCAGCAACGCTTGAATAAACTCCGTCATTTTCGCCTCATGTACCAGCAGAACATCTGCAGCCGAGCACGAATATGGATCGAAACAGCGCGAATTGCACACAATGGATACCGCCATGTCGATATCCGCATCAGAATCTACGTAGACGTGACACAACCCCCCTGAATGCTTAAGAACCGGGACAAAAGAATGTTCTGTGAGATCATTTACAAATGCTTCTCCACCGCGGAGAATCGCAACGTCTATGACGCCCTGCAGAGAAACGAGCGCACGGCAGTCTTTCAGATGCTCCGAGCTCGCAATAAGTATAAACGCGTCATCCGGCATTCCTGCCGGGCGGGCCCCGTCCAGAAACGCGGAAACTATGAGCGACGATGTTGCGGACGATTCGTCGTCGCAGCACGAGACAAGCGCATTGCCGGCTTTTATGCAGACAGCCGCCGCCACAAGGTTCACCAGCGGGCGAGTCTCCAGACACAGCGCCACAGTCCCCACCGGCACACGCCTGCGCGAAATCCGCAACCCGTTCGGACGAAGCCAGACACTCACCTCCTCACCCACAGGGTCGGTCAAATCCGCTATAACGCGACAGGAATTGATAGCCTTCCGGATCAAATGCGGCGTAAGCTCCAATCTGCCGACAAAGCCTTCGGGACGCCCCTTCGCACGGGCAGACTCCACTTCCCGCGCATTTACCTCCATAATCTCGTCTATGCGCCTCTCGATCTCGTCCGAAGCTGAATAAATTATGTCGGTTTTCCTGCGGCTGCTGAAGCAGAGCATACTGCGCTGCGCGGCTGAAGCACGCTGCGCAACAGCCCTGATATCCTTCTCTTCCATACATTCTCCGTATTACCGCCGATAGTGCACGTCTTGCTGTAAAAGCCCGTTAAACCGGTGCTCCAAGAAAAAGTGTACCTTCATCGTCGCCGCGCATTATGCGAGTGAGCACATCTTTGCGGCGCCCGCACGCTATCACGACATTGCACCCAGATTTCATACAAACAGCGGCCGACCTGAGCTTGGAATCCATGCCGCCCTTAGACAGCGTGCCATCCGATGGTTTCACCAATTCCTGCACTTTCCTGTCCACAGCCTCCACATACGGTACGCGCACCGTTTTGCCCGTCTTTCCACGAGGCGCACGCAGGCCGTCTACAGTGGACAGCATCACGAGAAGATCTGCTCGAATTTGACGCACCACGAGAGACGCCAGATAGTCGTTGTCTCCGAGGGACATGTCCGCTTTGACCTCCTCATCTGCTACAGCGTCATTTTCGTTTACGATGGGAATTATGCCGTGCGACAGCATGTGATCCATTGTTCTGCGAAGATTGGCTATCCTTATTTTCCTGTCAAAATCATCATGAGTCAAAAGCACTTGACCGACAAGCAGTTTTTCTCTGGAAAAATAATCCGCGTACTGCGCCATCAGGATTCCCTGCCCCACGGCCGCGCACATCTGCAAATCCGGAACCAGAGAAGGCCGGTCCTGAATACCCAGCGCCTCCATCCCCGCAGCAATAGCTCCGGAGCTCACTATTACGAGCTGATATCCTCTCCTGCTTATCTCGGCGGACTGCGAAACAAGAGATCTGATTCTAGCATGATCCGGTCTGCCGGTAGGCCCGACAATAACGCGGCTGCCGATCTTGACAACCACACGCCTTGATTCCGGTATGCTTTCCCTGAACTTCTCTCCGCTGTTTATCGACATCTCTACACTCTCCCGGCACCAATCCACAACGGCCGTTTTTCTTACCGATCGACGTAATTCTTCTCTATCCAGTTCTTGTATTCGCCCGTACGTACGGAATCCACCCACTCCGTATTCTTAAGGTACCAGCGCAGCGTTTTCTCGAACCCCGTATCTGCCGTTTCCGTACGGCGCCATCCCAGCTCGTTCTCTATCCGGGAACAGTCAATTGCATAGCGCCTGTCATGCCCGGGTCTATCCTTCACAAACGTGATGAGACTGTTCCTCGGACGGCCTCCCGGCAGCGGCGGGGCAAGTTTGTCCATCATAGAACATATACGATGAACCACCTCTACATTGCTGAGCTCACACCTGCCGCCAACGCAATACGTACGCCCGGATTTCCCGGCCCGCATCACCCTCCATATGGCGGAACAATGATCAACAACATAAAGCCAGTCCCGCACATTTTTCCCGTCTCCGTAGACCGGGAGCTGCTTCCCTTCCAATGCGTTCATTATCATCAGGGGAATAAGCTTCTCCGGGAACTGGTACGGCCCGTAATTGTTTGAGCAGTTGGTAATCGTGACAGGCACGCCGTAAGTGTCATGGTAAGCCTTCACAAGATGATCAGAAGCCGCCTTCGATGCAGAATACGGGCTGTGTGGTGAGTATGGAGTAGATTCTGAGAAAAAGCCGTCGTCACCCAGACTGCCGAAGACTTCGTCTGTGCTCACATGGTGTAAGAGGCTGATTCTGTCCGCGCGCTTCCTTGTCTCTTCCAGCAGATTAAATGTGCCCACAATATTTGTCTGAACAAAGTCATCCGGAGCAGCAATAGACCTGTCTACATGTGATTCAGCAGCAAAATGACATATCGCATCTGCACTGTACTTGTCCAATACGCGTCCGATTGCAGCCGGATCCCGAATGTCTCCCTTTTCAAAGAAATATCTGCCCGGAAAACGCGATGCGACATCTGCCAGACTTCCAGGATTTCCGGCGTACGTCAATGCGTCGAAATTTACGACAACGCCCGAAAATCCTGCGTCATCCAGCAGGTATCGGATAAAATTTGCCCCTATGAATCCGGCCCCGCCGGTGACAACAATGCACTTGAAATCTCTCATTTCACACTCCAAACGACCGTGCATATTTTACAGCATGACACTTTTGCACACAAGCCCCGGCACTCACAACAAATGCTGTCCGCCGTCGACATGTATAATTTCACCAGTTATCGACATGGAAGCCGCAAGGAAAAGCACTGCCGACACGATATCCGAAGGTATGCAGCGGGTAACCATGGGAATTTCTCCGGCAGGTTCCTTCGCCTCCGGAGCAACAGGAACCAGCACAGGACCTGGAGAGACCCCGTTCATGGCTATTCTCGGAGCAAGTTCAAGCGCACCGCACTCAGTGAAGTCTGCCAGCGCTTTCTTGCTCATCCAGTAGGGAAGACACCCCTTGCACGGTTTGTGAACGCGCTGGTCAATTATGTTCACAATTTTCGCGCAGTATCCGGCCGGAAGAATCTTTGACGAGCATACAAGTTCAAACATTGTTGCGGCAATCACCATAGGAGCCTGAGTGTTTATCCTCCACATCCGCTCAAAATCCATTTCGCTCGCTTCGGAGAACGGCTTCGTCTCAAAAATTCCGGCATTGTTCACAACAATATCAACCCATCCGCCCAGTTCCCACGCCGTCCGCATCACGATCTCCGCATCATGCGGCCGGAGGAAATCTCCCTGAAGAGGCCATGCGTCCCGCCCCATGGATTTTATTTCCGCCACAACTTCGTCCGCCTCGTCAGAGGACGACATATAGTGAACCACGACGTCACATCCGTTCGCCGCCAGACCAAGGCATATTTCCCTTCCCAGACGCGTGGCTCCACCTGTAACAAGAGCAACTTTCTCCTTCAATAAAGGCCCGCTCTCCCCATCGCTCATAATCCACCCCCAAAAAACGAATCCGCCAGTTTCAGTCTACCTGACGCAGCACCCGTGCCGGAACCCAGCCGGAAGAACCCTGAAAACCAACCCTCACCCAGCCTTCACTTTTTTCCCGAATCTCCACTTCCGCACCACCCGGCAGCTCAAATATCTTTTTCGCCTCATACGACGGACATAAATACGCAGCGGTTTGAGTGTCGCAAACAGCCCGCATCCCGGCTTCCCTGCCAAGCCCAAACAAGGCAGAAACCACACCCCATGGCGAACGGACAGCCGGCGCGAGACGCTCACCCCTGTCAGCCTTGTCAGAAACAGACGTCTCCACGACAATCTTCCCGGGATCAGACTCCTCTCTTTCCACGATTTCCAAAGCAAAAGGACCGGCTGTCAGGCGCTTGAATTCCCCCGAAATCGGGTCAAATACCGAGAGCTCGAACTTCTCCGCCTCCGTCAGACCGATCCTCCCCGGCACAAGCGACTGCGAAAAAGACACCGCATCCGAAGACAGCGACTCCCGCTTCGGCGGATAAACTTTAAATCCGTCCCCGGGAAAATATTCCTGCGGCTTGAACCCGTCGAAAGACCCAATTCCGCGGACTTCCCACGCAAAAGACAAAATATCTCCGGGCGACGCCTTCCGCGGAGAAACGGATGCCGCCAGCTCAAAATTCCCCACAAGCCCGGAAAAATCCTCAGGACGTCCTTCCAATGGCACATCTTCAATTCGCATCTCACGGCTTACATCGGTCAGCTTCAGTCTTCTCGTGTTGTTCATAACCCAGAACCCCCTGCGTTCCTGAACCACAACGCGGCATTCGAGCCCTAAATCAAACCGGACTGTTCCCTCGGAAAGAAGTTCCATTTCTGCAGAAAACGAATAAATTCCGTCAGGCGTGCTTTTCACCACCGGCTTAAACTCGGAAATTGAGACAATACCGGATTCCGGCATCCCAGAAATTGTCATCTGCACAGGCTCTCCATCCCCGCTCAACTCAATGTCTATCCGGAGCTTCACTTTCTGCCCGACAAAATAACGCTCCAGTGCCGGCTCCGCAGACAGCAGCAGCGAACCTCCTGCAGATGTCCCTTTGACATTCGCGCCTGAAACAAAATCAACGCCTGCGGCATGAGAGACGGCTGAAAACAACGGCGCCGAGGCAAGAACCGCGCGCAGCAACACAAGAAAACGCGTTTTCATTCCTTAACCTCCCCCAAAACAGCGCCGTCCGCAGCAGACCGCTCCACCGCCGCAGACTCACCGCCGGAAGCCGTAACGCCATAAAGCGGTTTCGACATGACATGCATGGAATACAACGCGCTGCTTGACATGCATGCGCACACGACGAAAAGCAGCACTGCCGCCGCCATCGCAGCTTTAGACCTACGAAACAGCCTCACCGCAAGGAACACCCATCCAATCGCCCACGCAATCAATGCGAGACAAACACGCTCGTATACCGACAGCATGTAGTGCAGCGGCAGCACATCGCGGAACCACGGCAATCCCGCCGCAGCCCCGCTGCCGCTCCCGTCCGGCGCGCCGTCCCCCACGGTGTCTTCCGATGCAAGTCGGTAAGCGTAAATCATATTTCTTTCGATCTCTTCCGAATATCCTTCCAGCATCTCAGCCCGCCTTAACGCTTCCACCGCAGCAGCGGGCTCCCCTCCCAGCATCTCCATCACTCCGTAATTGAAATATACGCCGGCGCCGCATGGCGCTGCATCTATTACCGCACGGTACAACCCTGCCGCGTTCCTAAACTCCTCCGGCGTACCCGAATGCGCCGCAGCGGCATTGGCCTGACGCCACATGAACTCCACCGCGCCTGAATCAGCACTGGCCCAGGCAGGCGCGGCCCACAGCAATATCATGACCGCCGCCAACTTCGAAAATGTACGGATTTTCTCAAAAACCGGCCTCAACTTCTCCTTTGCCTCCCTGAAAGCCGTTTTGCCCGCCTCCCCGGGAACGTAGGCAGAATTAAACACATCCTCAAGCTTGCTGCGGAACTCATTCCGCAACTCCTCCGGCACTCCCCCGCGTTCAAGCGATTCAACTGCTTCCGCCGGAGTAATGCCATGCCGCCGCTCCCCAAACCTGTCCCTCAGAAGAAGCGCCGCAGCCGCCATCACTCCCTGTGGGGTATCCGCATCAGAAAATGCGTGCGCGGCACGCGCCCCCGCCGAACGGCGGCGCACAGACCCCACCAGAACATCCCTGCGCAGCCACACCTTGAGCAACGTGCGCAAACACAGATACACAAGCGGAGGCACAGCCGCCCAGAAAAAGATTTCGCCCGCGGAAAACTGCGCAGGAGGAACAAGCGCATCTGTCGAAACAGTAATCCCCGCAGGAGAAAGCATTCCCGTCAACCCGCTGCTCTCACGTGTCCCGCCTCCGGAGGACAGCTGTATCTCTGGAGCCGGATCAACACGAAGCGGAACCGGAGCCGAACGCGCGATCTCGTACTTCCGCACTGCGGAATTGAAAAACGGTATTTCCACAGACGGCACCTCCACTGTCCCGGATTCCAGAGGACGCATACGATATATAAATACCGTACCGCTTCCGGAGGTCTTCTCCGATACTTCACCGAAAAACCGGAACCTCCCGGCGAATCCGGGGACAGAAGCAAGGTCAGGAGCCTTCAGCCGGCCGCGGTCGGCATAACCGGAGACGGAAACCCGCAGCTCCAGAGGATCCCCCTCCCTGCATGTCTGAGCATCAAGCTCCGCACCAACGGTCAAATTTGTGGATATTATCCCGCAGTAGCCTGCCGGACGGCCGCTCTCCGGCGGTGCAGACACAGACGCATCCACTCCCGAAGATCCCACATACACAGACATCTTGCTTATTTCACCGGAAATTGCATCCGATTTGTAAATCGTCCCCCTTGCATATACCGGCCCAATAGTCTCGCTTCCGGCAGAAACCGCCTCCATGTCCAGTGAAAACTCATACGTCCAAACCTTCTTTCCGTCGGCACGCTCCGCCGGAACCCTCGGCAAATCAAATTTCGCGTAAGACGAACTCCCCAACCCGCGGAAACCAAATCCAAACGGATCTGCAGACGGAACACGAAACTCATTTATCGCAAAACCGCGCGAGGAAACCATGCCGCTGAGAACAGATTCCGCAGATGCGCCTCCCGCAAGTCTGAAAACACTGCTGCCGCTGCCGACGATATACGGGATGAAAAGCCGCATCTGCTCAAACGGATTTTCATTTTCGTAAGGTGGAGGCAGCGCGTTAATGGACACAGTCAGCGTCACTCGGAACTTGTCCGTTATGAGCAAATCCGTCTTGTCGGCCCGAAGCTCCAGCGTCACGAACTCGTTTTCCTCAGGTCCGACGACGCTCAAAGGCGGGAGCACCGCTTTGTATTCGCGTCCGCCATGGTTCAAAACCACTTTGCCAAGATCAAACGTACCTGCCGTGTGCGGCGTGACTTCAAAATTCCACTCCGAACGCTCAATTTTAGTGACATTTCGCTTGCCGTTGACAATTGTCTCGCTCATCATCCTCATCGGAGACATCCCGCCGATCTTTACCACCCCGCAATCCGCAGGCAAATCCGGAAATGCAGGATCCGAATTCTCCTCAATTGCACCGTCAAGCTTGACCGTCACAATCAACGAATCCCCGAGATACACAGACCGGGCGCTGTATTCCGCGGACAACTCTGCCCCAAACGAACAGCAGGCCGCGGCCCATGCAGTCAGGCAAAATGCAATTCTGAAAAGAAAACTCACTCCTGTCCCTCCATTGCCCCCGCTCCGGAAACACGGCGCAGAACAAACCTGCTAATTACGCATTCAGCCGATCTGTCGTAATCGTAGCGCAAACAGAACAGATCCCCATCCGCAGCGTCAAAAACTATTCCGTCCGACGACGCCAGTCCGGATGACACAGTCAGGCCGTTGAGCAGTACCCTCACGCCGCCTGCAGCCGGAACGACGCCTTCCGTTTCAACTGATAAATGCCACCGCCCGCCGGCAATCGGCAGATTCGGACCATACACAATCTCTCCGGACGGATCTTTCGCCGGATCAAGCTCCACACCGCAGAATTCACCGTTTTTCCACACAATGCGCCCGGCATGCGAAAAATCTGCAGGGTTGAGCTCAGTATCGGATTCTATAACCTCAATCGGTCCCGGCATGTACACCGCATACTTCAGCCTCCCTCCAGCTCCACCCGAAAGCACAGAGGCTTCGGCCCAATCTCCGCCGCGGACAGGCACAGCATCCGTAACGGTCAGAGATACCGCCCCTTCATCAAACCGCCTGCTCTCTGCAGGACGCCCGCCTGCGTCCGCCCAAAATGTTTCACCCGATGCCTTCATCACCCATACCGGACCGTTTCCGTTCATCCATACGGCGGGCTTCCTCACCCTCAGTACAAACCTGCGGTCTATCCCCTCCGGCACACGCATACCGTCTCTATCACCGTCTCTGACGTACGTCCAGAACTTTGTCGGATAAAGCCTAACCCCATCTCTGAGGCGCTCCTCCTCCGCGGGAACAGTACGCGGAGAATCAAGGACGGCAAAGGACCACACGGCGCCGTCGCGCGCAAGGAATTTCAGATTCGGGCACGACAGCAGCCTTCGCAAAGTCGCTCCGACAGGCAGCGGACTTACCTTGTCCGGGAAAGCGTCCTCGTGCAGTATCACCGCTGTTACCCCGAAACGCCGCATTTTTTCAAGCTGATCCGGCGTCAGATCCCCGAGCGTAACCGTTTCAAAAGCCTCAAACACTTCGTCCACATAGTGATTCGACTTGACAGGCGAGTACCCGTTAAGCATGCGCAGTCCGCTCACGGACGCATAATACTCGTAAATCGACGACCAGGAAGAATCTCCCGGCCATATCGGGAGGACCAGCGCCCGGGGGACGACGCCTCGCTCCCTTCCCTCCTCAACGACTGCCTCATACGCACCGTTGGCGCCTGGGAGAAGACAAATTCCAGCCCTCATTCCCGCCATCGAAGTCGGAAGAATCAGCAGGCACATGAGGGCAAGAGACACCCCCCATGGAGCACTTCCTTCCGCTGCGTCCCGTATACGCCTCATGAACACGGCAAAAGCCAGCGCCGTCAAAGTAGGCATCAGGCAGAAAATCTTTACCGGCTGCCGTATCATGGCGTACGGAGGGAAAAGCTTTCTCATAACTCGAACAGGAAGAGCATCACATGGCCCTGACGTTCCGAGCGCCAGCATGATTACAGCCAGAATTCCCCCAAAAATCGCAAGCTCACCAACCAGAGGCAAAACACCGCGACGCTCCCTGACCACCTTGGCAGCCAATACCCACGCAGTCGTCACCGCCGCAGCCAGAAGCAGCACCGGCAAAACCTGTCCGAGGGAAAAATGTGCCGCAGCCGGGCACGGATATTCCCATGAAAACAGCGCCCGCCATCGCGGTGAATATGCCGCCATGTCCGACAACGCCCGCCCTCCGGCAACATCGGTACTGGAATACGACGCCCTCAGCCACGCGGCCGCCGCAATTGCTGCCGCTCCAGCCGCCGCAACCGGCCACAGCGCACGCACAAGCCGCAGCGCGTCCTTTCGCCCGGGTATGATGTCCCCTCCGGTTGAAAACCAGAATACAATGCACCAGAACGGCACAGACAGCGCGGAAAATAAAAAACAGTGAAGATCTGAACAGTAACAGAAAAACAGCATGACCCCGGCCAGCACCCCGCCGCGCTCCCTGCGATCCCTCACCGCGATGTCCAGTCCAAGCACCACTCCGGGAATAAGCCCCATACCAAACCCGGTCGGGCTACCGCCCGCCAGATTTACCCATGCGTACGGCACAGACTCCGCAGCAAGCGCCGCGAGAAACGCCAAATATCCAGAGCCTCCCGTGTAGCGCCGCGCAAGCAGATACAAAAAGATAAATCCGGCGAAAACCGAAACATATTGCGTAAAATTCCATGCGGCCGCATCCCCGGCAAAACCGCGTACCGCGGCATATACCAGAGAAAACGGAATATAATACGGATCGAAAATGCGCCGTTCGGAGTCATCTCCCAGATTAAACTCGTATAGATTCGCAAACACCGGTATTTTTCCGGCGATCATGTCCGCCGCAAGATCAAAGTGATACTTGAGCTGTAAATGATCGCCTTGAACCAGCATTCTGGGAGCTTTGTCCGTACTTTGAAGTGTATATGGTATCCCCTCCGAAAATTTCAAATGGGCAGGATGCAGAAAACAGATGTAGAGCAGAGCGGATACAAATGCCGCACCGGCTATCCCGGCTGTAATACGCACCACCCTGCCTGCACCCATGAAACCGCCCCGTCGAAGCCGTAAAAGGCCGCAAAAAGAATCCTAAAAAAAAACTCCGGTGCACTTCCCTGCTACCGGAGCAAAAACAGCATGCGGCGCGTCCCTGCCGAGCCGCCCTGAAACATCAGTCCACCAAAGGAAAATCCCACCAGTCGATGTCCAGAACAAACCAATGCGCCCCGTCCGGCTTCCTGTCATCCAGAAGCACGGCCAGAGTGTAGTCGTTGTCCTTTGAGGGATAGCTGAGAACCTTGCACTCCCCGAAGTCCGTGGTGTAGCACTTCACCCTCATGTTTTCAGCGTCCCTGCTAACGCCGGAAGGCAGCATTTCAGGATTGTCCGAAAACACGAAAGTATCGCTCACAAAACCGTTCCACTCTGGGTACCATTCCTCTTCGCCCACGTAAACCGGCAGCTCCGCCCCGTTTACGCGCCCGGGAAGCTGAAATGTCCTGTGCTGAAACCATAAGGTATTGCCTTTCACATACAGCACATCCTCTCCATCAATAAGCGCCCGAACATACAACTTGCCGCTTTTCTCCGGAAATGTATTTACGCAGCCGGAGAAAAACACGACGGCCGCAATCATGCAGAAAACCGAAAACACCAACCTTTTCATACGACAACACCCATCCCGTGTTTCTGTATTTAAACCCTAACTGCCACTCGTATGGGGTGCAACCCCATCGGCCGTTATACTACCACAGTTTTGATCACTAAATCAATAGCCACGATTTCCTGGAAAAGTTTGTGAAAAAGTCCACTCGTAACGGCGTATCCTCCATCGTTAGACTCCCTGCATATTGAACTTTTCCCAAGCACAGCTCTCCCTCTCCGGTGCTTGACGAAACTGTTCAGTCGATGTACCCTTCACCCAATGTTTTGTTTGTTATCCGGCGTTCCGGAGCTGTTGTTCACAACAAGCCTCTCCGGACGTTTTCCGTACCGGCATCCCGCTGCGGCAGACAGAACTCACTAAATGTAAAATAGATTCGCAAACAGGCACAGCCGAAATAAAACGCTCGCTGTGGTCAGCAAAAGTCAACCATGAAAAGCAACGCAAGAAGTAACGGATTCAACGGAAAACAATTCGCGGTCTGGATGACCGCTCTGGTGCTCGGAAGTATCCTCGGGACACTTGGCATTGATTGGCTGAACGAGTTTTTCAACTTTACGGCCTCCGTATACACCCGCCTGTTTCAGTTCGTTGCCGTACCCACAATCGCTCTCGCCGTGACAACGACCCTGGCTCAACTCGGCGCACGCAAGAATACCGGCCGGATTTTTCTGCATACGATCACATACACACTGCTCACCACTGCCGCCGCCGCACTCGTCGGACTACTGCTCTTCAAATGCGTAGCGCCCGCAAATCTCCCCGCGGACGTGATCCGGCAGGCAGACACGAACGTTTCCGAAAACCTCGGCGCAATTTCATACTACAGCCACATCCTGTCCGTTATCCCAAACAATATCCTCGCCCCTTTCTCCTCAGGGAACGTCCTTAGCATCCTGTTTGTGTCTTTCGCCGTCGGACTTGTTCTCGCCGTCAAAAAGGAATCTGAAAACATACGGATACTTCTGAAAAGCATTCTCGGCATGCAGGAAGTCCTCTTCTCCATGATCAAAAGTCTCGTCTGGACTTTGCCGCTCGGAATCCTCGCTTTTGCCGCACAGCTTTCCGCTCAGGTTTCTGCCGGGTTCATACTTGGCTCCCTCGGCAAATACGTTGCAGTGGTACTCGGAGGAAACCTCATTCAATTCTTTATCGTCCTGCCACTGTTTCTGCTGGTGCACAAAATTAACCCGGTCAGGGTTTTTCGCGGCATGCTCCCGGCCGTGCTCATGGCCCTCTTCACAAAAAGCTCCGCGGCAACACTGCCGGTGACCATTGAATCCGCGGAAGACAACCTGAAAGCAAAAAAGGAGGTCGCCCGTTTTGTGCTGCCGATATGCTGCACGATTAACATGAACGGGTGCGCTGCGTTCATTCTGGTAACGTCCCTCTTTGTCATGCAGAACGGCGGGATGTCTCTCGATGTGCCCACGCTTATTCTCTGGTTCTTCATTTCCATCATCTCCGCCATCGGCAATGCCGGAGTCCCCATGGGATGCTATTTTCTTTCCCTCTCTCTTATGTCCGGCATCGGGGCGCCAATCGAAATCCTTGGCATAATCCTGCCGGTTTACACCATTATCGACATGATCGAAACCGCGGAAAACGTATGGTCGGACTCCTGCGTCTGCGCAATCGTCGACAAAAAGATGCCCGCACAAGATGCCGAGCATAATCAGGAACCGCACTCAATGAGAATATAGCGGAAACTCGCCACGGCAAACTGTACGCCGGCTGCCTCCCAGCCATCTTCGGAAACAACGTCCTGCGCACCTGTACGCGGGATAACAGAACACGGGCAAAGCGATCATGGCCGCCACGGGGCGAAGCTTCGGTACACGCGTCCATGCCCGGCATACGCAGATCAGCCTTCCCCTCGACGCCATAAAGATGCCTGCAGACCGCGGGTTCGCGAGCCTGCCATGCATCCAGACAATATACAGCCATACGTATGCTGTAACACCCGTCATTGACCTCGGGCAGACACCGTACGGATTGAAACAGCGCAGAAAAAAAAGAGCAGTACGCCTGCGAGGTGATCCGCAAGGCTGCCGGGAACGGCGCCGGCAGAGACTGGCAGGCGCGCGCAGTTCGGCGACTGGGAAACGGACACTGTCGTTTTGCGCATAATCGGGGAAGATGGACTTCTCGCGCTCATTGAAAGACCCGCGCGTTATTTCATCATAACCCAGTAGAAAAGAATCACTCAGCGATATGTGCTTTCCGCACTCGGCAGCATGCTTTGCTCCGAGGTGCATGCTTTGCTCCGAAGAGATGAAGCGCGTGAAATCAATTACCACCGGCAACGGGTGCGAGTTCCTTTGCTGAAAGAAGCTCCGCGAACTGCTCGCAAAAACACGCTACGACGCCGGCACCACGGAAGAACAGCGGCGGATCGTGCAGACCCAGGGCAGAACCGGCACGGCTCCGAGGATCTGACTCAGCCGCCATTTCCCCACGTTATCCCTTCAGACTCGCGAGGGGTACAAGGCGCACCAGCGGCTCAACCAGATCCCGCTCGGACGCGATCACATCCTCTATGTCCTTGTATGCCTGCGGCGCTTCGGAGAGGTCGAGCTTCCCCTTGGCTTTGCCGAATCCCTTGCACTTGTGCCAGCGTTCGAACACGATTCCTTCCATCGCCCGGTCGCACTCCTCCACCGAGAGATTCGCAGAGGCCGCAGAACGGCTCATGCGGCGGCCCGCTCCGTGTGAGCAGGACATGAACGAATCGGGATTGCCAAGACCGCGCACAATGTATGACGCCGTTCCCATCGACCCGGGAATAATCCCGATCTCGCCGGGTTTGGCGGACGTCGCACCCTTGCGGTGCACGCATACCTTCTGTCCGAAGTGTTCCTCGAACGCCGCGTAGTTGTGGTGAATATCGATCGTGCGTACAAAGTTTGCCTCGGGAAAGAACTCCGCAAACGTCTTTTTCACCACCTCCATCATCCGGCGGCGGTTCTCATTTGCGTAACGAAGCGCGAAAATCATGTCCGTAAAGTAATTTTTCCCGGCTTCTTCACTAATCTGGAGAAATGCGAGGTCGGGGTTAACAAGCGGCACGCGAAAATGCGTACACGAACTCAACGCAATGCGGTGATAATACTCCTCAATGCGCTTTCCGAGATTGCGGGAACCGGAATGGATCATGAGCCACACCTTCGATTCGCCCCCATGATCCGCGGAGCCATTAAGGTCCGTCGACTTCTGAAGCTCGATGAAGTGATTGCCCCCGCCGAGCGTCCCAAGATTCAGGCGATCGATCTTCAACGGCCAGAGATCGGATCTCGTGCCGTTGTTCGCCGTATATTCCTCGAAGCCATCCCAGACCTGCATCTCGCGGTGCGAAACTCCTTCGCCGACAGGAATGCGCTCCTTCAGCTTCATCTGGAACTCGCGGCGAAAGGACATTCCGGCGAAATATTCCGCCGGGATGTCAGTCTCCGCCGCAACCATTCCGCAACCGATGTCGACGCCGACAGCAGCCGGGATGACGGCGTCCACGGAAGCCACGACGCCGCCGATGGGCATTCCGTACCCCTGATGCGCATCGGGCATGAGCGCCACGTGATGCACCAACGCGGTGTGCTTTGCAAGATCCAGTGCCTGCCTCACCGCTCCATCCTCGCTGTTCCCGCACCAGGACTTCACCGGTATGCGGCAGCCTTCCTCGAACTTTTCCCATTTCATATCATAGCCTTTCGCAGCCGTCCTATTCGCACAATCTCTTTATGACCATGTTGCAGTCCGTGCAACGCGCCACGCACCCATGCACCCAACGGAGAGCAATCGCCTTCAAATTTGCCACGCCGCCGGTTGCGTCCCGGATTATTCCGCTTCGCGCAGGTATTCACCACGTCATGCAGAGGTGCGCACCCCTGATGGCGCTCAACGTGATGGAGGAGAGGAAAATCTATCATCCGCCCTCTCCAAGCGAATCGCCGGTCTCAATTCTGCTCTCATGAACCCTCTCTGTAATCACCATCCGCAAGATACCCCTGAACCCACAGGCGTCCCCTGACAGGATCAGACTCTACGGGCTTGCGAGTGAAGAAGCTCTGCCGCGCGACAAGCGGTATTCTCACATCCTCGCTATCCCGGGCTATCGCGATCTCCATCATGTAAAAGTCCGTGCCAAACATGCCGAACTCCATGGGGGCGTCGAATACCGGCGACTGGAATTCGCCGTCGTCCGGATATGCCGCAGAGTTTTGGAACAACAAGACCATGTCCTCCGTGCTGAAGATAACCGGCTTCACCGATCCATCCTCCTCGAATTCCGGTTCGTCCCCGAGCTTGAGCCGCATCTCGGCGGCAGCGTCTCCCTCAAATCGGATCTCGCGATCCTTCTCGGGCACAACTTCCGCACAGTAGGCGAAGGCCGCCAGTCTGAACGTGTATGTTTCGCCAACCTTGTAACGGCCCTTGTTTAGGACATACCTAGTGTCGAAAAAGGCGACGCTCCGCTCGGCATCCCCGAACACCGTGCCTTCAAGCGTGGCTTCAACACCCGCCGCCCATTCGTGCACCGCAGTCAAGCGCACCTCGGCCGGCGCGCCGTCGCATTCGGGATAAAACGAAATGACATTGCTCCTCCCCGCCTCGGTCGCAATCATCGCCAAAAGCCTGACGGGGCCGTCACGGTCTCCCAGAAGCGCAATGGGCAGCCGGCCTCCGCTCTCTCCAATGGAGCATTCGACCGTGCCTCTGGTCCTAAGCACCATGTCCGCCGACTGAATCGTCGAGGGAATGTACCTTTCTAAAAATTCCCGGCTCGAGTTATAGCCGTTAATCGTGTCAATGTGGTCACCATGCCCCTGATAAATGTCAAATTTCTCTTTCATTTCCTTACTCCTTAGTTTATCCAAGTATGTTATGCTGACAGGCCCCTGCGTCCGTCACAGGAGGTAATGAAGCGATTTTCCCCGGTTACGGTAAACCGTCAGGCTCTCGGGGTGCATTTCCCTGTCCCAGCGCAGACGGTCATCGCGCTCGTCATCGACGTCCTCATAGGGATTCTCCACAACGACGCTCTCTCTGGCCAGAGAGAGCTTGCCGGTAGATATGTCCAACTGCACGTTACCAACGCAGAATCCGACGTAGCATCCGCAGCCGGATCCGTTCCTGTTCAGCCAGACGCGCACCCGCGACTCCTTGTCGAACAGGTCTATACAGACGGACAAAGACTGAAAAGTCGTGCCGTTCGTCATGCGCAGCACGAGCGTGTACCGCTCCTCGTAGAGGTTTACGATATTGAGATCCTTGATCGCTTCGGCAAATGTAGCGCCGCGGTTGATCTCGAACGCGACAGCCCGCAGGCAGTCGTAGTTCAGATCGATCTTCCTGGAGAAGTTGACCACTTCCTCAATCTGGCCGCGTCCCTCCCCGTTGATCTTGTCTCCAAGGTATTCGCGAATGTCGTCTGCATCGGGATAGTCGAAACGGAAGTGGTAGTGGAAACGCCCGGGACGGTTAACCAGGTGGTCGTTGAGCCCGTCCAGATAGTTGCACGTCACTATGTACAGCTTCTTGCCGATGGCCGTGCCGTCAAACAGGCTCAGCATGCTCGCCTGCGGATTCTCTTCGTCCGTCTTCGCGAAGGCTTTGTCGAACTCGTCGAAAAGAATCATCACCTCCTGCTCGATTGACTCAATGAACGATGCTATACCGGGAATGTACTGGTCGCAGATGATGACCGGCATACCGATGGACAGAGCCTCGGATGCGATCAGCTTGGCCGAAACAGACTTGCCAATGCCTTTCGCTCCGCTCATGATCACGCCAAGGCTTCGCTCAAAATCCCTGAAGGAGGCGATAACCTTGCGCGCCTTCTCCAGATGACAGCCGTAGATCTTTTCCGACACGGTCATGTCGTTTCTCGTCAAAAGGTAAAATCCGAAGTTCTTTGCAAAGCAGATGGTATAGGTCCCCACAAGGATCCGGTCATAGGTCTCGACGTCGTCCCGGTAAAGATGAAGCGTGTTGCTGGTCTTGATTACCTTCATGTCTCTTCTCCTTCTGCATCCTGACTCAGAAGCCAGGATTCGAATCCGTCCGGACATCTTCAGGAACGCCTGTCCCCTGAAAAAATCCGCCGGCAGTAAGCTGCAAGCAAATACTGTGCCAAAACAACGCGCCACATAATACGGAATATTTTTATATCCGTCAAATCCGGTTTAATATCATAAAAATATCGATAATTAAATATTATTAAAAAATTATTAATCATTTATAAACTACAGAATCCATAAGTTTTTGGCATTGGGCGTACAGCTCCCGTGAATATAGAAAGCGGATATATTATATCTTATACGATACACAAACTTCGAATTGCATGCTATACTTCCTTCCATGAAAACGACAGTCATTTCTGTTCTCGGTACAAAGACAGACGCGCACGGCGGTTCAGGGCCGTCCCGCTGGCACACCTGGCGTCCGACCATCGGTCTCGTTCAACAGGACGGGTTTCCCATCGACGAGCTTCATCTCATCTTCAGCAAAGCGTTTCTGAACCTCGCCGAACGGGTGAAGGCAGACATTGCCAGCGTCTCCCCCGAGACGCACGTCATTTTAGACATCATCGAGCTGAGGGATCCATGGGACTTCGAGGAGGTTTACGAGAAGTTCTACGACTACGCAAAATCGCCGTGCTTCCACGAGGAGAGGACGCAGTACTACGTCCACATGACAACCGGCTCTCACGTGGAGCAGATATGCCTCTTCCTTCTCGCGGAATCACGGCACCTTCCGGCGAAGCTCGTGCAGACGATACCTGGCGGAAACAATGTCCTCCAATCACAAGATCCCAAGGGCACACATACGGTCATCGACCTCGACCTCTCGCGCTACGACAAGCTCGCCAAGCGGTTCGAAGTCGAACGTCAGGATGACCTGACTTTTCTGAAGCACGGCATCGACACGAAGAACGAGGCCTTCAACAAGCTCATCGAAACAATCGAGCGCGTTGCTGTGCGCACCACGGATCCGATCCTCCTCAACGGTCCGACAGGCGCAGGCAAGAGCCTGCTTGCCAGGCAGATCTATCTCTTGAAGAAACAGTCGGGCAGGGTCAAAGGAAACTTCGTGTCTGTGAACTGCGCGACACTTGGCGGCGACCTCGCGAAGTCTGCGCTCTTCGGGCACAAGAAAGGATCCTTTTCCGGAGCCGGAACCGACCATGATGGGTTCCTCACGGAAGCGGACAGAGGAATCATCTTCCTCGATGAGATAGGAGAGCTCCCGCTTGAAGCGCAGGCAATGCTCCTGAAGGCCATCGAGGAGAAGACCTTCCGCCCAATTGGAGCGACGAAGGATGAGCATAGCGATTTCCAGCTCATCTGCGGCACTAACAGAGATCTAGAAGATCCGAAGTCGTTCCGCCCGGACCTCCTCTCACGCATCAACCTCTGGCATTTCACTCTCCCCGGTCTGACCGACCGCCGAGAGGACATCTCGCCCAACATCGACTACGAGCTGGATCAATTCTCGAAACGAACCGGCAGGCACGTCTCCTTCAACAAGGAGGCACGCCTCGCCTTCATGAAATTCGCTCTTGATCCGGGAACTCTCTGGCGAGGGAACTTCCGAGACCTGAGCGCGATGATAACGCGCATGGCCACGCTCGCCGATAGAGGCCGCATCACTCTGGAAGACGTCAGGGAGGAACTCGAGCGCGCAGGCGGAGCCGGACAACGGGACGCCACCGCAAAGCCGCGCCCCCCGGATGGCAGCGAGACCATTGATCTCTCCGGATTTCTCGGATCGGACTATGAGGAACGATTCGACGAATTCGACCTTGCACAGCTCTCACACGTCATCTCCGTCTGCCGCACTTCCTCGTCCGCCGCTGATGCCGCACGAAAGCTCTTCGCCGTCTCGTTCAAAGCACGGAAGACGGCTAACAACTCCGATCGCCTGACTAAATACCTCGCACGCTTCGGACTCAAGTTCCGGGCAGTACTCCGCTAGCCGCCCACCCCGACGGCCAGACTTGAATATTTGCGAAGCATGCATTGAACCGCGCTTCGATGGCGTTAAGACTGTCTTGGGCAGACTCGCGCGCGAATAGAGCAGCGCCTGTATTTTGTCTGGTCGATTTCTTTGCTCCGGATAAAACAGGATCGTTCCAAAGAAATTTGGTGAAGAACACTAAGCTCCGATCCTTACAAATCCTTCTGTATCGACGCACAGTGCCGGGGTGATTCGCCACACCGCAGCAGGTCCTTTTTAACTTCCGCGCCAACTCGCGCCGCGCGGACACCCGTTCCCATCTGGCTGCCCTGACAAACTTATCCCAGGCAACAGCATTTGAGCTC
>CASEAR010000137.1 GCA_949285835.1 uncultured Verrucomicrobiota bacterium | reverse complement strand
ACGTCGAAACACGTTCTTATTGACTTGATTTTCGATGGGTGTCATTTGCATAGCCCCCAAAGTATGATGGTAACATGTTAAATGACGCAACCTTAATTTTCCCTTTTCACTTTTCGGTAACCGTAATTATGACGCAACCCGATGTCCATTAGAATGATTGACTTTCATCTGCGGAACTGCTACCTTTTAAGCTCTGGTTGCGCGGGCACTTGCGACGCCGGGAACGAGCCGGAGCACGAGACTGCGTTCACCGTGTCAAAACAAACCGGAATGCATATCCGGCAACCGAAAGACATACCTGATAATGACAGACAAGACAAAAATCGGAGCAGTAATCATGTTGACGGCATTATCCGCATGTGGAGCGAACGTGTATCTGGGCGGAGAACTGGAAATAGAACACGGTATAAACTTTATTCCAACAGCCTTTGACAGAAACTGGAAGGCCATCCAGGCTTCCGGAGACTACACGGCCTCTCCCAGAGAAAACGGGGCGGTTGCATTCTCAATCACGTCAGACGGAATCAGGGCAGACGGAGAAGCTCTGTTCCAGTCCGGCCCCGACGGCTCAATATCAGCAGACTACAAAATATCGTCCGCATCCGGCTGCGAATTCAATACTCTGTGCATACAGGTCTCCCTCGACGGGAACGACTACCGCAAAGGCACGATAGTTTCCGACGGACGGGAACACGAAATCCCGGACACCTCTGATGACCCGTCTCTGTTCTATGGAGAAACTTCCAAATTTACGCTCCGGAGACGGGACGGCGCCGGGACCCTCACCATAACGCCGGATTCCCCCGTATGCATCTTCCTGCAGGACAACCGGAAGTGGAACTCCGACACAATGTCCCTCAGAATAATGTTCCCCGGACACAGTTCCCTCAAAGCCGGCGAAACCAAATCCCTGCGCTTCAACATATCCGCACAGACCGCCCTTATGCTCGAACCGTACTCAGGCCCCGTCCGAATAAAGGCCTCAGACGAATGGATCCCCATGGAGCCGTATCAGGAAATCACGGAAGGCTCCCCTCTCGACTTCTCCCGGATCGTCCCGAGGGACATCCCCGCGGGCAAGTACGGGTATCCCATCCCCAAAGGGCAGGCCTTCGAATTTGAAAAACTGCCCGGCACAGAGCAGCGTTTCTACGGCGTGAATTTCTGCTTCTCCGCCAATTTTCTGGAAATGGACGACGCCCGCAAACTGGCGGAAAGACTAGCCCGCATAGGATACAACGCCGTCAGGATACACCATTACGACGGCGGACTGGTGGAAGGCTCCAGAGACGGAACCGCCATAAACCCCCGTAAAATGGCTATGCTCGACAACGTAATCGCCGCATGCATCGAAAACGGACTTTACATTACCACAGACATGTACGTCTCGCGGCAGGTCCCCTACAGGGCCATCGGCATAGATAAAGACGGATTTGTGGAAATGGACGACTACAAGGCTCTCGTCCCCGTCAACGAAGAAGCCTACAAAAACTTGGAAAACTTTTCACGGCAATTCCTCGAACACGTCAATCCGCACACCGGCAGGCGCTACGCCGACGAACCTGCGCTCGCCTGGATTTCCATGGTCAACGAGGGCAACCTTGGCAATCACGGCGTTGCGAACATAATGAAATTCCCGGAATGGAAAAACGCCTGGAAAGAATGGCTCGACGCAAAAAAAATATCCAGCCCGGAAATTTATTCGTCCGTGAAATATGACCTCCCGGACAACATCTGGGCCGGTACGCCCGAAACAACCGCATTCCTCCTGTTCCTCCAGGAGAAGGAAAGCGCGTTCGCGGAACGCTTCTCCAGGTTCTTGAAAGAGGAAATGCACTGCAAAGCCCTCCTCACCGACATGAACTGCTGGATGAACCCCGTCGGATACCAGATAACCAGATCCGAACAATACGGCTACGTAGACGATCACTTCTACGTGGATCATCCGCAGTTTCTCGAACAGAGCTGGAGACTTCCGAGCAAATGCCCCAACTCAAATCCCTTCAAGAGCAGAGACATGGGGACGCCGCCCGTGGTCTTCAGGCGTCTCCTCGACAAGCCGTTCACGATAACCGAATACAATTTCTCCGCCCCGGGACGGTTCCGCGGCGTCGGCGGGATATCCACCGGAGCCCTTGCCGCCCTGCAGAACTGGGCCGGAGTCTGGAGATTTGCCTGGTCGCACGTGGACAAATATTCCGTCAATCCCGCTCTCGCCAGAATCAGCTATTTCGACATCTCCGGAGATCCGCTTTCTCTGGCGGCGGAAAGAGCGTCCATCTGCCTGTTCCTCCGCAGGGATGCCGAACCTCTTAAGAAGACATTCTCTATAACCATACCGAAAAATGCGGTTTCTGACATAAAGAATCCCAATCCGCCAAACTCCACGGAATGGGGATGGGCAGCGTGGTACGCCAAATTCGGAACCGTCATCGCAGATGACGCTCCTGCCGGTTCCGATTGGAACGCCATGTACCCTGACGCCTACAGCATGAGCGAAGACCAGTTCGTGAAGAGCGCTTTTGCGGACGGTCTCCCCTCCGACGGAGGAAACGAAGCCGTGCGGATAGACCGCTCGAAAGGCGTTTTCATAATTGACACGGAGAGGACCTGCGGCGGATTTACCGAATCCGGCTCAATCACGGCCGGAGCAATATCCGTGGACGTCGGGAACGTCCCGGCAACCGTCTGGGCAAGCTCCATAGACGGCAAGCCTTTAGGTCAGTCCGGACACATCCTGCTCACGCACCTCACTGATGTACAGAATACAGACATACAGTATGCCGACAGCAGACTCCAGATCATGCTGGAATACGGCAGGCTGCCGCACCTCATGAGAAACGGTAAAGCCGAAATTTCCCTCAACGTCGGAAACGGAAAGTTTGAAGTCCGCGCCCTCTCCTCCGACGGAACGGTCAAATCCGCTGTCAAAAGCGCCACCGAAAACGGCGTTCTGAAGTTTGTGGCAGACGTGGGACTGACGCCGAAAAGCGCCACGTACCTCTACGAAATAATAAAACGCTGAGTTTACACCTGAAAAGCGGCTCCCCGCCGCTAACACAATGCAACGAAAGAGAAACGCTATGAAATTCGGAGTATGCCACGACACCACCCTCGCCGGGATCATAAAGGACGCCGGATTTGAATTTCTGGATATGTCCGTCGGCGGCTTCGCCATGCCGGATGCTTCTGAGGCCGAATTCGAGGACAATTTCGCTAAAATAAAGGATTCGGAACTGCCCGTGCTCAATCTCAACTGCCTCCTCCCCGGACGGATGCGTTTGGCAGGACCCGAGGCGAACACCGGCGAGGCGGTCGAATACTGTGCCAAGGCCTTCGCGAGAGCCGGCAGAGCCGGAATAAAGACAATCTGTTTCGGATCCGGAGGAGTGCGCAAATCGCCAGATGGATGGCCCAAAGACCGCGCATTCAGCCAGATATGCGAGTTTCTCAGGGAGTTGTCGCCCGCCGTGCAGGAATCAGGGGTGAAACTCGTCGTCGAAAATCTCAACTACTCTGAAACAAATATGCTGAACATGGTTTCAGAGACTTTGGAAGCGGCGGACTCCGCCCAAACCCCTTGTATCGGCATCTTGATCGACGCATACCACTGGGCCAGAAATCAGGACACCTCGGAGGCGGTATCCGGAGCGTGCAGCCGCACATACCACACGCATATCGCCACATATGCCAACAGAATTGCGCCCGGACAGGAAGACTGCGATTTTTCCGGCTTCGCCCGGGCCCTCAGGTCCGGCGGATACGACGGAACAATGTCTGTCGAAGCGGGTCTTGGCGACAAGACTCCGGAAACATTCAGAAAAATGTTCTCCGTCCTGAAATCGTTCTTCTGATCCCACCCTCCCGGCTGCCATGCCTGGAGCACGAATCCCGGATGCCGTGTCCGGCGGCGTCTGTGAGCTGTCCTTGTCTCTGCCCTGCTGTCTGCGCGTACGGACGCGCCGGGGCCATGTACTGTGTTGCCTTCACGCCGTGCTTCTCAGCTGCCCCCTGCACGCAGAGCGGCTGCCTCTCTGCAAAAGTCTGACGATCTCCGCGGCTTTTCGCGCACCACGCGCGTACAGGGGCCTCCATCGTCCGAACTCTCAAAATAAACTCCACGGGCGGCTTTTCGCGCACCACGCGCGTACAGGGGCGGCTGCGCGTTGTTGCCTCAGCCCGCGTATTTTGATACAATGCGGACATGCAATCCAGAACACTTATAGTCATCCCGACATACGATGAAAAAGACAACGTCGGGCCCATAGTTTCGTCCGTGCATAAGCATGCGCCGGAGGCGTCGATCCTGTTTGTGGATGACAACTCCCCTGACGGCACAGGGCGCATACTCGATGAAATGTCGGGAAAAGATCCCCTTATCCATGTCATCCATAATCCCGGCAAAGGCGGTCTGGGGAAAGCCTACGTAAAGGGATTCAAATGGGGACTGGAAAACAATTTCGACTTCATTTTCGAAATGGACGCCGATGGATCGCACGATCCGAAGGAAATTCCGGCATTTCTCGAAAAAGCCAAAGATTTCGACCTCGTTCTGGGGACGCGCTACAAAGGCGGCATCCGCGTCATAAACTGGCCGCTTAACAGGCTGCTCATCAGCATGTCAGCCGGGATGTTTGTAAGAGCCGTGACAGCGATGCCGGTATCCGACCCCACCGGCGGCTACAAATGCTTCACGCGCCGCGTCCTTGAATCCATCCCGCTGGATAACGTTATTTCAAACGGGTACTCTTTTCAAATCGAAATGACTCACTTCGCATGGATGGCCGGCTGGAAAATCGGAGAGGTGCCAATCATCTTCGAAGACAGGCGCGCCGGATACTCCAAGCTGAACAGCGGAATTGCCGCGGAAGCATTCAAAATGGTGTTCCGTCTCGCTGCCCGCAACAAATTCAGACGCTCCCCGCCGGCCTCCTCGAAAAGGTCATCCGGCGAGGCCATTTGAGGCAAAAACATGCCTACAACCCCATTCAGGAACTTAATAGATGCAAGAAAAACAGTCAGACTCGTCCTGCACTGCGCCAGACAACGGCAAAATGCGGGAAATAACGAACGGAGAACATAAAAGAACCCGGTTTTTCTCCAGAAGCGACAGACTGGCGTTCTGGACTGGTTTTGCAGTTTCGTTCGCTGTCTACTTCATGACCGCTGCGCCTTCGGTAACTCTGGAAGACTCGGGAGAGCTCGCAGTCGCCGGCGACCATCTGGGCGTACCGCATCCCCCCGGATACCCGATCTGGACAATTTTCGCATGGATATTCGCGCGCATACTTGGTTTTGTAACCTTCCGCGGCCAGCCCGATCCGGCGTGGGCGATCGCGGTGATGTCCGGATTTTTCGGAGCCCTCGCGGTCGGCATAACCGCCATGCTCATAAAACGCACGTCGTTCGATATGATACAGGCGGCGTTCTTCAGAAAGAGCGAACCGCTCATCCCTTCGGAAGCGGACATACGAAGCCACCTCCCCCTGCTTCGCACAATCTGTTTCTGCGCCGGGGTCTCAGGGGCCCTCGTCTTCGGATTTTCTCCAGTGATGTGGTCGCAATGCACCATCGTGGAAGTTTACAGCCTGAACGCATTCTTCCTGATGCTCATCTTTCTGTTCACATACATGTGGATGAAGAACCCGTCCGCAAAATATCTTTGGATGACCGGGTTCTTGTTCGGCCTTGGATTCACAAATTATCAGGTGCTGCTGTTCGCGGCGGTGCCTCTTGTAATTGCAGTGCTGCTGATCAACACACCGCTTTTCAGAGATTTTGTACTCGCAGGCATCCCGTTCTGCGTCACCGTCGGCATCATGAAGCTCGGCGCCATGCCGTCCATGCCTGGATTTGAAAAAATACAAATGATCCCCGCAGAAGGTTCTGTTCCCGCGTTCGCGTTGTCCACCATGCAGCAGCTCACATGGTATTACGCGGCGGCGGCGGTCTTCGCGGCGGCGGCGGTCGTTTCCTTCGCCTACCTCGGAATCCAGGCCGCAAGAAACAAAAATTCGGGACCGGACCGCAAAACGGCGGGCATTGTCGCGGCAGTAGCGCTTCTGGCGCTCCTGAAGACGCTTGTTTCAATCCCGGACGCAGCAGCCCTCACTGCCGCCGCCGTGCCGCCCGGCGTAGAATCCTTCTCGTGGATTATGCCCGTCGCGGTTCTGATAATCGCGCTGGCCGCCCTTTTCGTGTTCGCATACTTCATCCCCGGAGGGATATGGTACGCAGGCGCCGTATCCACCATACTTATAACCATGGGCGCCCTTCTCGCCAAGGGAGTGCTCCCCGGGCTCACCCACCCGCTCTCTCCGTTCTTTTCGCTGTATGTGTTTCTTAATTTCGTATACCTGCTGCTGGCCTGGCTTATGCTCCCCAACGGGCAAACCGTATCGATCGCCGTGTTCCTTACGGAGCTCGGAGTTGCATTTTACGGCTACATGCCTATAGCCTCCGATACAAATCCCCCCATGAACTGGGGATATTCCAGAACCTGGGAAGGCTTCAAACATGCCGTGTCCCGCGGACAGTACGAAAAAATAGTCCCCGTAAGCCTGCAGCAACTCCTTTCTCCCGTATTCGTCAAACAGATTGCGGACTATTTCACCGATCTCCGCGCGCAGTTTACGCTCCTGCTGGCGCCAATCGGATTCATTCCGTTCACCGTGTGGCGGGCGCGCATCGGGAAGAGAACTTTCAACATGTTCCCAATCGCCGCGGCTATGGCTTTTCTGGTTGCGGCGGCAGCCGTGCTGGAACGTACCATAGACCCGGGAACGTCAAACAATCTGGGCTCGTTTTACAAGGGGCCGATGGCCCTGATACTCACCCTCGCGGGCATCGGATTCACCATAATGATAATATACGAGGGGAAAGAAATCTTCTCCAAGGCGATTGATAAAGGCGCCAGTTTATCCGACAGAATTGTCAACGCAGTATGTTTGATCGGCCTTGTGACATTCGTCCTCGCGTGCATAGGCGGCGTTTCCGTCATAATTTCGGAATATATCCTGGACGCGGTATACCACATACCGGAGCCCGCTCCCGGAATGGAAAACCCTGAATATCTGATCAGGTCCGCCCTGCTTGCCGCATTTGCATTTATCGTGCTTTCCGCTCTGTTCGGCGCCGCAGTCTGGTGGTGCCGCGGCAGCAGACCCGTATTCGAGGTGCAGCTCGACAGCGTTTCACGCAAGTGGATAATAACGACAATGGCCGGATTCCTCATGATGAGCGTCGTCCTCATCGCCATGGCAAAACCCAAGGGAGATATACAGGACAACTTCATACAGAAGGTGAAATTTATCGCATCCCACGGGTTCTTTGCAATATGGATAGGATACGGCATGGCGTATTCCCTCGCGGCTTTCATCCGCTCAAGGGCCGTCTGCATCGCCGGATGCTCCGCGGCTCTCCTGCTCGCGGCTGTGCCGGTCTATGAGAATTACTTCAACTACGACCTTGCCGACATTGTCAGCTCCGCCGAACAAAATGGACACGACTTCGGCTGGCAGTTTGGGAACTATCAGCTACGCGGAGCCGACGCCATAAATGAAGAGCTGTCCCCCGACGAAGAACCGCTTCCCAACCCGTATTACCCCCCGGAAATGGAGCAAAACGCCGTATTTTTCGGAGGGACTGATCCCGGGCGGTTTGTCCCGACGTATATGATTTTTTCCGCCGATGTCAGACCTGACGTATTCCTTATAACTCAGAACGCCCTGGCTGACAACACCTACATGAACACGATGCGCGATATGTACGGCGATATGATATGGATGCCTACCTCCTCCGACAACAGCGCAGCCTTCGACAAATATGTCCGCGATGTTCGTGAGGGAAAGCTGCCGAACCTCGGCGGCATCGTTATCGACCCGAGCGGGCGTATCCAGGTAAATGGCGCGCAGGAAGTGATGGAAATAAACGCCATCCTTACAAAGGACATCTTCGACCACAATATAGCAAACCACGCCTTCTACGTGGAAGAGAGTTATGCCATCCGCTGGATGTACCCGTACCTCACCCCGCATGGCCTCATAATGAAGATAAACGCAGCTCCCACCTCCATATCCAAAAGCAATACCATCGACGACATGGATTTCTGGGACTGGTACACCAGACGCCTCACCTCCAATAAAAAGTTCGGCAGGGATGTTCCCGCCCGCAAAGCGTTTTCAAAACTCCGTGTGTCCCTGTCAGGTCTATATGCACAGCGCGGCGATATGAAAAATGCCGAGAGGGCGTTCAATGAGTCTTTGCTGCTGTACCCATACAGCCCTGAAAGCAATATGAGACTCATACGGGAAGTGCTTCTCCCCATGGGACGCGTGGAGGAAGCCGTGCTTTTGCTGGAAAAATTCGTAACCAAAGATAAAAACAACACGGCGGTTCCGCCGGTTCTCGAATCGCTGCGGGAAATGGAGATTGCGAAGAAATACATCGACAGCGTCCCGCGCAACCTTGACCTCGCCGCCATCACCGATGACGAAATTCTGAAGCTCATCCACGCATATTCCGTTGTGAACAACATTTCCAAAGTTTACGAAATCGCATCCAAAACTCTTGTCGCCAGAGAGGATCCGTCAGTCAGCCTGATAGACGGTATTGCTGTAAACCTTAGAAACGTTGGTTTGATCGCGGAAGCCTCCCTTGTCTATAGTGCAATACCCTATTCTACGTACGACGATCAGGAAAACATAACCCCGGAAATGCTCGTGCGCATGGCTGATTCTTTTATGGCATCTCAAGACTCTCAAAAAGCGCTCTATGCCGTGAAAGCGCTGCTTCGCAGGGACCCCAAAAACTGGAAAGCCTGGCTTGAATTTTCAAAACTCTCCTATACTCTGGGCAAAATTAACGAATCTGCCGTGGCGATGCGCGACGCCATAAGAATCGGCGGGACGGAAGCGGAAAGGCTTATCTCCTCCAATCAGGAACTTTACAGGATCTACCAGTTCCTCTTCAAAGCCGCGGAAAACAGCCCTCAGCCAAGGCCGCAGGCAATACCGGCCGGTCGTTAAGCTCCAAACATGAATACGGACACTATACGCGATCCCGCATCACCGCCGCCGGCATCCGCCGAAGCCCCCGACACGTTCGACCTGGAACTGGAAAGGACAATACTCGAACGGCAGAGACTTGAAGTAGAGCTTGAGCGGCTTAACAGCGAGATGGACGTGCCGCAAACCGCGGCGGCGGACGAAGCTTCCGCCGCCGGTACGGTTGCTCTGTCGTTTAAAACAGTCTGCCTGTCGTGCGCGGTGTGCGCTCTGATAACCGCGGCGGCAGGTTTCATTATCGGACTGGATACAGGTTTGTCCAGACGCCCCCCGCCAACGCATATCCTGATAGATAAAGAATTTGTCCGCGCCATTTCTCCGCAGTCGATCCCGCAGGAAAAAAATCCCGCACCTGAGTGGATTCCTCTCAGCCCCACACCTCCGCAGCCGCTTATTCTGACCCGGTAACACAGCCGGAAAAACATCTGCCGTACCGTAAACCGTAATAAATATTGCCCCCCTGCGTGCATTTCCTTTCCTCCCCCTTCTCCTCGTTCTGCCGGCAGGCATTCCCGGAAGGGAGTGCGCACGGAATGAATTCATCAAGCAGATACGGCTTGACCCTCAGCATTTTTCCGGGCAGCCAATTCATGCGCCCGCATAATACTCGTAGACCATGCGCCTGCGATGAATGCGGGAGTCTGCGTTCAGAGTGGAAATCCGCAAATTAAATCATCTTCAGCATGGAACCGGCTTTCATCCCACAGGCCGGGCTGAGATCAAAACAGGATCAACTGCGGCTGTATTAGCACCGCAAACGCTCCTGTTCCCCCGCAAGGTCACCGCTGTATCTGCGCCGCATTGTTTTACCCGGCATATCCTTTTCACGGCTTTGCTTCATCTCAAATCTTTTCCACTCTCTTTGTGCCGGCCTTACTGTTTGCCTTCCTTCTCAAATCGTGGTTTACTCTCCTCTGCCCGGAAACGCATAGGCGGCATCGCCTGT
>CASEAR010000136.1 GCA_949285835.1 uncultured Verrucomicrobiota bacterium | reverse complement strand
CTGCGATATTATCAGGGTGGAACGCGGTGCATGTTTCAGCATACACGACGCAGATGACGCGCCGGTTTCCGGCATCGTTTTCGAAGACATACGAGTGGAAGACGCCAGGGACGAATTGCTGGATCTCTATGTCGGCCTGTCCATATACAGCAGCGACTGCCCCGATGAGTATCACAGGCGTAGGGGCTTCGTACTTCCACCGGAACTCCGGGACAACGAAAGCGGCGACAATTTCATGCAGTGGGTGGTTATGCCCGAAGGCGAATACGAAAAATTTGCGTCCGGACGCGGAAAAATAGAGGGAGTGCTCGTTTCCGGCATAAGCATACATGGTAGCGAGGTGCCCCGCTCTATCATCAAAGGCTACGATAAGACACATTGCATTCGCGGCGTAGCTATCAGAGGCATTACCGCAGGCGGACGTAAAATTTCCGGGCTCGATGAAATGAAAATAAGAATGAAGAACGCGTATGATGTGAAGTTCCTGTGCTGAAACAGGGAGCTATCCGTTCCGCCGGACGCAGCGTGTTTGCTCGGCGAGGCCACGGTATATTTTCCGCCGCCTCCACATCGGCCTCCCGCCGGAAAAATACGTTCTCCGGCACAGCGCCATACGCAAGCGCCATATATTTCCTAAAAAGTCCTGTCCCGTTGCGAACATCCCGGTGCCCAGATGCGAAATCCGATCTGCCGTAAACGTCGAAGTTTGCTGATGTCTTTCCTCCCGACTGCGCACCCGCACGCAGCAAACGCAATGCGGAGGCCACGTAAACTCGGCGCCGTTGTCCTGTGTCTGCGCGGGGAATCCGATCAGGTTGCACGTGGCAGTGTAAGCACGTTACCTCCCGCAGTCACGCGCCTGCGCACGAAGTCCGACGTCACAACAGGTGCGAAGATTCCGTGAGCTGATCCCGCAGTCGCGCGCCTGTGCACGAAGTCCGACCGCACGAACGCATGCTCTTCGTTGGGGTTGTAGCCCGCAGTCGCGCGCCTGTGCACGAAGTCCGACGGGCAGGGGCATGCCAAAACCGAAGCTTGAGCGCAGCCGTCCCGTGCCCGCCGCGTGAAATCCGATGCAAGCTGCGAAGATCAGCGAACCCGGAGCGTCAGTCTATTTTGACAAAGACCGGTGCGCCTCCCAGATCCAAACTGAATGGCTCACGGTCATCGGTGCGCACGCTCACGCTGTGAGGAGAGAATTCGTCCGGCGCGCCGCCGTACGGAGGGCTTGTCCAAGCAACTAGCTTGCGTTCGCCCTTATCGCTGCCAACGATGATAATGTAATCCATATCGGATTCAGTTTCAATGCGTTTCTCGATCCTGAACTCGGCAAGCTCGCCGCAGACTTTTCTCATCATGTTAGCCACCGGACGCTCGGAACCATCGGACTCAAAAAAACCGAACTCGTTTCCGCCCCACTCATACCACACGGAAAACCGTACGCCGCAAAGACGGTCCATCAGAATTTGACGGGCAAAATGCCATGCCTGATATTGTCGCGTCATGTCCGTTCTGCCGCCGGACCATCCCTCCCCTGTTTGCGTCTCCGACACAGAATACCCGCGTTCGGTATTTACTATGGGCATATCTGGAGCACCGTATTTGACAAGCAGTCCGCGCGTAATCTCGTGTCCAACTGCATGCTCTTCCGGCGTGCGCACACCATACGGATGAACAGACCATCCGCTTATACCGGAATTCAGAACACCATTCCTGAAGCAGTACTCAGTCCACTCGTAGCTTGGCTGCCAGTAATTTGAAACAGATCCCGCGACCACTGTACATCCGGGCGCAGCTTTGACCATCTCCGGAACCACCGCGTTCACAAGGCCGGAATACTCTTTCGCATACTCTGGCGTGTTGTGCAAGCCGTCCTTTCGCCAGAACGTGCGCACATTCGGCTCGTTCCATATCTCCCACACGACAGGCTGCCCGGCGTATCTTTCGGCCGCCGCGGCCGCAAAATGAGCAAAACCGCTCCGCCCATCTTCTGTCAGAACGCCTCCCCCATGTGTGTTTTTTTCATAAAGGCTGTTTCCGCCAAAAAGGCAGCCGACAACTGTCAGACCCAATTTTGACGCATGCGCCATCTGGACGTCAAATCCGCTGAAATCGTACGCCCCCTTCTCTCTTTCGACGGCATCCCAGTAGAAACCGCGCCGCACAATTTTGAACCCGAGCCCGCTGACTTTGTCCAAAGTTTCAATATTCCAGCCATCGGCTTTCAGCTGTATGCCGATACCTTCGCCTATACGGCACGCCGCGTCCAAAACAATATTGCCCGACGCATTTGAACGCGTATCACGACTCTGAGATGCATCCGATGTTTCTTTCATTCCGCCGTCCCGCTTTATGCTTTATTAGGTGCATGGTTCCCGCCGCCGCCCGGCGGCGAATCGCGGTTCTCACGGTATCAGCAGAGGGAGTAAAAGTCAACGCGGAAATCAAGTCTTGCAAAAAACGGACGTACGGTGGCATGTTTCGGCTCAAAAACCGGCTATAAGTCAAACAAATATTTCCCTGCAAGCTCCGCTCTTCCGCAGAAAGTAACTGCAGACGCTGCAATTGCCGCCTGCAGTCATGCGGCGGCACTCTCCTGAAATCACACGGACGGATTAACTGCAGATTCAGTATCCTCCTCCGCAACTCGGCGCGGAGCAGGCCGTTGCCCGTCAAAGAAACTATACAAGGACGCCTTCGCACGAAGGGGGACAAACCATCCGTACAGATTTCAAAAGTGAAGATTACACAGACAAATATGTCCGTCTTTTGTCCGCAGCGCGCCTTTAAGAGTCTTACAGGAATAGAAAAAAGCTTTATTTTACGCACAAAATTTGGTACAGTGAACCAAATAGAGGTTTGCTGTGGGAGGTGGTTCTGCATACCTCCCCGGCGCTTAAGAAGGTTTATTGCGGCTCTTTTGCAAATATTAAGGAGGGGGTATGACGAGTGTATTCAATGCACAGGGGGAAAACAACGCTTACGCCGTTGGGCAGGCTATACGCAGCATGCGGCGCAAAAAGCGAATATTGCAGACGGAGTTGGCAAAGCAGGTTGGAATGCTTCCTACGCAATTGTGCAACCTTGAGCGAGGAAAGAATGTCCCGTCTCTCCGTACTATGACGAGAATTGCAGACGCGCTCGGAGTTTCCGTAAATCAGATTGTCGCTTCGGCGACAATGATGGGAACGAAGCTTTCCTGCAAAAACTCCGACGATTTGGAATCCTCTAGAGTCACATCGTTCGGAGATGAGATAGATTCATCAATGCTAGACTTTCACGCTCCGATCCCAACGTCGCCGTGGGGAGGTCGCATTGCCCGAATAACACGAGAATTCTCCGTTGGACAGATAAGCCGTGAAACCGTTGATCTGGTGGAACAAAAAGTCAAGCAGTATCTCGCCTACGAGGATATCTGCGATGTACGTAAACGCCCGCTGCTGCCGTTTGCACTGCCGTTTGACATAAGCGATTCTGGAGCGGAATTCCTTGCGAGAAGCGTGAGGCTGCACTGCGGAGTCGGCACCGCCATCATCTTCGACACTGTCGAGCTGTTTGAATCGCAGGGAATACGCGTGATTCACACTGAATTGCCGGACAACCTCGAAAGCCTGTCGTTTTACGAGACGCAGAACGACAACGTGTTCCTGTTTCTGGACAAAAGGCTGCCCGTAGAACGCCGCCAGTTCAGGATGGTATACGAGATCGCAAATTCTTATCTTTGTGCGGCTGATTATGGCAGACCGGCGTCGGAGGCACAGGAAAACAGACGTTTCGCAAAACGTTTCTCCGCGGCGTTCCTTATGCCGGATGACACCGTCAAGTCTTTGGTCATGCAGCTCAACATCGGCAGAGGGAAATGGTCGTATGACCTGCTTCTCGGCATGAAGCGGATGTTCGGAGTTTCAGCAGAGTCTTTCCTCTACAGGCTTGATGAGCTGGGCCTTATCGACAAGCAGATAAAGAATCAGATACTGGAACAGATAAAAGACTTCTACGCCCGCAATAACAATCAGGAACCTGGTCCCGCTGCAAGAGTGTCCAAAGACACCAGCAGATTTGAAATACTGCGTCTTCTGTCGGAGAACATCAAGTCCGATTGCGAAGCATAACTTAACCACGGCTTCATGATTTCGGGAGCGGCGACCGTTCGGTCGCCGCGTCTTTGTTTTATGCAAAATACACGACTCGCAAAATATGCCAGAGACAACCAATCTCCCAATAGACATAAAATTCGAACATCATGCAGTTCAGTCATTTTAATCTATTCAAAGTCAACCCGGTAACGCGCAATGCGTTCGGCTGCAGCTCTCGATATGAATGCATAACTCCCTGAACAACAGCTGTTTTAAATGGTTGAATATCTAATTCGAAATCTGAACGCGCAGAATTTCTGCAGGAATGGTGCAAGAGTGTTGCAAGCGTCTTTAAATCTCCATGACTTCTTCTCGGTTATGTGCAAATCGGTGTCCTGAGCAAAACCTGATAAAACGTTATCTGCGGGCGCCGGCAGCAGACTCAGAAGAGAACTCAGGCGTTTCCCCTGTATAGCCGTCGATTTAAATATATCTACGTCCTCTTTTTCAACATCCAGAGGCTGCTGTATTGCCGAATTTGCAATACTTTTTATCAAGGAAACTCACCGGCAACAGCGTCATGCCTCTCTTGCTTCTTCTGTTTCGGCGATTAACCGGCACCATCGGACATCACGAATATGAACGCCCTCAATATACCCATGATGTCTATCATCTGCGGAAACACTCAGCCTCCCGGAAAGCCATATACGGGCAAATGGCGAAGCACAGCCGAATTTCGTGCATTGCCACCGAGCAAATACAAAGGAAAGGAGCCTTTCCTTTGTATTTGCTTTTACGGCGTTCTCCTGCTTCGATAAGGCGAGACCTACTCTTTACAGGGTATTGCCATAACTATTTTCTGTAGTCCCTCCTGCGCCTCTCATAGTTGTCATCAATGCGTTTTTTCCAATTAGGGTCTGCTGAATACGAGAGAATCTATTGATTTTTAATAGATTGCAGCAGAAAAAAATCTGATTATGTAGTATCATATTTCTGAAAAACGGGAAAAACCGTGCAGTAAGGAAAGAGAGATGTATCGAAAAACGTGTCA
>CASEAR010000135.1 GCA_949285835.1 uncultured Verrucomicrobiota bacterium | reverse complement strand
GGGCGTTTCTTTTCATGACTGCAATACTTCCTTTTGGCATGGACGGCTGCATTCTGCAGCTTTCAGACTTTCTCACGGATTCTTTTATGTATGGCATAACGGGTTAATCTTTGATAGAATGCCGGGAGTATGAAAAGAGTTTTATCCGCTGCGGTTTTTGCCGTTTTTTCCATGTGTTCCGCCACGATGCCGCTGTCCGCTTCAGCCGAAGGGGATTCGCTTGCATTTATCAGGGGGACAGAGATTCTGGCTGAATGTGTTTCATGCATGCCTTCAGAGCGCATGGAGATGGATGGGAGGCTTACTCTGCGTCGGCGTTACGGCATAGAGATCAAGGAGCTTGATTTTTATGCACAGGTCGATTTGTCTCAGGACGGCGGGGATGCGGCTTCTTTCTACGAGTTCAGGAATTTGGACGGAGAACTTGTCGAGCGTGTGGAGTTCGACAGTAAGAAGGGTCTTGTCAGGACGTACGGTGCCGGAGGGAAAACACCGCTGATGAGCGAACGGATACAGGGATCCGATGTTACATGGCTGGACGTCACGTTCGATTACCTCAGGTGGGGCCGAGCGGTGTTTATAGGCTCGGACAAAGTAAAGGGGCGGGAGTGTGATATGATCGACGTTTTCCCGCCTTCGGGGACGGTCGGGTTTGAGAAAGTCCGGCTGTGGGCTGATCATTCCCAAAGGGTTGTGATGAAGGCGGCGCAGTATGCGGGCGGAAAACAGGTGCGCACAATGTGGGTGCGCGCGGTGCAGAAACTGGACGACAAGTGGGTGCTGCGGGATCTGGAGGTGGAAACCATTGGGTCCGGGCATAGAACAAGGATTCATTTTGACGGACTGAAGACTGTCCCCTGATTTGCCGAGGAGGACTGCGGGGATTTTTTTGTGTGAGCGGGCAAGCGTCGGCGGGAGAGAAACGATGATAGACGTCAGAGGGATGCGTGATTATGAAATTGCGGAGGCGATAGAGCCTTCGCTTTCTTCGATAACCGAGGTCGCCGCCAGAGCGGGAATACAAAGCGGGGAGCTGTCTTGTTACGGCAGACTTTATGCGAAAGTGGATGCGGCGGCGGTCGCCGAGCGGCTGCAGCGCGGTTCGGGACGACGTCCGAAGTACATAAATGTCACCGCCATAACCCCGACTCCGCTCGGGGAAGGCAAGACGACGACCACCATGGGGCTGCTAGAGGGGTTGGGAAAACTCGGGCGCAATCCAGTGGGGACTATCAGGCAGCCGAGCGGCGGTCCTACCTTCAACATACAGGGCTCCGCCGCCGGGGGCGGTCTGGCGCAGTGCCTTCCTCTGGCGCCGCTTTCCCTTGGCCTGACGGGGGACATAGACGCCATAACGAATGCGAACAACCTGTGCATGACAGCGCTTACCGCACGCATGCAGCACGAGGCGAACTACGATGACGACCGTCTGAGGAAGTCCGGCCTTGAGCGTTTGGATATAGATCCGTCCAGGGTGAGCATGAGATGGGCAATTGATTTCTGCGCTCAGGCTCTTCGCAACATAACGATAGGCAAGGGCGGAAAAATGGATGGGCTGGAGATGGAGTCCGGGTTCTACATAACCGTGGCCAGTGAAGTTATGGCTGCACTGGCCATGGCGCACGATCTCGCCGACCTGCGCCGCAGGATGGGGCGCATTGTTGTGGCGGAGTCCAGATCCGGCCGTCCGGTGACTACTGCCGACCTTGAGGTCGACGGCGCGATGACGGCGTGGATGGTCAGGGCGGTGAATCCGACTCTGATGCAGACCGCAGAGGGCCAGCCTGTGCTGGTTCATGCCGGGCCGTTCGCCAATATCGCCGTGGGACAGAGTTCGGTTATTGCAGACAGATTGGCGTCTCTGATCGCGGATTACGTCGTTACGGAGAGCGGGTTCGCTGCCGATATCGGTTATGAGAAGTTCTGGAACATAAAATGCAGAGAGACCGGGCTCGTGCCGGATGCGGCTGTGATTGTGGCGACCGTGCGTGCTCTCAAGTCCCATGGCGGCGGACCTGCCGTAAAACCCGGAGCAAAACTTGACGAGGCGTATACGCGGGAGAATGTAGGGCTTGTTGAGGCTGGATGCGCAAATCTTCTTGCGCATATCGACATCGTGCGCAAATCCGGCGTTACCCCCGTGGTGTGCCTCAATGCGTTCGAAACGGATACGCGTGCGGAGCGGGAAGCCGTACGCCGCGCGGCGGAATCCGCCGGGGCATTGTTCGCAGTTTCTGAACATTGGTCAAAGGGAGGCTCCGGGGCTATAGAGCTTGCCGAGGCTGTAACGGAAGCAGCCTCCAGACCTTCAGGGTTCAAATATCTTTACTCGCTTGAAAATGAGACCGTTGAAGAGCGTATAAACCGAGTTGTCCGCGAAGTTTACGGCGGAGATGGGGCGGAGTTCTCTGCGGCGGCGCGCACTAAGCTGGACGCCATCTGCTCCAATCCTGAGACCAGGGGACTGCCGGTGTGTATTGCGAAAACCCAGTATTCGCTCTCCCATGATCCGGCGCTGCGCGGCCGTCCGTCCGGGTTTACGGTGCCGGTGCGGGATATTCTCACGTATCTGGGCGCCGGCTACATTGTGCCCATAGCGGGCGATATCAAGCTGCTTCCCGGCACGGCGTCGGATCCCGCCTACAGGCGTATAGATGTCGACACTTCATCCGGGATAGTCCGCGGACTCTATTGAAGACCCGGGCGGGCGTACGGCGGCGGGTTTGTCGCGGCAGGTGCGCCGTGCGCGTGCTGCATAGTTGGAAAGGCAGAGCGAGAGCTTCTTAATTAACGCAAAATCTGGTGCGCCGAGCGCGTGCTGCGTAGTTGGAAAGATGATTGGATCCGTTGTCATAAGGCCTGCTTCACTGTCAGATGCAGGGTTTCTTGCGGTTCACGACAGACACGCCGCCGTGTGCGTTCTTGAACAGTCAATCGCATCCGGGCGCGTCATTGTTGCCGAGAAGGGCGGTGTTTTCGCAGGCTGGCTTCGATGGGGCTTGTTTTGGGACAGTATTCCTTTCATTAACATGCTGTTCCTGCTGCCCGGCTTCCGGCGCTGCGGACTGGGCCGCATGCTTGTCACGGAATGGGAGTCTTCAATGCGCGGAGATGGGTTTTCAAGAATTATGACGTCTACGCAGGCGGACGAGGAGGCTCAGCACTTTTACAGAAAGCTTGGGTTTTCCGACTGCGGGTGTCTTTTCCTCAAGGAACAGGCCGCTTCGGAGATTTTCATGTGCAAGGACATTTGACCGCCCTGTGCGGCGGTCGAGACGATGCACAGCACCGGCATCGTGCAACCGGGCAGACTGCAATTCGTAGCGCGTTCAGTCGGAATTGGGAACTGCGGCGGCAGTGTGCGGACTCTGCCACGCCGCTGTGTACGGAGGTCCGAGAGCGGAAAGCCCCGGGCAGTAAGAGGCAGAATCCGGATTTCGCCATTGCGACGGAAAATTCCGGCACTGTTCCGGCTTTACGTCGTTTATGATGCACAGTCCGGACTCGCTGAGCATTTCGCATGAACCGTCTTTGCGGTCTGCAAGTACGAGCCACTGTCTGTTCGAGGCAAGCCGCGTATGCTTGTCTATAAATTCCTCCTCGGTCACGCCGAATTTGTGCGAAATGGCGGCTATGTCCTGCCCTGTGAGGCGGACTTCTCCGCGAATCCGGCAGCATGCGCCGCATCTTTTGCATGTGAATGCGTTCTCGGGAATTGATTTGTCTGGCGCATCTTTGCGTGATGCGTTGTCTGGCGCGGTTGTCATGGCGGAACATGATAGCGCAGTGCGTCCGGTATGTAAACATTGCGCCCAAACCACGCTTGCAGCGCCGGAGGCTGACGGTTGTGCCGGACACATGAGTTCCGGGCTGCTCAATAGATGCTTTGCAAGGCCTCGCAAATGGCTGAAGCCGAATCAAACCTGCCGGAGCGAAATGCATATCGCGGACGTGCGATGCGCTTGGGCGGCCGGGCGCGGCGGATTGGATTAGCGCTTTATTTCGAAGGCGCGTAATGTTATCATCGGCGATGCGGCGCACCCGCCGGGGCGGCCGGTGTTCGTGCGGGAGTTTTGACGCGCCGCTGGTTTAACGGAGGAATGTTATGTCAGATGTTTCGACAGTCCCTGTATACAAGGACAGTCAGATGCCGGTGGAACGGCGGGTTGCCGATCTTGTTTCTCGAATGACCTTGAAAGAAAAAATCGGCCAAATGGTGCAGTGTACGGGGGCGGAGTTCGGCGATGAGAAGGCGTACGAAGACGCACTGCGCGAGGGAATGGTGGGTTCGCGCATAGGCTGCGACTCCCAGTGGGCCGGCAATGAAGGATCCCGCGGAATCAGCGTGGAGGAGTTAAACCTCCACCAGCGCATAGCGGTGGAGGAGTCTCGCCTCGGTATTCCAGTGATAAACGGACGTGATATCATTCACGGACACAGGACGGTGATGCCGGTTCCGCTGGCGCAGGCCGCGAGCTTTGACCCTGAGGAGGTGCGCCGGTCTGCACGCCTGGCAGCGTCCGAGGCGTCTGCGGAGGGCATACACTGGACGTTCGCCCCAATGATGGATATCTGCCGCAACCCGAAATGGGGTAGGGTGATAGAGGGCTTTGGCGAGGATCCCTATCTTGCGGAGGAGATGGCCGTCGCAATGGTCAAGGGGTTTCAGGGAGACGATATGTCTGCTCCGGACAGCATAGTGGCGTGCGCGAAGCATTTTGCCGGTTACGGATATTGCGAAGGCGGAAGGGACTACGATGCGAGCGAAATAACGTCCGGCACATTTCACAACGTTGTACTCAGGCCGTTCAAGGCCGCGGTTATGCGCGGCGGAGTTGGCACCGTGATGACGAGCTTCCAGAGCAATGGCGGCATACCGTCGTCGGCAAGCGGGTTCCTGCTAAGGCGGATGCTGCGCGAGACGTGGGGCTTCCGCGGATTTGTCGTGAGCGATTGGGGTGCGGTGGGCGAGATAGAATTTCACGGCGCCTGTCAGGACGCAAAGGACGCGGTTAGAGCGGCGGTGAACGCCGGCGTCAACATGGAAATGATACGTTCGCTCTATCCCAGATATATAGAGGCGCTTATCAATGAGCGTCGTATATCGGAAGAAACGATCGACGAGCTGGTGTCCGGCATTCTCCGCATAAAGTTTATGTGCGGACTGTTTGAACATCCCTACACAGAGGCGGATCCGTCGCGTATACGTTCGGCGGAGACGCTTGCGGCGTCGCGCCGTCAGGCGGCGCATTGCATGGTGCTCGCAAAAAACAACGGGATACTTCCGTTTTCGGATTCTCTGAAGGGCAAACGCGTGGCGCTGATAGGACCCATGGTTCATGAGCGCGGGCCGTTGGGCGGCAGCTGGAATCTCGGCAGTCCCGGGCATGAGTTCCGGACGATAGGGGAGGCGTTTGCGGAAGAAGCCGAAAAGCGCGGAGTTTCGGCGGCGATTACGGATTCTGCGTTGTGGGACGAGCAGCTGCGTTTTGCAAACAGGTGCGATGTCGTCGTGCTGTGCGTGGGCGAACACAGCAACAGCACCGGAGAGACGCACGCGTCTGCGCGCTACCGGCTTCCGGTCGGGCAGGATGAACTGGTCGACGCTGTCAGAAGAACAGGCCGACCGTTTGTCGTCGTATGCGTTTCAGGCCGGCCTTTTCCGATCCCCGGAGCCAGAGACCACGCGGACGCCCTGCTCTACGCATGGCATTGTGGCACGGAGACGGCGAACGCTCTGATGGATGTGCTTTTTGGCGAGCAGGAGCCTTCCGGCAGGTTGCCCATTACAGTGCCTGAGCACGAGGGGCAGATCCCTATCTATTACGGACGGAAAATGCCAGGGAAGGTAAACGATTGGGAAAATAGAAATGCGAACCTCTACGATGACGGCTGGCCATACTACAACGGGGAAGATTTCCTGCCCATGTATCCGTTCGGGTTCGGTCTGGGGTACACAACTTTTGATGTGAGCGGAATTTGCGTGGACAAAACCGAAATTCCGGCATGGGACACCGTTACGGTTCGAAGCAGGCTGATAAATACCGGTTCACGCCGTGGGACAGCCGTGGTACAGTGTTATTTGACCGATGTCAGGGCCTCCGTATCCAGACCCATGAAGGAGCTTGTCGGATTTCGAAAAGTCACGCTGGATCCCGGATGCGAAAGCATAGTTGAGTTTGAGCTGAATGAAGAAGCGATGGGGTTTTATGATGCTGACGGGAACCGTCTCCTGGAGAGCGGCGAATTCCGAGTAGGGGTTGGATTGGACAGCACCGTGCGTCCGTCCGTGCCGTTTTTTGTCCGCTGAGGATGACCGTTCCGTGCTCAGGTTCTGCTGTGTCTGCGAACCCGTGTAAGGGTTTCAGCGGAAGGAGTTGCGTGCAGTTCGGACTTTTCTGTTCGGACGGTGCGTTTGCATCGGTTCTGTCTTGATTCGTCTCGGCAGTTCGTGGGAGGCATGTTCAACGTCCGCGGGGCGTCTGCATGTCTTACCGGTCAGTGATGAGTAAAGCGACGTAAAATCCGTCAGGATTGCCCGCGGACAAACTTTGCCGGGGCGGAGGCTGCGGGTGGCGCTTATGAGGTTCAAATGTGTGGCCGCGAGTCTGCAGTTTGCATGACCGGGCGGGTTTAACCGTGTAAGGCTGTGCGGCGGGGTAGAGATTTTGCCGCGACTGGAGACGGCAGACGGAGTGCAATACTGCATGACGTAACGGCTTGGAAAAAGTTTTGCACGGCAAAGACCGCATTCGCGTAAAATTAAGTGTATTTGTGTTGAGAATAAAAGAGTTACGCAATAAGGCGCGTGTTTTTATTACGTAATAATTTTATTCTTGACTCTAGAATTTATTTTTGCGACGAATCCGGGTCGCAGGTTGGCGATGTGCTGAGGGGGTGGCATGCGGAGCCGAGCTGCGTGCGGGTCTCGGGGTATGTAGTTCGGTATGATGTATGAATAGGGTTTCTCATGTGACTGTACGAGAAGTTGCGGCGGACGCCGGAGTGTCCGTGTCTACAGTGATACGCATTCTCTCCGGAAGCGATAAATTCCGGCCGGAAAAAGTTCAGCGTGTGAACGAGTCCGTAAGGAGACTGGGTTATATTCCGCACACATCGGCCAAAGCCATGCGTACTGGGAGGTATGGAGCCGTCGGCCTTCTGCTCAGCACAAAAGAGGGCAAAAGCATACTTCCAAACAGGCTCTTTGATTCGATACTGGACACATCTTCATCGTTCGGCCTCCACGTGTCTGTGGCGAAGCTGTCGGACTCGTCGTTGTCGCATACACAGTCCGTTCCCGGACTTCTCGCGAGCTTGATGTGCGATGGCCTTCTAATCAACTACAATGCCGACATACCGGAAAATCTTCTGAAGTGCGTCAACAGGTCTCCTGTTCCGGTGATCTGGATCAATTCGAAGCATGGGAGCAATTGTGTGTATCCGGACGATTTCGGGGGCGCGTGCATGGGTGTTGAATATTTTGCGAATTTGGGACATCGCCGCATTGGATTTGTGGACTATGTTTACGGCCCGGAATCCAGGACAAAACCGGGGTCTCATTACAGTATTAAGGATCGCATGGACGGTTTCCTGCACACGTGCGCGAGGCTTGGTCTGGACGGATGCGTAGTCGATTATGAAAACGGCTGCGGGAGATTCATGCAGGGGGATTTCTCCTTTCTGGACGAGTGGCTTTTGTCCGGGGGGCGTCCTACTGCGGTTATAACATATACAGGAGCGGAATCCCGGTGGATATGCATCCGTGCGCGGGAATTGGGGGTGCGGATTCCGGAAGAACTGTCCGTAATGTGTTTTGACGACGACATAGTCGAGGCCGGTGGGATCTCCATCGGAGGATTGATTATTCCTCAGTCGGAACAGGGACGGATTTCGGTTGAAATGCTGATGCATGCCATTGAGAATCCCGGAGAAAGGATAGAGCCGGTGAAAGTGCCGTTCAGTGTGGCCGTAGGAAAGTCTGTTTGCGCTCCGGCTTTGCAGTGAGGCATTACGCGGCGAGGATTGGCGAAATAGGTTTGTGCAAAAACTACAGCGGAGAAGTTCGTATGAAGGCAAGATTGCCGTTTGTTGTTTCGTGTGTGGCGGCGGGATGTGCGCTTGCATGGGTGCAGGAGGCTTTGGGCGACACGTACAGGTGGACGGGAGACTCCGGGGCGGATCTTAATATGAGCACACCGGGCAACTGGTACAATGAGACTGCCGGAATTGACGACGACGGACCGACTCCGGAGGGATCCGACACCGATGTTCTGGTCTTCGGCGCGGTTCCAGCCGGCGCTGCGTTTCCCTGTCTGGACGGCGACAGGCGCCTAAATGCACTGGTTTTTGAATCCGATGCGCCTTCATACATGATAAACGGCACCGTCGCTGAAGATACGTCAAATAAGCACATGCTGATTTTTGGTGGTGAGAACCCGTGCATAATACAAAATTCGGACGCTGTTCAGACTTTTAAAAACAACCGGCCCATACAATTTCGTCTTGATAAGGATCTCGTTATATACGGAACTGGGACAGGGGGGGGTCACTTAGATAAAGATACCACATCAATCCCACGCTGACTTTTGCTCAACCGATACAGCCGGAGGGCACATGACTTTGCGAAGCAAAGTGTAGTGTGTTATACGCTCTGTCAACAGCAGACTGGGCGTATATGAAAGCCCCCGTCCCTCGTCCTACGCTCCGACTTGTGGACAAAGTGTCCCGAGCAATTTAATAAAACTAAATAGCAGCCACCATCGGTAATTAATGAAAGCAGTAAGTCTGAAAAAGATTTGCTG
>CASEAR010000134.1 GCA_949285835.1 uncultured Verrucomicrobiota bacterium | reverse complement strand
CTCACGGAGACAAAGACGCCTGTCGTAAAGAAGACGTGGAAAACTGTGGACAGGCTCAAAAGCCTGTGCCCAGGGTGCAAATTTGTCCTGTGCGGCGATCATGTGACAGCTCTGCCGGAAGAGACTATGAAATCCTGCTGTGCGGACTACATTCTTCTAGGCGGCGATTACGATTTCGCCCTGAAGTCTCTGGTTGGCAGTCTGGAGTCCGGAACCGAGCCGCCGCGCGGGATAGTGTGGCGGGGCGACGGCGGCGAAATTCGAGGGGCTGGAGGCGGCTTTGATGTGTCGTGCAATAACCTGGCGGAGCTTCCGAATATTGACAGGAAGCTGACCAGATGGGATTTGTACAGCAGGAAGAACGGCAATTTCAGGAGGACTCCCGGCACATACATCATGTCCGGGAGGGACTGCTGGTGGGGCAAGTGCCGCTTTTGTTCATGGACTACGCTTTACCCTTCGTGGCGCGTACGCCCGGTGGAAGACGTCCTCGACGAAATAGGCAAACTGCTGGACGATTTCAATATAAGGGAAATTTTTGACGATACCGGCACTTTTCCTGCCGGCGACTGGCTGAAACGGTTTTGTTCAGGCATGATATCACGCGGTTACAACAGGCGTGTGACCATGGGGTGCAACATGATTCCGGGCGTGCTTGACGCCGGTTCCTACCGGCTTATGGCCGATGCCGGGTTCAGGTTCGTATTGTTCGGACTGGAGTCAGCAAGTCACAGTACGCTGGAACGCATATGCAAATACCCCAAGGCTGCCGGTATCGCCGAATCTGTACGCATGGCGCATGAGGCCGGGCTTAAACCGCACGTTACGTGCATGGTCGGTTATCCGTGGGAAACGTATGAGGATGCGTGCGCCACAGTGGAACTGACGAAGAGCTTATTCGACAAAGGGTGGATAGATACCCTGCAGGGCACAATCGTGATCCCGTATCCCGGCACCCCGCTTTTCCGTGAATGCAGCAGCAGCGGGTGGCTAAGGACGATGGACTGGGACCGTTACGATATGCGCGAGCCCGTGATGAAAACGGAGATTTCCGACGAACGTATCTTCGAGCTTATCAGGAGGCTGTATACTTCGTTTGCAAGTCCTTCGTTCGTCATGCGGAAGATATTGGAAGTGCGGAGCTTCAGCGATGCGGCGTTTTTGTGGAACGCCGGGATTCGCGTGCTGGGGCATTTGCTTGACTTTCGCAAAAAAAAAGGTCATCATAGGGATGTGTGATTTGAATTGCGCTGCGCTGTGCAGTGCGCGAATTTATCGTTGGAAGGGCAAGACAAGTGAGCGAAGACGTGAAAGAGCTGTCGGAAATCCTAACGAAGACCGTTTTTGTCCCGGAACTCAAGGCAAGAACAAAGAGCGATGTTCTTGCGGAGCTTGCGGACAGCCTTGTTTCCAGCGGAGCGGTAGGGGCCGGAGATCGTGATGTCGTTCTTAAGGCGCTGTCGGACCGCGAGTCGAAGATGTCGACCGGGATGCAGTATGGAGTGGCGATACCTCATGCCAAGTGCGACGTAGTGGACAGGCTGGTTACGATTGTGGCGATCTCGCACGAAGGCGTGGATTTTGACTCCCTCGACGGAGAGGCAACGACGATTTTCGTCGGGACATTGAGCCATTCCTCGGACACCAGCTCGCACATTAAGTTCCTTGCGGAAATAAGCAGGTTCCTTTCGAGCCGGAAGGTTCGTGAGCGTCTCCTTGCCGCATCGACCCCGTCCGAGATGGTGAAGGCCGTATGCGGAGATGATTCCGCAGAGTAATCGCGCCGGGCTGAAACTTTTTTGAGATGAATTCCACTCCTGAGGGCGAACGGTTCCGCATTTCTTTTTTTGGCCGCAGGAACGCCGGGAAGTCGAGCTTGATTAATGCGCTGTGCGGGCAGCAGGTGTCCATAGTTTCGGACGTTCCCGGGACGACGACGGATCCGGTTCGCAAGGCAGTCGAGATGCTTCCATTGGGTCCTGTGCTTTTCGTCGATACAGCCGGATTGGATGACGATGACGCTGAGGTGGGTGCACTCCGCATAAAGCGGGCCGGAGAGGAAATGCGTAAATCGGATTTTGCGGTTCTCGTGGCGGACGGAAGATGCGGGATCGACGGCTTCGCCGAGGAGATCGCATCTCGCCTGAGGGCTGCAGGGGTGCCGTTCGCCGCCGTGGTGAACAAAATCGACTTATGCGGCGATCCGGATGGCGCCGTGCTTGAAGCGTCGAGACGGCTGAAAGTGAAAGCGCTGGGCGTATCCGCCTTGACAGGGGCCGGCGTGGATGAGTTGAAAAAGGCTCTTTCCGAGATGAAGTCCGGAGTAGCGTCCGGGTTGAGAATTGTAGGAGACCGGCTCTCTCCGGGTGATGTTGTGGTGCTTGTCACTCCGATAGATGCCGCCGCCCCGAAAGGTAGGCTGATCCTTCCTCAGCAGCAAACCATCCGCGACGTTCTAGATTCAAATGCGGCGGCAATAGTTACTCAAACGGATGGTCTGGAGAAAGTCCTCGCCTCTCTGAAGAATCCTCCGAAGATGGTGATTACAGACTCGCAGGCTTTTGCCGAGGTCAGGTCAATTGTTCCCGCATCCGTGGAGCTCACATCCTTCTCCATCCTCTTTGCAAGATACAAAGGGGACTATGAGGTTCAAAAGACAGGCGCAGAGACTTTGGATCACCTGCGCGATGGTGATCGCGTATTGGTTGCCGAGGGCTGCACCCACAGGAGGCAGTGCGGCGATATCGGAACGCAGAAAATACCCGCCTGGATGCTTGAAAAAACCGGGAAAAAGCTGGTATTCGAGTTCGTTTCCGGAAACGCGTGGCCGGAAGACCTTTCTCCGTATTCGCTTGTGGTTCATTGCGGCGGATGCATGCTTCCAAGGCGTGAGATGCGGCGCAGGATCGACGCTGCGGTGAAAGCGGGAGTTCCCATTTCAAACTACGGCATACTGATCGCCAAACTGCGGGGCGTCGAACTATAGGCGGCAAGGGCCTTACGGCAGGCCTTCTGACGGGATTGCTTGTGCCGGGCGCCGCCGCGTGAGCCGGTTTGCGGTGACCTTACACGGTACACATGTGTTGCCATCCGGCTTTCGAGAGCGCCTTCTGACTTTTCCTTCCATTGACGCACGTGTCGTATTCGCCTCTTTCGGCGTGATATTGGAATGTGCGCAGGCACGGTAAGTCAACGTCCTGGTGTTCTTTCACCATGATGCGGTATGCTGCGGGAATGGAACGCCAGATCTGGAGATACGGCTTGAACAGCTCGATGTGCCTGTTTGTCAGTTTACCCCGCGGGCCTTTCTGATGGCCCTTGGAGACGATGTCCCGGTGGGCGAATTCGGCATCGTAAGGGAAGAACTGCCAACGGACGTTCTTCTTGTCCCTGAGCCGCATACAATGTTCCCCTTCGGGACCGCCGCGCTTCAGTTCCCTCCGTAACGTCGTTTCCGACAGCCCGAACTTCGACGCAACGCTTCGGATGCTTGGATGACGGACGCCGTCAGGATATCGGTTCGAGCTTTTCTGAATCATCAAACGATCCTC
>CASEAR010000133.1 GCA_949285835.1 uncultured Verrucomicrobiota bacterium | reverse complement strand
AGGATTTCCGAGAAAGTTCGATTAGCCATGGTTTTCATACCCTTTCATGATACAGAGAAATCCCTGGTTCGGTGTCCTTGAATTTGACCAATGGGGTTTTCCCTATTTTTGGTACGGTGTCCATAACTATGAACAACTGCGCAGGCATTATAAAACTGGACATAAAAGACGGTATGCAGATATAATCGCCGGCGGTTGCGTCGATATCTCCGCAGCCCGGCGGCCCGATGCAAAATTCGGCCGCGCCGTTATGGATTTTTATACAGGATTTTGCTTTCGTACAGGAACTTTATATGACCGGCTGCAAGAACTTTTTTCAGGCCCCGGCTCTGATATGCGCACATGCGCTCGCCGGAGCGATACGTTCGGGAAGAACTTTATATTTTCTCTGCATTTTGTTATGCGCGCACGCACTCGCCGCTGATCCCGAGAGGGACGGCGCCGGGCCCGATGCCGGGGAATCCGCCAGGGAGAATGTGGAGCTTGTCGTAAACGGTGGATTCGAAGCCGACTCCACCGGGTGGCGCAAGAGCTCTTTCCCACAGCTCCGTGAAGGCAGAAACGGCGGCATGTGCGCTTTCCTCAACGACAGGATGCGCATCCTGACGCAGCACATCGGCATCCCGCGCGGAACCGCGTCCGTGCGCGTCTCTTTCTCGTATATGGCGGAAAACATCGCCGCCGGAGAAAAACCCGCGGAGACCGGCGGGCTCTCCATAACTTTTCTGGACGCCTCCGGCAACCGCACCGGCGATCCACAGGAAGGGTTCCGCATCACCGGTTCCGCACCTTGGAGCGAATTTGAAACCACGTACGACGTGCCCGGCAATGCCGCGACTCTGCGCATAGACGGATATATGCAGGGAAAATCCGGCATACTTATGCTCGACGACATCTCCGTCAAGGTGAACAGCGGACCGGGCGGGAATCCGAGTCTGCCAGAAAGAAAAATCAAACGTTCCGCACCGGGCAGCCCCGGCGCGGAGCTCATTAAGAACGGAGACTTCGAGAACGGAGCGGAGGGATGGAGGAAAGACTCGTTCCCGCCTGCGGAATCCGACGGAAACGGAGGGCGCTTTGCAGTGCTGTCAAATGCCATGCATTCCGTTTCACAAAACATCCCGATCCCGCAAAACGCCTATTCGCTTAAAGTGGCGCTGAGGTACAATGCCGTCGACGTAGTACAGGGGGAGGAGGCATGGCACGACGGGCGTCTGGCCATGATGTTTACCGACGGAGACGGACGCATGGCGGGAAAGTGGCCGGAAGTCTTCCACATTTCGGGAAGTTCCGGCGGCTGGAAAACGTTCGAACGCGTCTACAACATTCCGCCTGAAGCCGCGGCGCTCAAGATAGATGGTTATATGCGCGGGCGCTCCGGCACGCTCATGCTCGACGACATCTCCGTGACGATTGCGGAAACGCTGGCGCGCCCGGAGGATCTCCCGTGTCCCATAGACGAGGCCGCCGCCATGCCGCCGGTCTCCGCTTCACTCCACGAAAAGAACGCCGCGCGCGAGCGCATATGCCTCAACGGCCTCTGGAGATTTTATCCGGCTTACACGCCCGAGAAGAAAATCCCGGAAGACGGCGCCGGATGGGGCTGGTTCAAAGTGCCCGGAATATGGCCGTCACAGGACGCTGTTCCCGGGATTTCGCAGCAGTTCTGTCTTCCCGCATGGCAGAAGCAGCGCGGAGCCGGCGCCCAGCTGAAGGAAGCGTGGTACGAACGCGGCATGGAAGTGCCGTCCACCTTCCTCGGCAAACGCGTAATTCTGGACGTCGAGTGGCTGCAGAGCTTCGCCGAGGTGTACGTCAACGGAGAAAAGGCCGGCGAAATAACCTTCCCGGGCGGACGCCTCGACATCACGGACGCCGTGAAAATCGGCGTAATCAACCGCATCGCCATAAGACTGCTGGCCATTCCGCTGTCCGAGGAACAGACCGTGATAATGGACTCGGACGCCGTTTTCAAAAACAAGGACGAGCTTAAACTGAGAGGCATCACAGGGGATGTGTTCCTCATCGCAGAACCGGCGGACGCCGGAATAGCGGACGCGGTCTTCAAGACCGACGGCGTGAAAAAGTCACTTTCCGCCTGCGTCTCCTTCGGCAATCCGCCGCCGGAAAAATCTTCCGTGCGGATCGATATCTACGAAAAAGGCGTAAAAAAGCATTCTTCCGCGCCGGCATCCGTCCCCGGCGGAGCGAAGGAAATATGGGTTTCCACCGTATGGCGTGACGCTCTCGCGTGGGACACAGACAATCCCAACCTCTACGAAGCGGCCGTAGTACTGCTGGGCCCCGACGGCGGCGTGCTGGACGAAACGTTCCGCGAGCCGTTCGGGTTCCGCACCTTCTCAATATCCGGGAGGGATTTCATGCTCAACGGACTCCCCATACACCTGCGGGCGCTGCTTGCCGGCAACGCCAACCGCGGCGCCGATGCCGCATGCTCCGCCGGGGCGGCCGCCACCTTCGCCAAAATGAAGGAATACGGCTTCAACGCATGCATAATGGGCAACTACAACTTCCGGCCGGGAACCACCGGATACATCAAGTCAATGCTCGACGAAGCCGATAAGGCCGGCATTATTGTGTCGTTCTCCCTGCCCCACGGCGCCGACTTCGGATGGAAAACATCGGACGCCGGAACCCTCGCGGCGTACGAATCGCTCACGCGCAAAATCATCGGACGCATCAAAAACCATCCTTCCGTGGCACTGTACGCCGTGAATCATAACCAGTGCGCGTATGCGGGCGATCTCAACCCCCTCGCCATGGACGGCGTCGTTTGCCCGGAGAAGGCCGGCACTCTCGAAAAATGGTCCCGTCGGCCTATGGCGTCGGAACTGGAAAAAATAATAAAAAAGATCGACGGCACGCGCCCCGTGTACCATCACTCGTCCGGGAACCTCGGCGATGTGATGTCCAACAACATATACCTGAACTGGTCGCCGGAGCGCGAACGCGACGACTGGATCGCCCACTGGGCAAATCACGGCGTGAAACCCCTTTTCTTCGTTGAATGGGGCATGCCGCACATCGCATCGTGGTCCAGCTACCGCGGTCCCGGTTTCATATGGCGAACCCGCGCCGACCAGTGCGTATGGCTGAGCGAATTCGCCGCCGAGACCATAGGCCCGGACGCATACAAGCTGACGGACGCGGAACTCGCCGTGCTCGAACACGAAGGACGCCTCTGGGCACAAACCGGCAAACCCGCATGGGGAGACATGTGCCGCCCCCTGCGCAAAAGCGATATATACCGCGAAATCACGGCGCGGTATCTCAAGAGCAACTGGCGCAGCTTCAGGGCATACGGACTTTCCGCCTGCCTCCCATGGGATCAGGAAATCATAGCGGATCCGGCAGAAACGCGCAGGCCCGAGCCCCTGCCCAATCCCGACCGCTTTTCCGGATTCGGACGCCCCGGAATAATCCCCGACAACTTCACCGCCGCCGGCAATTTCCTGTATTCCGGGCTCTCCGGAGAAAAATTCACCGACACCCGCATCGGCAGGGTGTTCCGCGAGGTCAATATGCCTGCGGCCGCATGGATAGCCGGAGCGCCGTGCCACTTCACCGAGAAATCGTCCTGTTTTGCCGCCGGGGAAACCGTCGAAAAACAGCTTGCGGTATCAAACGACTCGCGAAGCACCGCTACGGTGCGCTGCTCATGGCGCACAGAGCCTCTGGACGGATCCGCCTCCGCTTCCGGACTGCGCGCCTCCGGCTCCGAAATACTCACGGCGGAACCGGGAGAGACGGTCTTTGCGCCCATATCTTTCACCATTCCCTCCGACGCGCCGGGAGGCAGATTCAGGCTCTCCGCACAGTTCGAATCAGCACAAGGGAAAACCGCCGATTCTTTTGACTTCTCGGTGCTCCCCTTCCGCGCGCCCGTACCCCTGCCCGAAGTCAGAACCGCCCTGTACGACCCGTCCGGAGATACCGCCGCGGAACTTGACCGCATGGGCGTGAAGTACTCGCTTGTGGAAGCGTCGGACTCACTTGCCGGGTTCGACAGGTTTGTCATCGGCAGAGGCGCGCTCTCCTCAGACGCGGTGTTCCCGGGAGCTTCGCGCGTCCGCGACGGCCTTGACGTAATAATATTCGAACAGACTCCGGAAGCGCTGGAACGGCGCTTCGGCTTCCGCACCAATGCACAGGGGCTCCGCAGGCTGTTCGCCGCCGCGCCGCAGTCGGAAATTTTGCGAGACATGGATAAGGACGCGTTTTGCGAGTGGCGCGGCGAATCGACAACGCTCCCCCCATACATTGCCGGAGCTTCCCTCGAACAGCCAACCGCCGAATGGGCCGGATTCGAAAACACCAGAGTCTGGAGAAACGGTAACTGGGGCAATGTCGCGCATTCCCTCATCGAAATTCCCGAAGCCGGGAACATCACCCCTGTGCTCACCGGAGGATTCGACATGCAGTACGCCGCCCTGCTTGAAAGCCGCGAAGGCCGGGGCAGAATCACACTGTGCCAGCTGGAAGTCACCGGACGCTCTCTGCTCGACCCCGCCGCCGTCCGCATAAAAGAGAATCTCTTCGCGCGGCCCCTCCCTTCCCCCGCCGGAGTACGGCGCGTGATACTCCTGCGCGGCGGCAAACATGCCGCGGAGTTCCTCGACGCGCTGCGCATCCAATACGAAATTTATGACGGCGGGGAAATACCACCGGAGTCCGTAATCGTGGCAGAGACCGGATCCGAAATACCCGACTCCCTGCACCGGGCGGTGAAAAATGGCGCATATGCCATCGGGCTGGGCTTGAACGCCGGAGAAACAAAGTCGTTCACCGGCGGCCTCGTCCCGGTGGCCGAGAGAACCGGGCCGCCGGAAGCGCCGCCGGAAGCGCCGCCGGGAGCCGGCTCCGGGATATTCGCCGGCGTACCGGCCTCCGGATTCTACGTCCACTCCGCCCGGATCAAGTATGCCGCGCTGGAATTGGACGGCGGGAAGCACGCGTTCGCGGAGATTCCGGATGGTTCCGGCGCATATGTTATGCTGCAGATCGCTCCGTGGCTCCTCGATTATCAGAATCCCGATCTCGGCTTCCTGAGAACCTCTTTCCGCAGAAATACGCATATGGTGTCGCAGGTGCTGCGCAATCTGGGCGCCGTATCCGGACTCAGCCTTTCCGATTTGCTTTCCGCCCCGGTCAAAATCGATAAATTCAAACTTCCGGAACTGTGGAAAGGCATGCCGGCCGGAAACAACGGGGAACTGAGCGGCGAATGGCATATGCCCGATTTCGACGATTCCGCGTGGCGCACATTCCGCGTACCCGGCACATTCAATTCGCAATACGGCGATTTGTCCGGCTACCTTGGCGTCTTCGTCTACAGGCTGCGTTTCGACAGGCCGCCGAAGATGACTTCCGATGAAGCGTCGCTTTATCTCGGCCCCATCGACGACGAGTCTTCCGTGTGGCTCAATGGGCGCTTTCTGGGCGAGGTTACAAGACAATCGAACCCGAACGACTGCTGGAGCGTCCCCCGTCAGTACAAAATCAAACTGAGCGAACTGAACGAGACCGGCAACGTCATCGCGGTAAAAGTAAACAACACATACCTTTCGGGCGGCATGCTCGGGAAACCGGAAATCCGATCGGATGCGAAGAAGTCAGCCGGTTTTTATCTTCAGGAACCCACGGCGGACGATGATCCGTACAGATTCTACCGATGGTAGCGCGGCAGCGTCTCCACGCTGCCGCCGCATACAGGCGCATTCTAATCCGCAATTCCCTCCGAATTCGCCCACTCGGGCCGGAAATTCATCCTGCGCCAAGCCTCTTCGGCGCTTTCGACGGCAGGTTGCCGCCCGCGTCCGAAACACACCAGAAAGAAAACGGACGGAGCGCGCATAAAGCGGCTCCGTCCGTTCGGAAGAAAAATTGCCGCGAGAACCGGAATTATTCGAAATTGACGCACACACCGTTCTCGGCGGAAGCGGCAATGGCCTCCATCAATTTGAACACCCGCAGAACTTCACAATGCTTGACTTTTATCTCAGCCTTGCCGGAAATTGTGTCCATCACGTTCCGATAGAAATCCCGTATATCGGAATGCACCTCCGGAAGCGGAAGCTCGCGGATAGTGTCGTCCGTGCGCGGAGCCATCGTCTTGGTGAGTCCCGCGGCCGTACGGATCGGAACCGCATCCTTAGCGCTCCAGTCCGTCACGCATACCATCCTGCCTTTGCAGCCCCACTCCACTACCGCCGTCCCGTCGCGCCCGAGCACGTACCAGCGCGGAAGATTGATGAAATTGCTCGTACCCACCTCCACAAGCGCCACAATGCCGGAATCAAACGTAAGCTCCGCCGTAAATCCGTCGTCCACGACCTCGTTTGTGACATGCGACACCGTGGCATACACTTTGCGGATCTTGCCCGGAAGCATCATGAGCATCTGGTCAAGAAGGTGAACGCCCCAATCGAGAATCATCCCGCCGCCGTGCTCCTTCTCCTGACGCCAATCGCCGGGAATGCCGCGCGAACCATGCACTCGCGATTCAATCCTGAAAACTTCACCCAAGCTCTTGTTTTCGATTATCTTGCGCACCGTGAGATAGTCTTCATCCCAGCGCCTGTTCTGATGCACCACGAACAGTTTGCCGGTCTCATTCGCCACGCGGATCATATCCTCAAGCTCCGCCACGCATACGGCTGCCGGCTTCTCGCACACGACATTCTTGCCCGCGCGCAGGGCCTTCACCACTATGTCATGGTGACAGTCGTTCGGCGTAGAACACAAAACTATGTCCACCTCCGGATCCGCCAGGACTTCGTCCAAACTTCCATACGTCCTGAGCCCGTGCGATCTGGCGAATTCCTGCCTCGATTCCTTTATATCAAAACTTCCGCAAACCGAAAGATTTTCGATTCTTTCTATGGTCTCCCTGTGCCAGTTACCCATACCGCCAAGGCCGACAATCGCAAGTTTGTATTCTTTGTTCATAGTATCAGTCTTTCACTATATCCCGCCCCGCATACCATGGGCGACACAGCCCATTCAAGAGTACCGGAAGCGAAAACCACTATACTTAAGCCCGATATTGTACGTTAAAGCAGCGCCTCATACAACACTCAAAACTCCGCCGCGGCTATAAAACGTCACGGAACCGCTTCACGGCCGCGGACAGGTCCGCCGTGCGGCCGGCCTTTTCCAGAGCGCAAACCCATTCCGCGGTCAAAGCGCGTATTGCCTCGTACGGATCGGATGCGCCGCACACCGGCCTGACCACCGCAAAATTCACGGCCCCGGCACGCACTACTCCGCTTATATTGGACTCGTTTACCCCGCCTATGGCCACGGATGCAATCCCATGCGCACGCGCATGGACGATCATGGAACCTGCGGCGTCAACGCCGAGCACAGGATCCGGCTTTTCTTTCGTGGGCGTCGGGAACACCGGCCCCACGCCGATGTAGTCGGGAGAAAGCCCACATGCTTCCTCCTCCTGCCCGGGATTGTGCGTGGACAACCCGAATATGCGAATCCCGGGGAACTGTTTCCTCGCCTCCGCGATGCTCATATCCGTCTGCCCGAGATGCACGCCGTCCGCACAGCTCTCGGCCGCGACGGACGGATCGTCGTTCACTATAAAAAACGTACCGCTCCCGGAAGTCACGGCACGCATCTCGCGCGCCGTGCGCAGCACCTCGGCCCGGTCCGAATGTTTCATCCTCAGCTGCACAAACGCAAGCCCGGCGCGTACCGCAGCCTCGGCGCATCTCACATACCCCGATACAGGGTTTGTGACGACAAGATACAGCCCGAACACGCCGGGCACTGCCCCGCTCATTTTGAAAGATCTTCTGCTATTATTTTCGCGATCTTCCGCCCGCTCTTCAGCATTCCGCCAAAGATCGGCCCCATGCGGAAGCCGCCCTGCACATTGTTTGCCGCCATGCCGGATGCGTAAAGTCCCGGACAGAGGCGCTTCGTGTTCTCCACCGTAGTGCGCTCACCGTCCTCCATCCACATCGGTTTCTCCCCGAGGATTCCGCCCGTGGGGGAGTCCACCTGCATCCCGGCCTTGTTCACGACCTTGGAGACGATCTCGCTCGGATGCCCGGTTCCGTCAAGAAGAGCGCGCGAGACCACCACCAGCGGATCGACATGCATCTCCAGCCTAGCCACCGGATTCCAGTTTATAACCACGCCTGAAACCGCTCCTTCGTGTATTACAACATCCTCCACACGAACCGAATTGAAGATTACCGCTCCGGCCTTGAGAGCCCCGAAAATAAGCCCGGACGCCATCTCCACGGAGTCCAGCGTATGGTACCCGCCTCCGTAAGGCTCAGTCCTTATCCCGAACTCATGCAGTATCTGCGCCGCATCATCCTGCACCACAACCTCGTTCATGAGCATCCCGCCGCCCCAGGTACCGCCGCCGGGAGCAAGTTTGCTCTCATAAACGCAAACCCTGAAACCCATTGATGCAAGATCGTGCGCCGCCACCAGACCGGACGGCCCCGCGCCGACTATTGCTACATCCACCGCGAGATTGCTCTCAAACTTCTTGAAAAAACGCCTTACTATCGCACCGGAAATCTGCTCTTCCATCGTTGCATTATTCATCACACAAACCCCTTTCATTGACGAACCGGCGGGCTGACGGACATGCTCTCCCGCACACTGCCGTGTGCTGCCGCAATGTATCCGTCAGGCGCAAAATACCGCCAAATTGCGCGATTATAGAACACTGGTTTCGCAAATTCAACGATATTCACCCCGTGCGCATCCTCCGCGCACTCTATGCTCGCGCACCATTTAGTACCCGAGGCGGATCAATGCATCTTGCGCGTCATTGTCTCCCTGATCAGCAGCCAATCGGTACCACTTCGCTGCCTCACGTTCGTCCTTCTCAACACTTATGCCATCCAAATAACGTTTGCCAAGATTGTTTTGCTCTTCCGCATCTCTACACCGGACGCAGCCTGCGCAAAAAATCGAGTATGCACCGAACAACAATGACAATGCACATACACAAACAGACATTTTTTCATATTCATTCTCTATTACAACACATACTGAATCACATAAAGCCCAACATTGGTGCCGCCAACCTCAACGCCCAAATCATGCAATTTGCCGAAATTAACGTCCATCACTGCCGTAGGACAACAGACAGGAGAAAAAACATACAAAAGCACAACCCCCACTAATTGGACGCGCCATATCCAAAAACAGTAATGTTTCACTTTCTAATGCAATGGAAGTTTCCCAGAAAACCGCGAGGAGAGGAGAGTACGCGGCTAAATACCCGGGACAGCAACGCCGCGCGTTACGGCATGCTGAAATCACGCTTCGCAAGGAAACGATGGCGCCCATCCTGCCGGCAGCCGCCCCGGCCTTTCTTCAGGACTGTTGAACGAGTTTTGCGGCATGGCAGGCTGCGAACGCAGGTATGCCAATAAACTGCTTCGAGGAACTCGGCTATTCCGCCCCGCACGGCCATAAAAACCGCCGCTTTCCCCCCTGCATCCGGATGCAGGCCGAAGTCCAGCCCCACATAGCGCGCAGCATGAAAACAAGCGCCCGCAGAATCAAAACGGCAAGCGAAGCTGCGCGCAGACCGCCCGCCGCCATTCCCGGGAAAGAGACCGGATTTTTGTCTCCGAATATGCGGAATTTTGCGCTATCCTAACATTGTTCCGCAAATGAAGGTTTTTGTATGACGAAGCCGTTTGAACAAATTCTACTCGATGACATAAACGACAAAATAATCAACGGAGCCGCCGTTCTTGCCGGGAATCTTGACGGCATTTACTGCGACAAAGGGTTCGGGCATGCGGAAAACCGCCATAGGTTTAAAATGGACTCGCATACGGTAACGGACGTCGCCAGCGTAACCAAAGCCGCCGCCGCTGCAACCGCACTGCTGATATGCCATTCGCGCGGACTGATTGATTTCGACGCCCCTTTCACAGACTACATGCCCGATTTCGAACCCGGGCTTTCCATACCTGTGCGGGTTCGGGATCTCGCCAACCACACATCCGGGTTCCGGGACATCCCCGGACAGCCGGTCCGCCCGTATTTCAACGAGTCAGGCGCGCAGATACTGAAAAACATGCTGACGACCCCGCCCCCGTTCCCGCCGGGAAAAGAAATAAGCTACGCATGCTGGAACTATATCCTGCTGTCCATGATTGTTGAACGGATAACAGGCCGGACATTTTCAGAATTCTGCAGCAGGGAAATCTTCAGTCCGCTCGGAATGCACGAGACTTCGCTCGGCAAACCCGTTAATGTTCCGGAAGAACGTATTGCACAGACAACGGGCACTGACAGACCGGGGCAGATTTCGGATTTTGTGGCGTTCAGAATCTACCGCGACGGCGGATGCTCCGGCAACGCCGGACTGTTCACAACGGCCCGCGACCTGTCCAGGCTCATGCTCTGCTATCTCCGCCATGGGCAATACGAAAACGGCAGGCTTTTCTTGGAAGATTCGTTCAGAGAGACAGAACCCGATCGAAAGCTTAAGATTGACGGATACAGGCGGTTCGGCTGGGTCATATACGACAAGTGCATGGCCGATTACTTGTTCGGTACTTCGCTGCTCCACTCCGGATGGAGCGGGCAGACGGTGTTTATAAATTTTGAAAAAAATCTATATGTGATTGTCCTTACAACACGATGCGGAGATTATGACCGCGCCAGAAACGACCGTTTCGAGGTGATACGCCAGCTGTATGACCTCGGATAAGCCGCTGCGTACGGATAAAATACGGTCAAATGCCGCTTGCGCCGTATGGCGAGCCGCCCGGGGGGGGGTTCAAACGCGCCCGGACAGGAAATCCGCCACGGGCACAAGCCGCCGGATCATCTCTTCCCGCGTCATCCTTGAAAGCTCCGCATACGGCGCCGCCCTGTCCACATTGAATGACCCCGAACAAATCCTGCGCAGACCCGACAAGTATCCGCCGCAGCCCAGAGCCGCACCGACATCGTGGCACAGGGTCCTGATATATGTGCCCTTTGTGCATTTCACCCTTATCGCCGATGCCGGGATACCGAAAGACAGCACCTTGAAGCTGTATATGTGCACAAGCCTGGGCCTGCGTTCGACAGTCTCGCCGCGTCTTGCCATTTTGTACAGCGGAACGCCGTTGATCTTCACCGCGGAGACCATCGGAGGCGTCTGATAGATATCTCCGGTAAAGTCCGCCTTTATCACAGATTCCAGCCTTTCCTGTGTGATGCCGGACGCATCGTGAGTCTCCACAACCTCCCCGTCCGCGTCCTGTGTCGACGTAACCGCTCCGAGATTCAGCACTCCCTCGTAAATTTTGTCGCCGCCCATCACCCGGTCGGAAATCTGCGTCGCCTTCCCGAGCAGCACCACGAGCAACCCCGTAGCCCCGGGGTCGAGCGTTCCGCCGTGTCCGGCCTTATTGACGCGGAACATATTGCGCACCGCGCCCACAACATCGTGTGAGGTCATTCCCACCGGTTTGTCAACCAGAAGTATCCCGTCGGGATCCGTTTCTTCAAACTTCCGTTTCATTTTTTCTCCCGCGTCAGGACATCAGAGTAACACTTCGCAAGCGACGCCTTGAAAACATTGAAATTATATTTTTCGTCCACCAGCCTGCGGCAGCTCTCCGCCTTTTTTTCACGGAGAGCAGGATCCGCCGCCAGCGCTGCGACGCCGGCGGCAAAAGAATCCGGATCGGGCGGAGTCAGAACTGCGGTAGACTCGTCGAGAATGAACCTGTTGGCCTGATTGTCCGTCGCCGCTATCGCCCTGGATACCTTGAGATAATCCAGGAGCTTAAGAGGCGTATTCATGCCTGCGATCCTCGGGGAAAGCAGTATGTCCGAAGCCGCAAGATAACACGGAAGGATGTCCGGATCCCGCGTGCCTATGAATGAAACCTTGTCCGCACATCCAGCCGCGGCCATTTCCGATTTGCGCCGCTCGATTTCCGCATCGCCGCTGCCTATGATGACAATCCGCAGGTTTGGGCATTTTGAAACAGCCTTCGGTATGGACGCAAAAAGGAGATCCATTCCCTGATAAACCGCAAACGAACCCACGTACGTGGCAATTATCTCGCCGGGGCCGCCCTGCCTGAGTTCGCGGCTCGCGGCCGCCGTGCCCTCCGCATCGGGCTCCGCGAGGGAGGAAGGGATATCGCTTATGTGATAGGCCGCGCCGTACCGGTTCAGCCTCGAGGCGCGTTCGGCAAGGCCGGGGCCGGTTCCTATCACCGCATCCGCATTCCTCACAACAAATTTCTCCATGCGGTTGTACATGCTTATCAAAGCGCCCGACTTGTAGCTGCCGGAATCGGAATGCTTTTCAAATACCGCCTTTGCTCCGCGTATTCCTGCCAGAATCAGCGCTGCAGGCCCGCAATCCTCGACTCCGTGAAAAATATCGTAATCTTTGCGGCAGGCCATAAGAAAAGCCTGCGCAAACATGATTGCGTCAAACGCAAGTTTGAGCGGCGACGGCCCTATGCTTATCTTTTTCGCACGGAACAAATTCGGCGCCCTGACGATTCTCACACCGGGGATCTCACGATCCTCGCCTATGGGAAGCGTGAGGAAATCCACATCGTATCCGTTTTCAGATATGGCCCTGACGTCAAAACCAAGCCTGATAGGGGAACCACGCCAGCTGAAATAAGGCTGCGACGCCATAAACAGCACGCGGCCGCGCTTTGCCGCCCCGCTCACCTCAGAGCCTCCAGCGCCGTACGGCGCGCCCACGCATCGACCTCAAGCACGCTTTCCAGCGTCATTTCCCCTGCGTCCGGCGTCCGCTCCATAACATGCTCAATCGTCTTCCAAATGTCGGGCAGCCTGATTTTTCCTTTGAGAAACACGTCCACAGCCGCTTCGTTGGCCGCATTCATTGCAGCCGGGACAAACCCTCCCGCCGCGTCCGCTTCACGCGCCAGCCTGAGGCACGGGAACCGCGACGGATCCGGCTCGAAGAAATGGAGCTCTCCCGCAGCCGCCAGATCGAGCCTCGGCAGCGTTTCATTGCCGAGCCTCTCCGGCCATGTCATCGAGTACTGAATCGGAAGCCTCATGTCGGGCACGCCAAGCTGCGCTATCTGCGCTCCGTCTGCAAACTCCACCAGAGAATGCACAATGCTTTCCGGATGCACAAGCACTGAAATGCGTGAAGAAGGCATGTTGAAAAGCCTTCTTGCCTCTATGATTTCAAGCCCCTTGTTCATCATCGTGGCAGAGTCCACGGTAACCTTCGGGCCCATCTTCCACCGGGGATGATTCAGGGCTTCCTCCACAGTAACTTTTGAGAAATCCACTTCCGGACGAAATGCAAACGGTCCGCCCGAAGCGGTGAGGATGAGCCTTGCCACAATCTGCTCGGCCGGAGCGTCAGGCACTCCCGGCACTGCCCTCATCCTTGCGCACGCCGGAACGCGACCGCTGTCAAAAAGCGCCTGAAACAGCGCGCTGTGTTCACTATCCACCGGCAGAAGATTCACCCCGTGGCCTCTGCACAGCCCGCAGAAAAATTCCCCGGCGGCCACTAGCACTTCCTTGGTGGCGATGGCCAGATCGTGCCCGGCGCAGACCGCGGCGGCGGCAGGCTCCAGCGCCGCCATGCCCACAACAGCGCATATCACAAGTCCGGCGTCCGGGGAGGATGCCAGTTCGCAAACCCCTTCACGGCCGTCAAGAACGTTTATCCCGGATGGAGCGTGCTCCCTGGCCAGCGCGGCCGCTCGGCGGTCTCTAAGCGCGACTGTCCTTACTCCGAACTCCGCCGCTTGCTCGAGTATGCGCTCCCAGTTTGAGTTGGCCGCCAGTCCCGTCACATGAAAACGGTCCGGAAGAGATTTCACCACCCGCAGCGCATTTTCGCCGATCGATCCCGTGCTGCCTAAAATTATTATGTCCTTCATATAACGAACCCCGGCGCCATCCGCAAAGTCAAATTCCGCCGCCAAGCACCGCGCAGACAAACCTTTCCGCGCCATACACGTCGCGTACACAGCGTATTTCCTCGAACCCCAATTCCCTGAGATATTCCGACATCTTCGCAGTATGATCGTCCTCTGCGCTCAATTCCATGAAAAGACCGCCGCCGGAAGACAGCAGCATCGCGCTTTCATCCGCAATCTCTCTGGCCGTATCTAGCCCGTCCGCGCCTCCGTCAAGCGCTTCCCTCGGCTCATAGTCCTTTACACTGCGGTCCAGCGTCTCATACGCCGCAGTCGGGATGTACGGCGGATTCGAAACCACAGCGTCGAACACCCCGGGATCGAAGACATCCGCCAGGTCAACCAGCGATGTGTTCACAAATGTCACGCGGTCCGAAAGCCCCAGCATTGCGGCATTCTCCGCGGCAAGAGCCAATGCGTCCGCTGAAATGTCCGCCGCCACAACGCGCGCCCCGGGAAGCTCTGAAGCGACGGCAAGCGCAATGCACCCCGTGCCCGTGCCATAGTCCAGAATCACAGGGGAATCGCTCCCCTTTACACGCTCGCTGTTGAGAAGCAATCCCACCAGTTCTTCCGTCTCCGGACGCGGGATCAGCGCCCTGCGGTCAACTTTAACGGAAATTCCGCGAAAAGCCCACTGCCCCAGCACATACTGCACTGGCTCCCCCGACGCCACACGCATCACGCCGCGCCGCAGCGCCTCCACAAACCTCTCCGGCATGACGCTGCCGAACAGCAGCGGAAGCTCAAGACGCTTGCGCTTCAATATCCTGGCGGCAAGGTATTCCGCGGCCAGCCTGGCGTCCTGCGCGCCTTTCTTCCTGAGAAAGCGCTCCGATGAATCCAGAAGCCAGCCGAGCGTCAGCGCACGTTCTCCGCCCGCATCGGATGTTTTTGCTGCCATGCCGGAAAAATGCGCCGTCAGAACGGCAGATTATCGTCGTCGTCCAACACGGCTTCTTCCGGCATCGCCGCCGAAACATCGGAACCTCCGGCATGCGCGCCCTGCGCGTCGAGGTTCTGTATCTTCCAGCCGGCAAGCGATACAAAATACCGTTCGTTGTACTCCCGGCCTCGGATGTCGAACGACACCCTGACCCTCATCCCGGGTTCTATGCCGTCCAGCAATTTCGCATTGGCCTTCATGAACTCAAACATTATGTCCTGTGGGAAGCGCTCGTCTTCCGTCTTTATTACCACGCTTCTTTTCGAAAATCCGCTGGCAAAAGTCTGTTCATCCATTACTTTCTGGACAACGCCGTCCATTTCATATGTGGCCATAAACTACCCCCATCCGCCGCGGAAAGCAGAACATCCGTCTCCGGCGGTTATATGTTTACACAAATTCACGTCCTGATTATAAAACACCGCATATCCGCCCGACAAGACAAAAGCGGATTCTCATAATTTAATCCGTATCTTCTGGGTTTTAGGTAATATAAGAGTCTCAAGTTGACGTGTTGAGACCCGCCAGTACACCTTCAATATCTACATTGAACTTCGAGAGGAAAGCCTTCCGTTTATCTGTGAGTTTCTGCACTTTCCACG
>CASEAR010000132.1 GCA_949285835.1 uncultured Verrucomicrobiota bacterium | reverse complement strand
TGAAGTTTTATCTTTCAGCCACGGATTTCGGGCATCTCGGAATCTTTCCGGAGCAGCGTGCGCAGTGGAAGTGGATAAGAGATACGGTTCGTACGGCGGTGCGGAGGCGTCCGGTAAGCGTACTCAATCTGTTTGCGTATTCCGGGGCGTCAACGCTGGCGGCGGCGGCGGGAGGTGCGGCAGCATGTCATCTCGACGCATCGCGCGGAATGGTGCAGTGGGCGAGTGAGAATGCGGTGCTTAACGGGTTTGACGGAATACGGTGGATAGTGGACGACGCTCATAAGTTCATGACACGGGAGATCAGGCGCGGAAGGAAGTACGACGCGGTAATTCTTGATCCCCCTACGTTTGGACGCGGTGAGAGCGGGGAAATGTACAAGATAGAGAGGGATCTTGTGAAGACGCTTGACATGTGCGCGGCACTGCTGTCAGGCAGCCCTCTTTTCATCCTGCTGAGTTCGCATACGGCCGGATGCACGCCCCAGGCGCTTGACAACCTTCTGTCTCAGACCATGGAGGGGCGATCGGGACGCGTGGAGTCCGGCGAAATGCTGCTTACGGGCGGGGAAGGGGTGCTTCCGCTCCCGAGCGGCGCCTACGCCAGATGGGTGTCCGACAGCGTCGTGAGCGGAGGCGCATAGAATACGACCTGCGGCGATTCATCCATCCGGGCGAGAATTTCCGCGACCGTACTTGTCTGACCGGGGAGAATCAGGTTCGGCCTGACGTCGGCAAGCGGGGCGCAGACGAATCTGCGTGACGTGCATTGAGGATGCGGCAGGTTCAGGTGAGGCTGACTGCGGACGGTATCGCCGAAGTAGAGCAGATCCAGATCGATGATTCTCGGCGCATTGCGGACTGGACCGCGTACGCGCAGCATTTTGTCCTCTACAGCATGCACCTGCGCGGACCAATCGTCAACGTCGAGCGCCACATTGAAAATGAGTACAGTGTTGAGAAACCGCAGATCGGCGTATTCCGGCGGGACGCCGACCGGTTCCGTTTCGTATACTGCCCCGGCGGACACGAGGCAGGCTCCTTTTATTTCGCAGAGCATGCGGCAGGCGCGTTTGAGGTTTTCGAGTCTGTCGTACAGGTTTGACCCGAGTCCGATTCCGGCTTCGGTCAGGCGGCGGGGCGGTGTCTGCGCGGGAATCTGCGGTTCAGGCGAAGAGGCTTTGTTTGAAAGAGTCATGGCAGAGGGTTCATCCTTGATATTGCCGCTGCGCAGGCGAACACGGCTGCTGCCGCGGCGGCGAGGACAGCGGTGACGATGGCGGCTGTAATGAAGGCGCGTTTTGCGCACTTTGCCGGGGTGCCGGAAGCGTCGCGCGGGTAGATGCGTTCTGAGGTGAATTGGCGGCGCAGTCCGCGCGTGAGTTTCATGCGGTGATTGACTGCCCATCCGCAGCCTTCGAGTATCGGGCTCAGATCCTGGCGTTTCAGTTTTATAATGCCCACAGTCATTATAGGCATTATGATCACTGCGGCGACGCCTGTTACACCGGAGATAAGCGCGCCGGATGACATGCTGCCTATGGACTTGGTCATGAAGGCGAGAGAAGAGCCTATCGCCGCCAGAGAGAAGCTTATACCCATGAGGTTGTTCTGTGCGAGTTTCGGCGCCGGCGCCGCGGGCGGCGTGAGCGGAGCGGTCACGAGATCCGCTGTGGCGACGAGTTTCTTTTCAGCGGATACGGACATGCTTTCTATTTTGCCGATTACGAAATCTCCCACGTTTTTGAAAGGGGAAAAAACGGCTTCTCTCAAGCTGATCGGGTTTTCTATGATATTGAGTATTGCGGCGTCGTGTTCGACGCCGTCTAAGTCGATGAAAATGCCGCGTTTGCCTGCGCACAGGTTACCCTTTGTGCCTGATGTTGCGGGCAGTACCGCTTTGAAGCCCGGATGGTCTCCCGTGGGGAAGACATCCAGATAGATTATAAAAATGCCGCTTGATTTTGCCGTATTCATGTGCTGCGTCACGTCGGTTATTTTCACCGCCATGTTAAACCAGCGTCCGTCAAGCACTGCGGAGCCGCGTTCGAAAACGGCGCGCTTGTCCACGGAATAGAGTTCGCTGAGGCAGACGAAATTATTGAGAAAACGCATCATGTGCATCTGGCACAGGATGAGCTTTTCCATGAGGTCGAAGGCGGCGGCGCGTTTTGTAATCAGGCTGTCTTTCTCCACGATGGCGGCAACCGCGTCGTGAAATTCCGGGCGGATCCATTTTTCGAGTTTTTCGCGGGGGAATTTTTCTGCCTGGAGTCCGGTTTTTTCCTCCATTCTGGCGTTGTACGGGGCGAACATGGCTTTGATGGAGTTCCATTCCTGCCCTGAAATGGACTCTGCGTGCCTGCCGAGAGCCGGAGAGACGAGGTTGTCCCTCATGCATGCAAGTTTGTCTTTGAACACGGGGTTTACGCACGGGCCGGAAAGCGGCAGTGAGCCGTCGGGAAGCGGCCGGGCGGGCGGGTATGCCAGAAGCGCAGCGTCTATTGGAGAGTTGATCTCTCTGGTTTCCATATACTTGCGTGAAGTTTCATGGTCAAAATCCGCCAATCCGGCCAGCAGAAAGAAATCATCGGCCATTTTACGGTTTTTGCAGAGCGTTTCCCATGCCTCGTGCGTACGGCTGCCGAGAGGGAAGACGCGTGGGTCGTCGGGCGACGCTGCGTCGAGCCAGCGCAGGTACGCGGTGCATGCGTCTCTGAAGACGGTGAGCTGCTCTATTCCGACACCGGTTTTGCCGCTGATATCGGCGACGCCTCCGGTGCCCTCTATTGCGGCGCATATGTATTCGCGGATTTCCTCTGATTCTGCAGACTCGGGGACTATTACACCGTCGCCGTTCAGCGGCTTGTCACGCAGAGTGCTCATGCAGGAGCGCAGTTTGTCGAGGCGCACAACGCCGGAATCCTCCGGGAATTGCCCCGAAATGTATTCGGCGGTGGCGATCAAACCCGGTCCGTCCGGGGAGTTTGCGTTTATGTCGGACACTTTGACGGAATCCGAGCACGCATCAAAACCTGAGAGCTCGGAAAGCGTTTCGAGGCACCATGCCACGGCGGTCTTCACTTCGTCGGTCCGGATTCGTGAATTGCCGTCAGAGTCAAGATACCGCAGGAAAGCGGGATCGGTGTTGAAGGCGTCCACCGGAGCTCCTGTAACGGCCCACAGAGCCTCGTCAAGCTCAAGAACGTCGCGCATATCGGCCGAGCAGCCGATTGAAATCTGGAAGGATTTTCCGTATTTAACGAATTTCATATTTGTCAGCAGATCCTGTGTTCAGTTGTTTCGGGTGATTATCAGTTTCACTGAGCGGCCGTCCTTTACGGCGGCATATTCCGACACGGCGTATCCCGGCAGCCAGACTATGCCGTATTGTCCGGATTTTTTGCAGGGCAGGGCAATTACGGGTATAGTGCGGCGCTGTGTGCGGGGTACCTTCATTTCTGTGAAAATATCCGACAGTTTCTTTGAAAAATGCTTGCCGGCGGGAACTATCCTGTCGCCGTCTTCCGGCGTGCGCAGAGACAGGGGGGACGCGGCGGCCTGTCTTGATATGGTGCATGCGGCGGGGAGATGTCCAGGTGCGGTGCGCGGGCTGCGCTCTATGCCCTCGGACGGTTGTGCGGTCAGGCAGACCCCGCCATGCGCGCCGCCGAATTCGAACGGTCCCAGACGGACGGTGTGTCCGAGCAGAACCGGGGACAGGTCGATGCTGTACTGTATACGATCCGGATGCATCTTTCCGCGCCCGGCTTCAGCCTCGAGGCGTACGCTGCCGTTGGTCCGCACGGCGAATACGTTGTCAGATATGTCCGTACGTACGGTGCCTCTGTCCTCCCCCCGGCAGAGAGCTATTACTCTGTCCACCGTTTTCCTTGTGACTGATTCCGGATCGGTGTCTGCGTCAAAAAGCCACTTCATTACAATTCTTCCGGCGATGGGGTACGGCATTTGCGAGAGTTCTGCGGCGATGAGGGCGCCGTCCGGCGACACGGCCTTGTCCTTCTGGAGATCGGCCTGGGAGTTCAGGTATTCGGCATCGGAGCGAAGGTTGTCGAGGGTGCGCATTGCGGAAAAGATAGCGGAGCTGCCGAATGCGGACAGAAAGGCCGGTACAACTCTTTTTCTTGCGCTGTTCCTCGGTATGGACGTGTCTTCGTTTGTGGAATCTTCAAACCAGCTGATTCCTCTGGAAATAAGGAAGCTTCGCAGGTCATCGCGCGTGTACTCGAACACGGGCCGGAACAGGACTATGCCGCCTCCGGCATCTCTGGCTTCCGACATACCGCTGAGCCCGTCCAGGCCGCATCCGCGCGCCAGCCGCAGGAAGACGTTTTCGAGCCTGTCGTTTGCGGTGTGCCCTGTGGCAATGGCGCAGCATCCGAGTTCAGAAGCCGTTTTGCGCAGAAAATCGTGTCTCAACCGTCTGGCGGCCATTTCGCACGATTCTCCGGGAAGCGACAACTCCCTGACATCGGCGCCGCCGCGTACGAATTCCACTCCGAGCGATTCAGCGATTTTTTTTACTCCTGCCTCGTCCCTGTCAGCCTCCTTGCCGCGCAGGCCGTGGTTGAAGTGAGCGGCGGCAATCCGCTGCGGTGCGACGGCCTCGGACAGTGCGGCAAGCATCGCAACGGAATCCGAGCCGCCGGATACGGCGGCCAGGATGCGCTTCCCGGATTTTGCGATTTGTTCGGGGATTGCCGCCGTCAGATGTTGTTTTGTTTTCGTCATTTATGCCTCACCAGCCACGGTAGTGTAGCACACATGTGATATTGTGCGCCAGAAAGGTTTTTGTTACAATAAACGAAACATAAGGCGGAGTTTTTTTATGACACCTGTGCATGTGGCGATAATCATGGACGGCAACGGGCGGTGGGCGACATCGCGCGGCTTGCCTCGTCTGAAGGGACACGAGGCCGGCGCCGACAGCGTGGGGCGTGTTCTTCGTGCCTCCCGCGATGCGGGGGTGAAGTTTCTCACTTTGTATGCCTTCAGCGTGGAGAACTGGTCGCGTCCGAAGTCTGAGGTTATGGGTCTGATGGAGCTTTTGGGACGCTTTCTGGACGAACATATGAAGGATCTTCACAAGTACAAGACGCGGCTGCTTGTTTCGGGCCGACGTTCCGACCTACCGAAAAGTCTGCTTTCAAAGCTTGAGACCGTGGAGCGCGAGACGGCGTGTTATGCGGAGAATGCCACGCTTGTCCTTGCCCTGAGCTACGGCGGCAGAACGGAGATTGCGCATGCTGCGGCGTCGCTTGCGCGCAAGGCGGCGGCTGGTCTTGTTGATCCCGACAGCATAGACGAGAAGATGCTGTCTTCGGAGATGTATCATCCGGAAGTCCCGGATCCGGATCTTATAATAAGGACGAGCGGAGAGTTTCGCATAAGTAATTTTCTGCTTTGGGAGTGCGCGTACAGCGAGTTTTACATAACAGACGTGCTGTGGCCGGACTTTACAGAACAGGATTTCAAAAAGGCGCTGGAGTCCTATGCCGGGCGTTCCCGCAGGTTTGGCGGCGTGACGGCGGCGGAGCCGGAAGGCCGAAAGTGATCGGAGACCGGTGGAAATGTTGAAATACAGGATGATAACTGGATGTTCGTTCGGAGCGGTTATCCTGGCCGTGTTGTTTTTGATGCCCGCGTGGACGCATCTTATTTTGCTGGTAGCGATTTATGCGCTGTGCGAATCCGAGTTCGCGGGTATTGTCAAACGCGGAGGATATGGTGTTTCTGCCAGGGCATCTTCGTTTTGCGGAGTGCTGTTTCTTGTGGCGACGGCGCTGGAGACGCCGGTGTTTGCGAGTTATTGGAAAGCGTGGGGATATCCTGCCGGCGCGAATGGATTCGGATGGATTATAAAGCCGTCCGTGTGGGTGATGTACTTCACGCCTGCGGTGCTCATTACGTGTGCTGTACTGCACCGCAAGACCGATCGAGCGATGGAGGGGTTTGCGTTGGGCTGCGTCGGTTTCTGGTACGTAGCGGTTCTGCTTGGGTTTCTGGTGCGGATTGCGTTTGAGTGGCCCACGCGTCTTGGAGGATGCTCCGGCGTGAATTACACGGGCAGGCTGATGCTCTTGGCGTTTGTATGCATTGTCAAGTTCAGCGACATAGGCGCGTACGCCATAGGCACTGCGTTCGGGCGTCACAAGCTGATACCGTCAGTCTCTCCCAACAAGACTGTGGAGGGGCTGGTTGGAGGCTACGTGTTTTCGCTGGCTGTGTCGATGTTGTTGTGGACCGCCGCCAGATTTTTCGGTGGTGGATGTCTCGGCGATGTGCGTTTCACGATTGCCGATGCCGTTGCTCTTCCGATTGTGCTTACCACGGCCGGGGTCATGGGGGATCTTGCGGAATCTCTCATGAAGCGTTCCATGTCAGTGAAGGATTCCGGGAAGAAATTCCCCGGCATGGGCGGAATTCTCGACATAATGGACAGCTTGCTTTTTGCGGCGCCGTTTATGTATGTTTACATAATAGTTTTCATGAAGTGATCAGCGGGAGAGGGTTTAAGGAGATGTTGTGTTCGTGCAGTGAAAATCCCGACTGCGCAGGCAAGCACAGGGAACAGACACAGGGAGAGGAAATCGCAAATGCAGTGACCCACGGTATAGGCGCGGTTTTGTCTGTGGCGTGTCTTGCGGTAGCCGTTGTTTTCGCTTCTTTGCAGAGAGATGTCTGGAGCATTGTGGGCGTGAGCATATTCGGGATGAGTATGTTTCTGCTCTACCTGTGCTCCACGCTGTATCATGCTGTGATGTCTCCGCGTGCGAAGGCGGTGCTCAACGTGCTCGATCATTCAGCCATATATCTGCTGATAGCCGGGAGTTATACCCCGTTTTGTCTGGCCGGAATACGTCCGACGAGCCCCGGGTGGGCGTGGTCGATCTTTGGGACAGTATGGGCGATAGCCATTCTGGGAATCATATTCCAATGCCTTTTTATAAACCGGTTTCAATTTTTCTCAACGTTCACGTACTTGTTTATGGGTTGGTTGGTTGTCGTGGCTGTTTATCCGCTTTACAAGGCTATGGGGGCGGCGGCTGTGGCGTGGATAGGGGCCGGCGGCGTGATATATTCCCTTGGCGTAATTTTTTACGTATTGAAGCATATCCCTTATATGCACGCGATCTGGCATCTTTTTGTTCTCGGCGGAACATTCATCCATTATTGGGTTGTCCTGCGGTGGATTGTTCTGCAATAGATCGTTTTTAATAATTTGCGGGCCGGCTGCAGGTGTGTAGCGGGCGATTTTTGCGCGTCGCGGGAGGGGATGAGTTACGTCTGCTGCCGATGTGAAGACGCAGTAGGAGATAAAAGCCTGCGGATGGGGGCGGTTGTTTAACCTGCGCGTTCCCCGGATATAATAGCTTCTCAAGCTTTAAGTTTTTCTCTGCGCAAAATCACAGGAGTAGAATCCGATGGTTTTGTACTGCCGCACGTGAGAAAGTCCGGGAACGGATTGCCGGGGATTGCGCGCGGAACGGAACACTGCATGTACGGATTCGATAAAATCTGCCATGATGGCGTCGGTATGAAAAAAAAGGTGTTGCGGCAGCGATGACTCCATTTATTCAAATCCCGCCGCTGCATAATGCGGTAAATCTGTGTGTCCGGAGGCACTTTCGCACATGCCGCCGTACTTCATACACCTTTTGCGTGCCGCTCATCGATCCGACCAGATCGCACGCAGAGATTGCACATGCCGCCGTACTTCATACACCTTTTGCGCTTCGAGCGGGGACGGACGTGGACAGCTGCCCTCTGGAATGTGGTGAAACGCTCCGGTATGGACCATGGATTTAATCGGTCAGCTGTCATGGCTGTGAGCGTGTTTCAAAAACGCGGATATCCTTTCGGCGATAAGACAGCCGTGCGACAGGTATGCAGTTTTCGAACGATCGGGTGAATTTTCGTTTTTTCAGGCGGCAATAGGGCGTGCAAATTCCGCTGGATATCCGGAACTGGGGGGCGGCGGAGGCACGACACGAAACGCGGGAACATGGCCTGCGGTATCGGATGGAACTTTATGATGACAACGTTCCGGGAAATGCGGCGGACGCTTGTCGCTGGGCCGATGTCCGGGCGAGAAGTACCAACGTCTTCCGCACTCTTATTTGTTATTCATTCGCGACGGTACTCCAGTGTGTCCTGCGCCGGTTCTCAACAGCCTTTTACGAAGTCGGGTTCACTTTCCGCAGAGGGCGCACAGCGCCGGTTTGCGGGGTGTTGAATGCCCGCGGCCGCTATTCCGATCTGCTTATTTTGTAGATTGGATATGCCGCCATGAGCGCACATGTCGCGGTCGCCATAGCGGCGCCCTTTGCTATGGTTAGCCATGGAATTACCAGTGTTACAGGGAGCCCGGAATTCAGAGTCATTCTCGTGCATGCTGTAAAAGACCATCCTATAAGGAGACCGCCGATGCAGCTCATTATCAGCATCACCACCGTGATTAGCGCGGCTTCTCCGGCGAACATGGCGGCAACCTGTCCGCGGGTCATTCCAATGGCCCGCATAATCGCCGTCTCTTTCCGGGATGCCTGTGCGGACGCCGTGAGAAGTACGGCGATGCCCATGGATGTGACAATAAGCGACCAGAAAGGTATTCTGGCCATGGTGCCGAGGATATCATTCCCATGAGCAATCGTTCCTTCGGAGATTTCATCCCGGTGGTGTACGCGTATCACGGAGCCGGAATCGGTCGCCATCCGGGATCGGAGATTGGCATCCGCCCGCACTGACGCCTGAAGCGGATGCAGACTTCTGTATTCTGGTGTGAGATTCGCCCAAAGGAAGTTTGTGCGCTCGGTGTTGCCGCTCAGTTCTCTGGCGAATTTGATGCCTGTGAATATCATGCCGAGCGTTCTCCTGTCTGTCTGAGACGTCTGCGCCGGTCTCTGAGCGGGGCTTGTCCGGTCGAGACGTCCGAAGAGCGTACGCACCATGGCCCTTGACGTCACCAGATGCCAATTCAGCTCGACAGCTCCGGCGATGACGATTTCACGTCCGGCGATGGAGAACCTTTCGCCGACATTGAGTCCGGTGAGCCTCAGAAACATTTCCGGGACAATACATGCCGGCGTGCCTCCGGGGCGTTCACCTTCGGTAATGTCCCTGACGGCGGACTCGGCGGTTGTGCCGCGTGTGAACCGGAATGCCGCGAGGGGTTTTTCTCCTGCGAATGCGGATACGGCGTCGGTGCCGAATACAAGAACGACCCCGCTGTGCGTCCCTCCGCGCTTTTCGATGGTTTCCACGGTGGATTCGTCGAACGGGAATTGCGTGCATTCGATAGGTAGAACTGGCGACTCAAGGCCCGTGCCGTTTGCCGCTTCCGCCGTTTGTTGTTCGGAGAGTCCTCCCGGCAGCGCTGAGACAATTACGTCGGGCCATTCCGGACTGGGCACATACGACGACATAAGGGTGCTGCCCCATATGTGGATGGCGATGAAGGAACACAGTCCGAGAGAGAGTGCCATTATTGTGCCGGCGGCATTTCCCGGGTTGCGGCTTATGCGTCCGGAAATCAGTCTGGAGTCAAGTCCCACGATACGTGCCGCGATTGGGCAGAATAAAATTTCGGTGAGGCGCAATACCGGATGTATGCAAAGCGCGGCGCCGATAAAAAAGGCAGGAATGCCGGCAGCCGCCATTATAAGTTTCATCATATCCGCGCTGTGCGACGGATATATGGCGACGAGAACAATTATTGACATAAGCGCAATGCCCGCCGCGGTTTTGCGCCAGGAGATTTTACAGGCGGAGGCCGACTCAGAATCTGCGTCCACGGCTTCGAGAGGCGCAATTTTTGAGACTTTTATTACCGGCGCAGCAGACGCCGCGAGCCAGACTGCGCACGTTGCCGCAAATGTCCAAAGTGCGGTTTGCCACCCCGGGTGAACGACTGCGGGCAGCTGCTGATTCTGTTCGGACAGCAGGAATATCTGAAGAAGCGCTATCGCGGCGGGGAAGCCTGCCGCCCAACCTGCCGCCGCAGTGATTCCGGATTCGCACATCATCAGCCGCATTGTTCCCGCCCGCGTCATTCCCGCGCACCTGAGCATGGCAATGCGCCTGCGCTGTTCGGCTATGCCGGCAGTGAGGATGGCTGTCATCAGGCAGATTGCCGTGATGAATGCAAGAGAGAGAGACATCGGCAGCTGGCGCATTATGTCACGGGCAGTATCGCTTCGGTATCTGGATTCGACGGCGCGGCGTGTTGTGAACGTGCATTTGCCGGCATGTTCCGGCATGGAGTCCAGTATGGACTCTATCTCTTCCGGAGCGCGCATTTGTTTTGTTTCAATCAGAAGCATATTGGCGCCGCCGGATGAACGGAATCGAGTTGCGCGGGCCAATTGATCAAACGCGGCCTGCGATGCGTATATCGTGGGAAAAACCGTGTTCATCGGGTTGTGGCTGAATATGCCGGTTATTTTGAAAACCACAGCGCCTTCGCCGGTTATAATGGTAAGGTCTGTCCCCGGGGAGGGCGGCGTCAAACCGCGGGACAGAAACACGGAATCTGCTACGGCTGCTTCGTTTTCCGCCGCGCTGGCATCCGGCCAGTTCCCGGAAAGCAGCGTGTCCGATGCAAATGGCGACGTTCCGCTCGGCGGAATGACGGCGGTGAGGGTCATCATCGGGGGGCCCTGAACTATGCGCCCTCCCGGCCGGAAGTCGATTGCGGCAGGTATTATGTTGAGCCGAAGTGTTGATTTTACGCAGCCGGCCCCGGACACTGCGCGCAGGATTTCGTCCGGAACCGGTCCCGGGGCGCGCCTTACCGCGCGCCGGAATCCTGTTGTGGCTGCGGATACGGCTCTGCCTTTTTCCGGCTGCTCTGCCGGGGAGCCGCCGGACGGCCCCACAATCCATGCAGAATACGGGGCAGTGGCGGAGAGGACCGAATCCGCGGCTTGCGCGGACACCGTGTTCGCGAGGGCTAGGTGCCAGCCCAGAAGCGTTACCGCGGCGGCAACTCCGGCCACAGCCGCGACGGTTCTTATCTTTTCGCGTTTGAGGCCTTGCAAAGCCAGTTTGAACGATATCATTTACAGTCTCCGCCGAAGCTCATGGCTTCAAGATATTTTTTCGAAACGGCAGCCGGATCCGACTCCGTTCCGAATGAGCCTTCAAAGCGTCCGTCCTTTAGAAGGTGCACCTTTGAGGAATATGCGGCGATTATCGGGTCATGTGTAATAAGCAGTACCGCGGATCCGGTTTCAGCGTTTATTTGACGCAGGAGCCTGCAGAAATCGTGGGCGGCTGGCGAGTCCAGACTGCCGGTGGGTTCATCGGCGAGAACGACATCCGGCGAAGTGGCGAGAGCTCTGGCAATGGCAACCCGTTGCCGTTCCCCCCCGCTCAACGTTCCCGGCATGCGGCCTGACAAATCTTCAATGCCGAGGAGTCTCATGATATTTACGACGGACGACATATCTTTTCTGCCGTCAAGAAGCAGCGGGAGCATTGCATTTTCTCCGGCAGTAAGGGTGGGAAGCAGGTTGAAGTCCTGAAAAATCAGGCCGATATGTCTTCTCCTGTGCAGAGTGCGCTGGGTGTCGTTCATGTCGGAAACCGTTGCGCCGCCGATTTCGATCACCCCGTGATCCGGTGCAAGCAGCCCCGCCAGCAGGTGAAGAAATGTGCTTTTACCGGAGCCGCTGGGCCCCATTACGGATTCAAATGCGCCGCGCTCAAGTGTGAAATCAATGTCTTTTATTATCTGAACAGAGGCTCCGTCGGGTTTGGGAAAAGACTTTCCCAAGCCTACGGCCTTTAATGCCGGAGAGGTTTTGTTCATCGGTTGATGTGCTCCATGGTTCGCGTACTTCCGCGCAAAGTCCCGGAACTCAGGCGGAGTATGGTATCAACCTTAGAAACGGATCGGAGGGCAATCGGGTTCGTAAAAAAACGGCAGGACAAAAAAATCATGTGATGCAGGCGTATTTTACATACGACAAGGCGGGGACGGAAATCAGCAATTCCCGGTATAGACGAATTTCAGAAATCTTCTGGCTGTTTCGGCGAGTTTGTATACGGTTTCAACAGGCGTCGGCGGTCTATCTGTCATATGGAAGCGCGGAAAGAACCGGGAAACGTGGAGTGGGATGTCCGGGCTGACAGATGCGAGCCATTCGGAGAGTGCGAGCATTTCTTCAACTGTGTCATTTTCACCGGGAACAATAAGTGTGGTAACTTCCAAATGGCATGACCGGGCGGCGAGCATAATTGAGTTCTTAACGGTATTCAGATTGCCGCCGAACGAGAAGTAACGCTGTTCCGAAAACGTTTTCAGGTCGATATTCGCCGCATCGATGAACGGGAGGAGGCGTCGCCAGGGGTCTTCTTCTATGATTCCGTTGGTAACGATTACGTTTGCCATGGAAGCCCGTCGAACGAGAATCGAACAATCGCGCACGAATTCATAACCCACGAGCGGTTCGTTGTAAGTGTAAGCGATGCCAATGTTCCCATGCTTTTGCAAGTTCAGCGCTTCGTTTACCAGTGCTTGGGGAGAATAGCTGCATGCCGGAGCATCCGTTCCCGCGCAGGATATTTCCGAATTCTGGCAGAACGGACAGCGCATATTGCATCCGAAACTTCCGGCGGACAGTATCAAGCTGCCGGGAAAAAATCTCCGCAGCGGCTTCTTCTCAATCGGGTCGAGAGCGAGCGATGTGATTTTCCCGTAATTCAATGGGACAATCACCCCTTTCTGGTTCCCTCTTGCTCGGCAGAGACCCGTCTGGCCCTCATCCAGCAGGCACCTGTGGAAACAGATACTGCATTGCGCTTTCATGTGTGCCGCACGACTTCGAACCGTTCGATGCTGTACGGTTCGTCTTCACGAATTCGTCCTTTGGCAAGGGCGATTTCCAACTGCTGCTGTACGGTGTCCACTCCGTCGAGGTCTGGCAGCAGGAGCCCCCTACGCCGTCCGCATGATACGATAACACCGTATTTTTTCGGATTAAGTTGGTCGCGCGCCTTTACGGGCTCCGGTCTCCCGAGTACGTCCACGCTGTATTCCAAATCTTCCAATTCCGGTTGCCGCACAGGAGGAAATCGCGGGTCGTGCACACCGGCGGAAACGGCGTTGTTGACAATTTCAAGGGCGACGCTGCTGTACGCGGGTTCTATTGTCCCTATGCATCCCCGGAGCCGTCCGTTCAGATGAAGCGAAACGAAAGCTCCGGCGGCGTGTGCGATAAGTTCTTCCGGCAGTCCGTCCGGCAACTGCAGAAGTTTTTTACCGGAGCGAATATACGTCTCAAGGGAGAACCTCGCCAATCGTACCCACGCATCTTCTCCGGCGCGGCGTTTGCGTATTTTCTCCTGCATGGCTTTTTTCCATGGAAGGATAAATTTGCGCGTTTCGTCGGTTCCTGTTACGTCGAAGACTGCGACGGTGTAGCCTACGCCGAAGGGGCCTTCGCTGCTGAGAAGGCGGGGCATTACAGACAGCCCGTCAAGGGCTCCCGCCATGATTTGAATGGAACGCAGCCCGCACTCGGCTGCCCGCTCGCACAGGGATGGGTCTATTGTGAGGATCTTCATAAAGTCTGCGGATGACAGAGCCTCTGCGACCGTCCTGTCGAAGACAGGCCCCTCGGGGGCGAATCCGTACGGGCCGTCGCGGGTAAGCTTGTGCGACATATCGCCGCTTGCGATGAAGGCCGCTCTGCGTCCGAGCGCTGAGGCTGCCCCGGCGATGCACATTCCCAGATGATAGTGTTCCTGCGGAGAAAATCCGGAGAGTCCAATTCGTACCACAGGGCAGCAGATTCCGGCTTTCCTCAGGAAGTACATCGGAATTAAGACGCCATGGTCGAGTGCCGGATCTTTCATTCCGAGTGTTCCCGCGCTCAGTCCTGCGGATTGAGCCCTGCGTACGATTTCATCGCGCAGCGGAGCGTCGTAATTTACTCTGATGCGTACCTGGGGCGCTCCGAAGGCGGACATATCTCCCTCGGCTTCCGAACCCGGGGATATGTGGAAGTAGTCCTCGTACATTACCGTGTGCGGGGAGACAATGATGATGACGTCCGGATTCCAACCGGCCGTCATCCCGGCAGCTTGGGACATGGCGTTATGTGTGGCGGATATCATGCGTTCCCGCCCATGTCCGACTTCCGGCAGAAGCACTGGCGGATGCGGCGTCAAGGCGGCTCCCACTATCGACATGTCCGACGCTCCTTTCCTGATATCTGAACATCCTGTTTACAAGGTCTCATAAACATACGCGCTGCACGGATTGCGCATTGCATCTGTGCGGCGGTCCTCCGTGACTCTCCTCTATATCAGCAGGCTGCGCAAAAGTCAAGAAGGAGCGCGGATTGGGTGGCGGATTACATGCGGTGCAATGGGCGGTATGCAAGACGAATAGATTCAAAACACATTTTCTGACTGTAAGAAGCGGAATGGCGGAATGTTTTCGATTGCTTGTTTTACGGATTATTTTGGAGCTTTTTGGTCTCTTTGCTCGGCTTTTTCGCGTCTGCAAGGCCTTTACGGTTCGGCGCAATACCTGAACCGCTGGTTGCCTCGCCCACGTAAACGCGCTTCAGACCGGGTGTGTCTGCATTGAATTCGTTTTCTCCGTCAGCGAAAAACAATGTTTGATTGTTTTTGCCTGTCTCCAAAATCTCCAGCGGAATTTCGCGGATATGGAATTCTCGTAATTGCTTCGCAGAGTCTTTGTAAGAAACGGCTCCGCGCAAAGAATGAGAGTCGCCGTCTCTAACAGATTTTAAAGAAATCAACACTCTCTTTGCCGGCCAGTTCGCAGCCGGATCGTCTTCTGTCCGGAACGGTGTTATTTCATGTTTTTATGGACGTTCGTTTTAAATGGAAGAGTTTGTATAATCTGATGATGTGTGGCTGTGCTGTGAGTCCGATGAGCGACGCATGGCGGCGGCGGCTATGGCGAACGCGCTTACGACGTTGAGAGAGTTCTTCAGACCACAGGAACGTATTTGCACCACCGCGTCGCATTCCGACACCGTGTCCGGCCGAAGGCCAAACCTCTCGTTGCCCAGAAGCAGGGCGCATGGGAACTCGTATCGAAACTGCGACGCATCCAGGGCCGTCCTAGCTGTTTCAAGCGCATATATGTGCGTACCCATGCTCCTGAACTGCTCGATCGCAGTGCCGATGGAGTCGAAATGTTTCCAGTTCACAAACTTTTCTGTGCCCATTGCCGATTTGGAAACCTGTGCGAATTCCGGTGTGGCAGTGTATCCGCACAGCCACAATTCTTCAAAACCGAAAAATTCGCATGTGCGGAAAAGCCCTCCTGTGTTGACAGCGGAGCGGATATTATCCGCCACGGCTATTGCGCGCATACGCGGCGCGGCCGGCATTTCTGCCGAATCGGATGAGGTAATCCCCATATCGGCATCGGTGATTCTGTCTCTGGATGCCACTCGTTCAAGCGGAACAAGGACACAGAGGAGCCGTCTTGCAGACACTGGAGGGAGAAGCAGTCTGGCCAGAGATACGAGCCGCGGCACGCCTGATTCTGACATCAGGCTTCGCGCCGCTGTCAGCGCCAGATTTCTAGCCCTGTCGTCTTCGTCAAGCGCGGCCGCATCGCGTATGAGCAGGTACGCGCGTTTCCACTTGATGAACTCTTCTTTTGGAAGCTCCGGCATGTCAGGCGTCAGGAAATGGGATCTCCCGGGGCTGCGGAATTGGATAGAGGCGAAATCAGGGAGAATCCGGAGGTTTCGGTTCCGGAGCATATCAACATACCCTCGGATGTGCCGAATCTCATTTTGCGCGGTTTGAGGTTTACAACAGCGATAACTTTTTTGCCAACGATTGCTTCCGGCTGCGGGTAGGATTTGCGAATTCCTGAGAATATTTTCCGTGTGCCGAGCGGCCCGAAATCAACGCTCAGGCAAAGCAGTTTGTCAGAACCGTCCACAAGTTCTGCGCTCCGGATCAGTCCGACGCGCATGTCCGTTTTGCCAAAATCTCCGATATCGATTTCCGGCTTTTGTTCCGGTATATCGGATTTTGGCTGTTCAGGCTGCGGAGTCTTTTGTTTTGACTTCTCAACCATCAGGTCTATTTTGTCTTTCTCAATGCGGGAGGCGAGGTATTCGTACGCGCCTATGGGTTTATTTTCCAGCGTTTCATTGACGCTGTCCCAGGTATATGCCGCCTCGTTGAACAGCGCGGCAGTTTTGGATGCGTATCCCGGGAGTATGGGGGCAAGGTAAACCGCGAGTATCCGGAACATATTGAGAACATTAGTCAGAGTGATTCTAGTGAGTTCCGGATCGGTTTTCACGGTCGCCCACGGCTGTCTTGAATCGAAATATTCATTTGCCGTATCCGCCATTCTGCATATTTCGACCGGGATCTGTGAGAATTTCCGCTCTTCATAGAGGGATGCTATGCAGTCGGATTTCCGCCTGAATTCGTCGAGTATTTTACGGCCCTCTTCGTCGGTTGTGCCGAGTATCCCGCCGAGGCGCTTGTTTATCATCTGGGCGCCGCGTGACGCCAGGTTTGTTATTTTGCCTATGAGATCGCTGTTTACCCGCTGTGCGAAATCGTCCAGATTAAGATCCACGTCGTCGGTGGTGTTGTTTATCTTGCACGCGTAGTAATAGCGGAGGAATTGCGGGTCGAGGCACTCTCTGTATGTTGAGGCGCTGATGAATGTGCCTCTGGACTTGCTCATCTTTGTTCCGTTTACTGTCAAAAACCCGTGTACAAAAACCTGAGTGGGGCCGCGGAAGCCGGAAGCGTGAAGCATCGCTGGCCAGAACAGGCAATGGAACCGGACGATATCTTTGCCTATGAAGTGATAGATTTCTGCGTCTCCATTCCACCATGATTCAAAGTCCAGACCATGTTTGCTGCAGAAATTCTTGAATGACGCCATATATCCGACGGGAGCATCGAGCCACACATAAAAGTATTTTCCCGGATGGTCGGGGATTTCGAAACCAAAGTAGGGGGCGTCTCTGGATATATCCCAGGGCATAAGTTCGGCGTTGTCGCCGAACCACTCGAGGAGCTTGTTTGAGATATCGCGCGCCACGTGACCGGAAAGCCACTCACGGAGATATTCCTTAAATAGCCTAAGTTCGAAAAAGATGTGTGAGCTTTCTCTGGTCTCGAGCTTTTTTTCTCCGCATATAGCGCAGTGTCCGTCCACGAGATCAGACGGGTTGTACGTGGAGCCGCATTTTTCGCACGAGTCTCCATACTGATCTTCCGCTCCGCATTTGGGGCATTTGCCGCGTACAAACCGATCTGGCAGGAACATTTTGTCGTTTGGGCAGAAAAGCTGCGGAACCCGCTCCTCCCTCAGAGCCCCGTTTTCGCGAAGCCTGACGTATATCTGTTCGCAGAAAGCCTTGTTTTCCGGGGAATTGGTGGAGTAAAAGTTGTCAAACTTCACGTCAAAGGCGGAAAAATCCTCCACATGACGTTTGTAGCTCTCGGCAATAAAATCTTCGGGAGGGACTCCTTTTTTTGCAGCGCTGATCATAATCGGCGTTCCGTGCGTGTCGTCAGCGCAGACATAGATGCATTCATTGCCGCGCATTTTCTGAAAACGTACCCAGAAGTCAGTCTGAAGATATTCGACAAGGTGTCCGATATGGATATCTCCGTTTGCGTACGGCAATGCGGAAGTAACTATTATTTTGCGCTTTTGCATTTATGTCTCCGGTTTCGTGCGCGTCGGGTTTCAAAAGTCCGAGCGTCCAATGTATCTGTCATCCGTTTCCGGCAAATGCTACCACGTCGGCATTATTCTGTAAAGGAACGCATACGCCAATTTTGTCGGAGGGTTTTTGTGGCGCGGCTACATATCGGTCAGGGAAAGCCTTCTGTACTCCCGCAGTATGCGGAATGGGAGCCGTACGAACAGAATGGCAACAATCAGGAAGGTGCAGGCCGATGTGAGCGGCATTGCTCCGCTGACGCCGCTCAGAGCAAGAATAACGTCCGTGAAAACGGTGAACGCGAAGAAAACGGACTGTCCATAGTAGCTTATAATTTCTTTGGCCATGGAGATGAGCAGCAGTTTGACAGAAGAGCGCTTTACAGAGGCAGAGTCTTTTATATCGGTCAAACCGAGAAAAACTTTGATTCTGAGCTCGGGGGAAGAAAACACAGTTTCAGGGAGTTTACCCTTGCCGGTCTGTTCGCAAAGAACGTGTTCTGATGCCGATTCGGCAGACGTCCAGTTCGCCGGTATTGATGCAATCGCCAGCATGAGCCACCACAGGCCTCCGTTCTGAAGGTGCAGAGCAACGGCAAGGGAGGCGAAGAAGCCGGGTTTAAAAAGCAAATGGAAGACATAGTCGAGGAAAAATCCACGGTTTGAGGCCGTTCCCTGAAGTCTTGCCAGACTGCCGTCTGCGACGTCGAGGATATATCCTGCAATCCAGAGGAATCCGGAAATTGTCCAGAGAACGGCGGAAACTGTTGCGGAACTGTTGTAAAAGTACCCGGCTGCGACAGTGCATGGCATTGAAATCATCCAAGATAGGCCGGCCGCGACAGTAACTGCGTTTGCGGAAATATTCACGCGTCTGGCCGCAGCTGCGAGCGGCCAAGCCGCCTTTCTGGAAAATATTTCAGTTATGACCGCGCATTCGTCCGATTTTACTGTTTTTTGATATTCCTCGTTTTTCAACCTAAGAACCTCACAGTAACATTGCCGGAAAGTTAATATGCCCCTCTCGAAAAAATGACGGCCCAAACGGTGCGGATCATTATTTTGACATCGAGTACCCAATTTCTGTTGAGTGCGTACCATATGTCGAGAAGACACATCTCATCAAATCCGATCCTGCTTCGTCCGGCGACCTGCCATATGCATGTGATTCCAGGCATGGCCAAATGTCTCAGGTGCTGCCAGCTCTTGTCGAAATACTTTATGTCCGACATTGGGAGCGGGCGCGGGCCAACGATCACCATATTACCCTGCAGCAGGTTTATGAATTGGGGAAGTTCGTCTATGCTCGTCTTGCGGAGGAATGCTCCGACACTGGTGACACGGGGATCGTCTTTCATTTTGAAAAGCGCGCCATCGGACTCGTTTTTCTTTCTGAGTTTTTCCATCATATTTTCTGCGTTGACCCGCATTGTTCGAAACTTATACATTGTGAACGGCTTTCCGTCGAAACCGCAACGGGTCTGCCGGAATATGGCTGGACCAGGCGATGTGAGTTTCACGGCTGCTGCAGCGATGAGAAATACGGGGGAGAGTATGACAATTCCTGCCAGTCCCGTTATCCATGAAAACGCTCTGGACAGAACTCTCAGTCTGGTGCAATGGTAATACGTGCAGAAATTTACAAACGGTATTCCATGAATGTAGTCGCCCATGCTGTAGGGATTGCGTATTTTGACGAAAGAATTTGAAAGAAGTTTAAGCGCCATCCCAGATTCCAGGCAGACCGAAATAAAACGCATTTCCTCTTCTTGCGACATGTTTTCCTGAGCCGCCAGTATCATGGAGTGCCTTGACGGATCGATTTTGTTCTGCAGATCAGTCCAATCTGCCTCCGACCTCGGCATCGGTAACCGGTCGACAATTTTGTAAAGCCGCACAGAACTTTCTTTGTCTATAAAAGTCTGGAGTTTATCTGCGGCTTTACCATCGCCAACGAGAATGCAGTAATAGTGGAATTTTCCGGTTTCCCTTCGGTACATATGGATGCCGACCCGCAGCAGATGCTTGAGAGCAACAACCATTACTGTGTTTATCAGGAAAAAAAGAGTGAAGAAGCTCCTCATGTGCCACACATTGCGGTTGTAGTAGAGAATGGTGGCAACCAGTACGATTCCTACGGCGTTTACGACAACGGAGTTCCAGAAAATTGGCGTCGGATGCAATTTTTTGGTGCCGTCATACATGCCCATCAAGGAAAATGCCGCCCAGAAGCAAACGGAAAGCACTATGCAGTACGGCAAAAAGTTGGAAATATACACTTCAGAGTGAACCGTCACGGCAGATGTGTTCGCAAGAAACAAATGCAGGGGCTCTCTGAATATGGCGAGATAGGCCAGAAGGTAACTTGCAAATACCGAAAATACGTCTGTAAAAACATGCAGGAAGTACAGTACGGTATTATTCACCTCCGACACGTTGACAACAACCTTGCCGGGTACGATGCGTTTGCCGCCCATTTTGTCTCCTCTGCCACTGGTCATACTTTGGAACGGCTCCGTATAAGGTTCATAGCGGCATCCGCCGCTTCATCAACGGAATGTCTGGAAAGCATCTTCCCATTGGAATACAGGAAAAAACAATCTTTTCCGCCGACAAGGGCAACGTCTGCATCGCGAGCCTCTCCAGGACCGTTTACCACACATCCCATTACAGCGACGCTCAGCCTGACAGCGTTCGGGAACGTATTGTAAAAAGACTCCAGAGCGGCCTCCATACGGCGAGCGGTTCCAAACACATCCGCCTGCGTCCGCCCGCATGTTGGGCAGGAAATGACCGACGGGCCGGGCTTTCTGAGTCCCAGACAGCGAAGCAATTCCAGTCCGGCACGCACTTCGTTTACAGGTTCATCGGTCAGTGATATGCGTATGGTGTCGCCGATTCCCTCGGCCAGCAGGGTTCCTATGGCTATCGATGAACGTACTGTCCCTGAAATAAGGGTTCCGGCTTCGGTAAGTCCAAGGTGGAGCGGGTAATTCGTTTTTTTGGACAACAGCCTGTATGCTGCGAGCGTTTTGCTGATATCCGATGCTTTTACGGAGATTTTCATGTCGTGGAAATCGACGTTTTCGAGCATCTCAACGTGTCTGAGGGCGCTCGCAACCATTGCCTCCGGCGTAGCTCCTCCATATGTCTTGAGCAGTTCGGGCTCAAGAGATCCGGCATTCACCCCGATTCTTATGGAAGCCCCGCGCTCCTTCGCCGCCGCAGCCACGGCCTTTACCCGGTCTTGCCCGCCGATGTTTCCCGGGTTTATTCTAAGTCCGTCAGCCCCGGACTTCAAGGACTCTATGGCCAGACGCCAGTCGAAGTGTATGTCCGCAACTACCGGCATCTCCGGACATTGCTTCTTTATTTCCTTCAGGGCCGATGCCGCTTCCGCATCCGGAACGGCAAATCGTACGATATCGCATCCTGCCTCTCTGAATTTGCGTACGCACTTTACACATGACTCGATATCGCGCGTATCGGTATTGGCCATCGTCTGGACGGATACCGGCGCGCCTCCTCCGATCGGCAATCTTCCCAGCATGATCCTGCGCGTTCTGTTCCTGGGCAGATCGTTCTGTTCCGCCGTCTGCATGTCGTTGTGTTTCATTGCCCGTTATCCAGAGCAGGAGAGTCAATTCCAGGATCGTCTTGCTCCGGAGAAGCGGAGCCGCCGTCAGCTGTCGGGACATTTTCAGATTCGCCTGCGTATGTGTGAATTTTGTAGATTAAACCCACGTCTCTGAACGAGATGTAAACGAAAAAGGCTATCAGAAGCAGCGCGAATGCATTGACCAGCGTGTTGAGCACCCTCGACGGGATTTCCCTGCGGAAGATGCCGCGCCAAAGGGCGAATACAATATGCCCGCCATCCAGAACAGGAATCGGGAGCAAGTTCATGACCGCGAGATTTATGTTCAGGAATCTGATAAAGCCTAGAGCATTTACAAAACTGGACATTATCCATACCCACAGGCCGTAAAAAATCTGTACAGGTCCGCCCAAAGCGGAGAGAACCTGTTTGGATTCACCTTTTTCCTTAGGGAAAAACAAGGATGAAAGGACTCTGGAGATCGACTTGAAGTCGCTTCGTATCTGATCGACCGGGTTTTTGTAGGCCATCCACTGCGGGACGGAAGTTTCCAGTATTCCGAACACCACGCCTATCATGGGTCTTACCCGCTCGCCGTCGTTAAGTTGTTCCGGGCGCATGCACACCGTGCTGCGGTTTTTTCCCCGCAGAAATGTCACATTGATGTCGCCGTCTATGTTTTTGCGGACGATTTCGGCAGCATGTATCGCGCTTAAAGGTGTCTCGCCGTTGATTGACAGCAAAATGTCTCTTTTTTTGAGACCCGCTTTTTCCGCAGGGGAGCCCGGAATCAGATCTCCGACAACGACAATGCTGCTGTCGATCCATCCTTTGACCCTCATGTATCCGGTTACCTTGTCCCGTGTTACAGGAATTCGTATGTCTGAAACTGCGCCGTCAAAAATGTTCGACACGGAGAAAACAGTAAATCCGCCGGCGGATCCGAGGTGCGTCTCGGTTATTACGTCCGCTGCGACATTCACAGGTTTTCCCCTCACGGCGAATATCATGTCCCCGGTTCTCAGTCCGGCGCTGTCGGCGTCGGAATCACCCTCGACGTATCCGACCAGAACGCCGCCGGGGAAGCGCAATTCTTCCGGCGTCATGTCGGATCTCTTTTCCGGCATTGCCCATATTATCAGGGCGATCATTATTGCGAGTGCGACATTTCCGGCAGGGCCCGCCAGGGATACAATTATGCGCTTCCACCATGCCGCCGGTGCGATCACTTCTTTTCCGCTATCGCCGCCGCCTTGCACGGTCTGCATTGCTTCAGGGTCCAGCTGCGGAAGCGACACATACCCGCCCAGCGGTATCCAGCAGACTTTATACTCAGTGCCGTTCATTGTTCGCCGCCAGATTGACGGTCCGAACCCAAGCGAGAAGGCGTCCACCCTCAGCCCGCACATTCTGGCGGCAATAAAGTGCCCCAGTTCATGCACGAAAACGGAGAGTCCGAAAAAGAATATGACAGCCACCGCCACGAGCAGCCAGACGGCCACGTGCATAACAACAGAAATTCCAGCGGCGAGAATGCCCGGAACATTGGCAAGTGCAATAATTGATTCCCAAGTCATTTGTGTACATATACCACAAAATGATTCATCTGGCAACACAGTCACACGGCGGCGCACCATGCAAAGTTGCAGAATGTACCGTCCATACCCAAAGGAAGAATTACAGCCATGAAAAGAAACGCCCCGAAGATGCGCATTCCCGCCGTGCGGGCAGACCACTTCAGGCAGAGATGTTCCGATTTCTGATGAAATGCAACCATCGGCGCAATCCATGCAGAAATGGAACGCCATGGGAAAGTTTACCCAATATTCTCATCATCGTGAATACCTTAATTGTGAACACCGCGAATGCATCATGAAAACTGTTCCATTTAACTTGCAATTCTCCAGATTGGAACAGGTGAGTGCTTGTGTTAAAATGTGCGGCGTAAGTGTTTCAGCGTGCGGCTTGGCAAGTATCATTGGGATATTTACAGCCGCAGAAGCGGCGTTTTTGTTGGCAGTATAAATCAGGCGGAGTGGGTGTGAATGCTTTTTCTTCTATTTCCGGCGGCAGACTGTGTGCTTCGGCGGAGGCTTCCAGGATGACGGCGGTCGGATATTATTTTCGAGACATCCGTACACCTTTGGGCGATGTCGTTATGGCAAGCGACGGTGTCGGCTTGGCCGGATTGTGGTTCGCCGGACAGAAGCACTTCGGGGAGTCCGTGGCGGGCTTTAAAAAACTCTCCGGCAGTCCGCCTGTTTTTGCTGCCGCGGCGCGCTGGATTGAACGTTATTTTGAGGGAGACAGGCCTGATCCTTCGGAACTGCCGCTATGCCCTCGCGGAAGCGTGTTCCGCCTCGAGGTATGGGAGATACTGCGCGGAATTGGATACGGGCAGACGGTGACGTATGGGAAAATAAATGCGATGTTGTTCCTGCGGACCGGCCGTATTTCGTCCGCCAGAGCGGTGGGAGGTGCTGTGGGGCACAACCCATTGTCGATAATAATACCGTGCCACCGGGTCGTTGGCGCTGGAGGTTCGCTTACCGGATATGCGGGCGGGTTGTCGATCAAGGAGCGGCTGCTTCGACACGAAGGGGTTGTTCTTTGAGGAAGCGGGTCTGAAAGCAAAAACTGAGAGATTCCTTTTGCGCCGCAAAACACAAATTTCACTAATGCGCGGGGAATCAGGAAGCAAGGAAATCAGGGGTTCTTTCGGGCATCTTTTTTTTTTTTCTCCACGCTGCCGCATTGACTGGGTCTGGGTGTTAGGTTCGAGGCCGCCCATATCGACATCTGGACGTCTAGCCATGCTGTTCAGTATTCTCAACCCTAGCTTTGCTCCGATGCCGGCGGCTGTCGGAGATTACGGAAGCGCACAGTTTATCCGGGGTGGGAAATGTCTCAGCATAATTGACGCGACGTCATACAAAAAAAAAAAGGAAATCATGGGATTACACACGACGGCAAAAGTCTCCGGCAGTTCTCCACGCAAGTTCTCGATGGACGTTAATTTCGCGTTCCTCTGGAGGGGCAGGTAAAAGTGACCGATCTGCCGGGAACGGATAGACTCGAACAGCATGGGCGTTTTTATCAGGAGAGAACCGGCTTCAACAGGCTTGCGTATAACGCCCTTAGGCAACTCAATCCACGGGTTTTGCCCGCATGCCGGGATGAATTCGGCACAGGTCTGCGGCACGCTGTCATAAAACTTTCCCATTCACCCGTGATTCGCTCATATTCGCCGGAAACTGAGTAACATGCATAGCGGGGCGACAGTGTGCGGTTCGCACTGTCCGGCTGTTATTCGGGCGCGGTCAAGGACGCCGCCGCAGTGCTGCAGGTAAGCGGTGCGGGATCGTTGCTGTGGGCTCCGGAGGATTCCGTCGGCGGCATACACGGCAGGACAGTAAGCCGCCTGCGGAGCGGCGCTCGTATGCGCACGCACGGTTCACACCATGCCACGCCGGGTTTGCGGGGCGCTCGTATGCGTCATACAGAGGCAAATACGCGCCATTGCAAGCCGCCAAGAGTTGCGCGGTCCTCGTATGTGCGCACGGGCGTCTGTTATGCCTGGCAGCAGGCGTACGACCCGTCGAGGAAATTGTGCCCGTATGTGAGCGCGGGCGTCCGTTATGTGTGCGGCCAGCGTACGCTGACGTATTCAATCAAATCCGGTCCGAGGATTTCTATTGTCTGGTTGCCGGATCGTACGAAAAGGTGCTTATCCAGGTAGACCGGTTCTGCAGATGGTTTTACACGGATCATGCACACGTCGTGGTTTCGGACGGTTCTGAGTTCTACTGAGAAGAACATGAACGGCGTTTTAGTGTCGAGACGGGTTCTGAGCATATTGTTGAGATAGAGCAGGTACCCGTCTCTGTTGGACTTGCCGCGGTCGGTTTTACTGTATTCCGATTCCACTCCGGAGAATGTGCCGTCGTCTCTCACCCCTATAAGGAGGGTTCCTCCGGATTTGCTGTTCATAAAACCTGCGACTGCTCGCAGTATTGAGAAGGACGATCCTGCTGCGCCGACGGTGCGCTCCTTGAACTCGACGTCCTGCGATTCACCGCCGGCGACTATTGCCATCACTTCCGGATCATCTGAGAACCGGTTATACTTGCGCAGTCCGACTTGCGTGAATTCCTGATCAGGCACGCTCAGGAGTTTGAAAAGCGGGTACGGATCTTCATCTCTGCGCAGGTCGATAGAAACAAACGAGAAGTCGAAAAGAAGGCGTTCGCGGAACGTTACGAGCATCGTTTCGCTTTTTCCGGATACCGCCTTTCCCGCGAACTTGTACACGCGCATTACGGGGCTGGACTTTGACTGAGGCGCTTCCCCGAGGACGAGAGACTCGAATGTGTTTCTGTCCCGTATCTGCGCAATTGTTTTGAAGAGGGACGGACGGTTCTTTTCTACCGTGTCGTTGAGAAAGCACGTCCTGTTTATTTCATGGAAGTGCCATTTGTTGAACTTTGAAAGTTCGTCTCTGACGGCCAGCATTGTTATGAGGACGGTCATAAGGCGGTGGTTGCCGTCGATCACGAGCTTTTTCTGGACGGATCCACGTCCTATGTCCATAAGAACAACCGCTCCAAGGAAGTGGCCCCCGACGGTATGTTCCACGGTGCTTCCCACGATTGAGCGTACAGCGTCGCCGCGCCAGTCGTAGGGGCGCTGGAATGACGGCGCCACGTAGCTGCATGGCCCGTCTAACAGCTGTTTGAGAGTTACCTCTTTGGCTTCCATGCTGCGATCGCTTATTTTTCAGAGTGTTTCAGTATCCACCGGACCTTTCCGGAATACTGTGACGCCGCTGTTTTTTACGGCGGCCACGGTGCTGGCTGCGCCGACGGCGGCCGGGCCGCCGTCGACTACGGCGTCTGCGCCGGGCAGCGCTCTGGCGGCGGCGCCGGCGTCAAGCGCGGGCGGCTCGCCCGACTCGTTTGCGCTTGTGCACCTGAGCATTCCGCCTGCCGCCTTGCAGATAGACACAGCGGTTTTATTGTCTGGCACTCTGATGCCTTCAGTCCCGCCGTCCGTCCTGTCCAGCACGAGCGTAAGCGGCCCGGGCCAGTACCTGCGGGCGGCGTCCAGCGCTCTCTTTTCGAAAATTACGTCGGAACGGGCGGCGGCGGTCTCGAGAGAATCGGCCAGCAGCTGCATAGGCTTCGCCGCATCGCGTTTTTTGAGTATGCGGATTCTGGCCACGGCGTCGGGGCGGTCGGGCCGCGCGGCGACGCCGTACACGGTATCCGTCGGGAGCAGTACTACACCGTCGTTGTCGAGACACTCAGCGATTTCTGCGAGGTCTTTTTCGGAAAGCGGTTCCCGGTAGTATTTCATCCGGCGTCTTCCGACTCAATGGACTGTCTGATGCGCTCGTCCGCTGCGATCACTTTGGCTCGCAGGTTTTCCTTGCGTTTTTTCAGCTTTTGGGAGAGTCCGGGGTCTCCCAGCGCCAGTATTTCGGCTGCGAGCAGGGCGGCGTTTGCGGCTCCGGCGGAGCCAAGAGTGACGGCTGCGACGGGGACTCCCGAGGGCATCTGTACAGTTGCGAGCAAGGCGTCGAGGCCGTTGAGGGCTCCGCCTTGCACCGGTATTCCTATGACGGGCAGCGTCGTATGTCCCGCGATGACTCCGGCGAGGTGGGCAGCTCCGCCGGCTGCGGCTATGATTACTTTAATCCCGCGCTCGCCGGCGCTGGAAGCATATTCGCAGGCGATATCCGGGGAGCGGTGCGCCGAAATAACCCTCACCTCGTCCGGGATACCGAGTTCTTTGAAAATGTCGTGGGCTTTTGAGACCACGGTCCAGTCGGAATCGCTGCCCATGATTATGGCGGCGACAGGCGTTTTGTTGTCAATTTTCATTTTCGTTGTCCTTTGCGTGCTCAAGGGCCCGGTAAGCGATGTCGGTGCGGTACTCCGCACCGTCAAATTTGATTTTCAATACGGCACGGTATGCGTTTGCGACGGTGTCTTTGAGAACGGGACCCACGGCTGTAACCCCGAGCACGCGTCCTCCGTCGGAGACTACTTCAGTATTTGCAAGTTTCGTCCCGGCGTGGAATACCTGCACGCCCTCGATCCTCGCCGCTTCGTCGAGGCCGTGTATCGGCATTCCTTTGTCGTACTTGCCGGGGTATCCGCCTGAGACCATTACGACGCATACGCAAGGATCGGGGCGCCAGCGCACCATGTCGGCCGACAGGCTGCCGTCTATGCATGCGAACATTGCGTTGACGAGCGGGGACTCCATCCGCGGCAGTATGACCTGCGTTTCAGGGTCGCCGAACCGGCAGTTGAACTCGAGCACGCGCGGTCCGTTTTCCGTCAGCATTATTCCGGCGTAAAGGATGCCTTTGTAGTCTATGCCGCGTTTTTTCAGCTCCATCACGACGGGTTCCAGTATTCTGTGCTGAACCACAGCCGTCATGTCGTCTGTGACGGCCGGTGTGGGCGAATATGCGCCCATGCCTCCGGTATTCGGGCCTTCGTCGCGGTTCTTGAGCCGTTTATGGTCCTGCGCGGAAGCAAGCGGAACGATGCGTTCTCCGTCTACGAACGCAAGAATGGAGGCTTCTTCTCCGTCTATATACTCTTCCACGACGACATCGCATGCCGAATCTCCGAAGGATTTTGTTACCAGGAGAGCGTCGATGGCTTCGGCCGCTTCGGCCTGGTTCTGGCAGACAAATACGCCTTTGCCGGCGGCGAGTCCGTCCGCTTTGAGTACCACGGGGATTCCGAATTCGGAAACGGCCTCTTGTGCTTCCTGCGGTGTTCTCACGATGCGGCACCGGGCCGTGGGCACAGCCGCGGCGTTCATTATCTCCTTGGCAAAGCTTTTGCTGCCTTCCAGGCGCGCTGCCGCGGCGCACGGTCCAAACGCCTTTACGCCTATTTCAGAGAGGGCGTCGACAACTCCTCCGCAGAGGGGAACCTCCGGGCCGACGATTACAAGGTCAGGTTTGTTTTCCGCGGCCCACTTCACAATGCCGCTGACATCATCGGCTGCGATATTCACATTCTGGCCTATGGAAGCGGTTCCGGCGTTTCCTGGCGCGCAGAATATGTCTGCGGACGAATCGTCTTTGCGAACCTTCCACGCTATGGCATGTTCCCGTCCGCCGTTTCCTATGATCATTATCTTCATGCAGTTGTTTCTCCATGTTCCGCAGGGATGTCGTTCCCGGCGTTTTCGGCAGGCTGCACTGCCTCTGTTGTCCTGTTCTCAGATGATACTGTCCCCGTAAGGTCTGCGGCAGGGGCTTCCGGAATGATCCCGCCGGCAGCGGCAGGTCCCGGGCGTATGTCCGCAGCCTGCGCCAGAGCCGCGGCTGCATCTTCCGTTTTTTTATTTTTTCGGCATCTTTTCTTTTTTTGCCTGTTTGGATCTGCGGCGCCGTATTCGTCTGCTGCGTCTGCTGTGATGTTTCCAGTGCCGTTTTCACGCAGTCTCGGATGCGGGAAAATGTCCAGCTCGCTGTTTCTGCGTTCGTTTTCTTCGCGATCGACTTGTCTTGCACTTAAATATTCCGCGAATGCATCGTCCCACCGCCTGATAGCGTCTTCAGCGGCCGAATCGCCCTTGGCTCTGGCGCATATCCGCCAGAACACGGAGAGTGTGGGATAAAGTCGTCCGGCGAATATCTTGCGTTTGCGTTTCTGGTCCTGTTTGTACTTGTCATGTCGAAAGAGCAATTCAGAGGTGGAGTATGCCAGTAGTTTCGGAATACGCCATGATTTAGACGAGAACTGATTTACGAAGGTATCGTCGACTATGTATGATGCAGTGTTGTAAAACACGTCATCGGAAACGTCAGGCCTCAGGTGCGCGCATGCATCCATGTATTGCGGCATCAGGAGGACGGCCATGCGCAGAGCGTTTTCGAATACGTACAGCGGCGAACGTTTATCCGTTTCCAGATTTTGCGTCATCTCGTCAAAGGCGCTGAGGTATTTCCACAGAGGCGCTTTTTTTCCGCCCGTGTGTTTAAGGCACTCTCCAACGGCCGGAAGCAATTCGCCCATCAGTTTGGACTCCCAGAGTCTGCGGAATGCTTCTTCGGTGTGCGAAAATGAAAAGAGCCTCATTACCTCATCAAAAAGCCTCGGAGGCGAGGCAAGAGATATCTCTTTGCAGTGTCTTGCTATAGCTCTGGCACTTTCGGAATGTATTTTGAATCCGAGTTTTGATGAGAACCGTATTGCCCGGAGCATGCGCACCGGATCCTCCCGGAAGCGTATGTTCGGGTCGCCTATCGAACGGAGCAGTCCGCGGCTCAAATCTGCCAGACCGCCGGTGTAGTCTACAATCTCGGAGTTGGAGACGTCATAGAAAAGGGCATTTACGGTAAAATCGCGTCTTCCCGCATCCTCTTCCGGGGTGCCGAACATATTGTCGCTGCTGCGGTAGAGCGCTCCGGGCTTGTCAAGCTCCTGAGAGCCTGCGTCCTCCGGAGGTATACGTCGGAATGTAGACGTCTCTATTTGTTTATCTCCGAATACGATAAGCGCCAGTCTGAATCTACGTCCTATCAGAAATGAATTTCTGAACAATCGGCGTATCTGATTCGGTTTTGCGTCTGTTACGATATCAAAGTCTTTTGGAATTCTTCCCAGCAGCAGATCCCGGACGCTCCCACCGACGAGGTATGCGGTAAATCCTGCGTGATTGAGCCGCCGGATAACGGTGATGGCATCCGGATCTATGTCTTTTCGCTGGATTTTTCCGACGATTTTATTTCTTCCAATGCTAAGAAACGACATTCGGGCCTCCCGGGATGGAATTGTCGCCGCTGCGCATGTACTTGCGCCGTCTTGCTCGGAAAATGAAAATCATTCGGAAGAACTTCCATGTGTCCTTCATGGGTCGGATTTTACTTTTCTCGTTTCCATATATCGTGGAGATGCGGCATTCGGCGAATTTGAATCCGCGCATCGACAGCTGAAGCAGGCTTTCTGATTCGGCAGAAAATCCGCAGTCGGTGCATTCCTTTACGCAAACATTCATTGCGGCGCTGCTGTAAAGCCGGAATCCGCTCTGCGTATCGGATACGCCGCTTCCAAGGGATTTGTTTATGATCAGGCTCATCAGACGGTTGACAACGCGCCGTTCCCACGGCATCAGTTTGGTGTCGCCCATTCGGGAGCCGATTACGACGTCGGCTCCGGTTTCATGGAAAGTCCTTATAAGGTCAGAGATTTCCTCGGGCGCATGCTGTCCGTCCCCGTCCAATGTCACTACGGCTGAAAAATTGTGCGAGAGGGCATACTGGAAGCCGGTGTTGATGGCGGCGCCTTTGCCGCGATTGGCATCGTGCCGGAGTACGACGGCACCGGCTTCGCGGGCGGCATCGGCCGTTCTGTCGGGCGAACCGTCGTCCACCACCACCACGGTATCTACACCGTCGACAAGGAACGCGCGTTTGACCACGTTGGGGACGCTTTCCTCTTCCCTGTAGCAGGGGACGAGTGCCATGATCTTGCCGCGATTTCTTTCAAATGTTTCCATGCACTGTATACGAAGTTCATGCGTACCGGACGCGTCTATGCATCTTTTCGTGTTTCAATTTACGTACCAGTGTACCAAAAATTGAAACAGGTCTTTGATTTAACCAGAAAAGCAATGAATTCTCAAGTTATATTTGGAGCCGCCTAAATTCATAACGTCTGGCATAAGAGGAGAACTACAGTCGGAATACTGCAAAATAATGTTCCGCGGGTTATACTTGGCGTTGACTGAAACGCTAATGAAATACGCACTGGGCAGCTTCACTGCAAACGGTAATCGAGCGATGACATACACTCGACTTTTGTTGAAAGTCCGTTTGTGAGGAGCATTCGGGACTGATTGGGCTCATGGACTTTCCGGCAGTCGTTTTTCTTTTCTTGTGAACGGGATTTCTGCGTCAGGTATGCAGCTGCGCAGTTCTCATCTTATGTCGTTTTGTTCCGGCTGTGCGGAACTTATACTTCTTGTTCGTGGGGCGGCGTCTGTGTATAATCCTGCGGCGGAATTCAATTAAAGTGGCGCTATCCGGTATGAGTACACACAAGACACTGGAAAAAACAGAGAACAAGATACTTCCTCTGATACAGTACGAAGGTGCTGATCAGGGGCGTGGTTGGCGTATTAGATTTTTTCTCTGGGTGCTCAAACGGGTTTCTTTTGTCTACACGGCGGTTGTGCAGTGCAGGCTCTGGCTTTACGATGTGGGTATAATACGCAGATTCCCCCTCGGATGCCAGGTGATCAGTGTTGGCAATGTCACGGTGGGCGGCACGGGCAAGACTCCGGTGGTGGAGATGCTGGCAAGGGAGCTTCAGCGCCGCGGCAGACGCGTCGCGATTTTAAGCCGCGGATACAGGAAGCGAGAGAAAACTTTCTGGGAAAAGGTGCGGGACTGGTTTGCAAGCGGCGGAGGAGAAACACCTCCCAGAGTTGTGACAGACGGCAAAAATCTGCTTCTGGACAGCGAAATGAGCGGAGATGAGCCGTATATGCTGGCGAACAATCTGTCCGGTGTGGTCGTTCTGGTGGATAAAAACCGCGTAAAAAGCGGTCGCTATGCGGTGCGCAGGTTCGGGTGCGATACTCTGGTTCTGGATGATGGATTTCAATACCAGCGTCTCAAGCACAGGCTTGATCTCGTGCTGGTGGACAGGACAAACCCGTTTGGGAACGGCAATGTGCTCCCGCGCGGCATCCTGCGGGAACCTGCTCGCAACATCAGACGCGCGAGGTTCATATGCATAACCAAGGCCGCCGGCGGCGACACGTCCGCCCTGCGTCAGAAGCTGAGGGAACTTAATCCGGAGGCCGGGATAATGGAATGCAACCATGTGCCGTGCAATTTGACTGAGGCCTTTACACGTATCGTGCACCCTTTGTCGATGCTGAAGGGGATGCGGGTCGTCGCGCTTTCCGGCATTGCGTCTCCGAGAAGCTTTGAACAGTCGCTCAGGGACATGGGCGCTGAGGTGGTGGAATGCATGCGCTTTGCCGATCATCATAGATTTTCGCAGCAGGAAGTGATAGATTTTGTGTTGAAGGCGCAGAAACTCGGAGCGGACGCGGTTGTTACGACAGAAAAGGATGCCGTCAGGATGACGCGTATCGACCGGTGTGCCGTGCCGGTGTTTTACGTGAGGATAGAAGTGCGGTTCACAAGCGGGATAGAAGAATTCAACAAGTGTATCGGAGAAATAACGTTTGAGCACGGGAAGCATCCGGCATTTCGCGGCACCGCCGCTGTTGCGGGCGCGGCGCCGGGCGTTGTTCTGCAGGGGTCTGACGGGGGGTAACAGATGGGAGAGCCGCTCAGCAGGGAATTGAACAGAAGAAACTCGGCGCTGGACAACAGGCTCAGGCCTGATTCTTTTGTGGATTTTATCGGGCAGGAGAAGGTGCGCACGCGTTTGATGCTGTGCGTGGAGGCGGCCCGTCAGCGCGGCGAGTCTCTGGATCATGTACTTTTGTCCGGTCCGCCCGGACTTGGGAAAACCACACTGTGCTACATCCTCGGCGAGGCAATGGGAGTGCAGGTGCGGGCTTCATCCGGGCCCGTGATAGAGAAGGCGGCGGATCTGGCGGGGCTTCTCACGTCCCTGAATCCCGGGGATATACTTTTCATAGACGAGATACACAGGATGCAGCGCACCGTGGAGGAATATCTGTATTCCGCCATGGAGGATTTTGTAATTGACATAATGATAGACCAGGGGGCCAACGCCAGATCGGTTCGGTTGGAACTTCCGCGGTTCACTCTCGTGGGGGCGACGACGCGCGCGGGGCTTATATCGTCTCCTCTCCGCTCACGATTCGGAATCATGTCTCGTCTGGACTATTACAGCATGCCGGAACTGGAGCGCATAGTCGAGCGCTCAGCTTCCATTCTGGGCGTATCTGTACGTGACGGCGGGGCTGCTGAAATTGCGTCGCGTTCGCGCGGTACCCCCAGAATTGCAAACAATCTGCTTAAACGGGTCAGGGATTATGCCCAGATCAAAGCCGGGAACACGATAACGGCGGAAGTGGCGGACAGTGCGTTGTCTCTTCTGGACATAGACAAGAACGGCCTTGACGAGATGGACAGGCGCATTCTGGAGACGCTTGTGCTGAAGTTCGGCGGCAGTCCGGTGGGACTAAGCTCTATCGCAGTTTCTGTCGGTGAGGAGCAGGATACGATAGAGGATGTGTATGAACCCTTCCTGATACAAGAGGGCTACATCAGGCGCACCCCGAGAGGGCGCGTGGCTGCGGCCCGCGCCTGGGAAGCTCTTGGCGTGGAGTATCCGGAACTGATGCATAATATTCCGGTGCAGGGGGAGCTCCAGCTGTGAAACGTGTGGCTCAAGCGCTCCTCATGCTGTCTGTTGTTTTTCTTTCGGTCGGCTGTTTTTCCACTTCCTGCGATGCGGGCACTGAGGCGTCTTCCGGCGCGGAAAATACGGCATCCTCCGGTCCTGCGGGCACTTCAGCGGCGGAATCTGAGGTGCCGGCGGTGCAGACAAACGCCGGGGATAGAGCCGCCGCTGCTTCGGCGAACACGGCTCCGGCAGATGTATCGCGCGAACCGGAAGAAAAATCTCGTCCATGGACAATGCAGCTGGAGCCGGGTGTGCGGCGCGCATACATAGACGGTATGCTTGTGTACTTTTACAAGAACTCTTATTACGATGCTTCCGTCCTGAAACCTTCGCCGGATGATGCGAACCTGATCGTGCGTCCTCTTTTTGATTTTGTTCCATCCGGCAAAAAAGGGAAAGAGAAGAGGCTCAAGGTGTTTATTGATCCCGGACACGGCGGCGACGATCCCGGCGCCCTGCCGCTCCGGAGTGGAGAGCCGGAGAAACGTATCACGCTGGACATCGCAAGACGGCTTGCCTTCTATCTAAGGGCTTCCGGATTTGATGTAATGCAGTCCAGAGACGATGACAGGACGACGGTGCCGCTCGAACGGCGCGCGCAGATGGCGGCCGGTTGGGGCGCGGACATTTTTGTGAGCATTCACGTTAATTCGTCGCCATCGCCATCTCCGTCCGGAATAGAGACGTTTTTTCTCGCTCATAGCGGAATGCCGTCTACGTCCATGTCCAATGCCGGCCGCATTACTGCGGAGGACGCGGAAATGATCAAGGCCCGTAATCCTGGGGACGCAAACGGGGATGAAAACGTCAGGCTGGCGTTCGCCGTGCACCGCAGGCTTGTAAAAACGTCACGCATACCGGACAGGGGGCTTAGAAGCGCCAGATTTTCTGTTTTAAGGAATGCGAGAATGCCTGCTGTGCTTGTAGAGTGCGGTTATATGTCGTCGAGGTCTGATGTCGTCGCTCTCGGCACCGCGGATTATCGTGAGCGGTGTGCCCGCGGAATATATCAGGGAATTCGCGATTACACTGGCGGCCGTCTTGCTCCGGGCCTCCCTCCGGTACCGGTGCCGTTGGAGTGCGTGTCTTTGCGCGAAAAAAACGCTGCTGCGGAGGAGAAGAAAAATAACAAAGCGTCCGGAGCTGTGGAATCCGGCGGTACGGTTAAAGCGGATTTTCCGGTGCTTTACAAGCCGGCGTGGAGTCCCAGATACGATCACGCCGCCGCCGGGTCGGATCCGGATATGGCAGCGCGGCGCAAAGAGGCGGCTGCCGCCGCTGGGATCCGGGTGCAGAATTAGAGGATGCAATGGAGAAGCCCCGTCATATAGTATGGGACTGGAACGGGACGCTGCGGGATGATGTTCAGGCTGCGGTGAACGGGATGAACGCTTTGCTGAGAGCCCGTTCCCTGCCGGAAGTGAGCGTAGAAGTTCACAGGGAACTTTTTTCATTCCCTGTACGGAACTATTATGCCGCGCTCGGTTTCGAGCTGGAGAAGGAAGACTGGGAGCAGCTGTCGCATGATTTCATCACGGCATTTCTTTCTGACAAAAGCGCGCGTTTGTTCCCGGATACGGTTCGTGTTCTAGAGAGGTTTCGTTCAGTCGCCGTCGGTATGTCGGTGCTCTCCGTTTCGGAAAAAAATGTGCTCGACAGGGCATTGAGACATTACGGGATACGAAGTTTTTTTGAAAACGTCCGAGGGATTTCCGATCACGGAGCTTCGTCAAAGGCGGGGATCGCTGTCGATTTGTTCCGCTCTCTGGGAGGTGTGGACGGAGTCTGGATTGTGGGAGATACGACGCACGACAAAGAGGTGGCGGATGGGGTGGGGTGCATGTGTGCGCTTGTTTCCAGGGGATATCAGTCCAGACGGAGACTGGAGGCCTGCGGGTGTCCTGTGTTTGGGTCGACGAGCGAGGTGGCGGATTTTTTCGGGATTAGATGAACGGCATCGAGAACAGCAACGGTACTGATACGGCGGCAGCTTCCTCAAGACGTATACTAGTGGTGGAGGACGACATCAAGATGGCGGAGCTGCTCAGGTGCGCGCTTACAAACGCTGGATTCTGCGTTGAATGCGCGTTTGATGGACAGAGCGGTTTTGAAGCGGCGTCTACTGGGAATTTTGAGGCGCTTGTGGCGGACATTATGATGCCTGTACTCGATGGTATCGGCATGATAGGCAAGCTCAGGGGGGCGGGCATACACACCCCGGTGATTGTGCTGAGTGCGCTCGGTTCGGTGGAGAATAAAATACTTGGTCTGGAAAGCGGCTGCGACGACTACCTTGAAAAACCTTTTTCCGTGGCGGAACTGATCGCGCGTGTGAACGCTCTCATAAGGCGTTCTGCATCACCGGATTCAACGGTGATTTCCTGTGGCGATCTGGTTGTGGATCTGGTGTCCGGCAGAGTCACACGGGCGGGCTGCAGGATAGATCTTCAGCCGCTTGAGCACCAGCTCCTCGTTTACATGCTGCGCAACAAAGGACGCGTTGTGTCCAAGTCCACCATAATGGAGCACGTGTGGGGCTACAAGTTCGACACGGGAACGAACATTGTGGAATCAAGAATGTGTCACTTGCGAGATAAAATAGATCGTCCATTCGACAAGGCGCTCATAAAAACCGTGAGGGGGTTTGGGTATGTTCTTGAATAACCGGGATCGCGCCGCGTCGCAGAGCCGGCACGAGAAGGGGACGCTCAGGGGCAAGATTGAGCGCAGTGTGGTCGCGGTGCTTATGCTGGTTCTTTCATTGGCGCTTGTTGTAATGCTGATTTGTCAGAGACATGCGGTATATGGTCAGGCGGGAGAGAAACTGAACGTCTTCGTAAATGAATTCTATTACGAGTATTTGGTCGGGAAGGAATATCTTCACAGCATTGGGCGTCCGGTTTATTACCGCAAACTTCCTGAAAATGTAAGGAATTTCATTGAAAGCAGAGAAGATTTCACGCTTGCCGTATCGTACGTGACAGCGGAAAACACCTATTTGGCGTATGGTGTGTGCGGTGACGCTCCAGTTGAATACACATTTAAAGGACCGGATTTCAGAGATGTGGAGCGCACGGATCTTCCGAAGGCCTCCGGAGTGGAATTTCTTAGAGAACAATTTAACGATGAAGCGTACGGAGAGGATATAAACCAGATATACTTTCTTCTGTTCGATTCTCACGGAAATTTGCTTGCAAAGTCTGGGTTCGCATATATGAACCCGGATTTTTTCCGTTCGAGACTGCCGGATGACGGGCTGCCGAAAAAAGTTAGACTGTCGTATGATCCGACAGCCGTCATTGCGGCAGATGGTAGTAGACTACAGTCTCGCAGCCGGTCTCCAAGTTTTCTATCCAAGCTGAAAAACGTACTTTTTGAAGACGGCGTACTTGTTCGCTACAATCCCCTTTACGACGGGAATATTCTGGTCATCGGGGAAGATATGTCGCGGTACAACAGGTACCTTTACAACCTGCTCCTTACGTGTACTGCCATGCTGGCGGCTGCATTGATCTTGACAGGCATATTTGCAAGAGTAATTGCGAACAGATTTGTTGAGGGAATAAAACGTGTGGCATCAACGGCACGGACGATAGGAGCCGGGAATTTTTCAAAACGGGTGGAACATTTGTCCGAAGGTACAGAGATTGACGATTTGGTCGATTCATTTAACGACATGGCGGAAAATACCGAAAATGTGCTTGGAGAACTCAGGTCGTTGTCTGTTAATATCGCGCATAATTTGAAGACCCCAATCACGCGGCTTCGCGCCAAGGCAGAACTTGCCGCGGCTGACGAAGGCGTATCGGTTCTGGCCGGAGATGTGGCGGAAGAGTGTTCTGGGATGATGGCAATGATTAACACTCTGCTCAGCATAACGCGTACTGAATTTAGAATGGACAACAGGGAGTTCGTAGACTTGGACGTAGCTGCAGTCGCGTCAGATGCGTGCGATATGTTTTCCACTCTTGCCGAGGACAAACAGATCTGGCTGAAATGCATTATCCCGGAGGTTCCTGTCATTTTCCGCGGTGACATGACGGACTTTCAGACGCTTTTCGGCAACCTGATCGACAACGCCATAAAATTTACAAAAGAAGGCGGTTGGGTAACTGTGTCTGTTGCTGACGACAACGGATCTGTCAAGATCGACGTCGAGGATAACGGTCCTGGTATACCGGTGGACGAAAGAAAATTTGTATTTGGAAAATTCTATAGATGCCGTAATGTCCGAGGGGAGCCGGGCAGCGGTCTGGGGCTGAGCCTTGTTAAGGCTATTATCGAGAGATATTCGGGAACGGTCAGTGTCGCAGATTCCAGAAATTCCGCTCACGGGACCTGGTTCCGGGTAGTTCTTAATTCTGTCTTGCATTGACTGAACGCAAAACCGACAAACTGCGGTGAAAAGTACTGCAGGGAGTTGTCTGTGTTCTGTTGTTGAAAACAGGCTGTGTTATATTTGAAAAATAAGTGTTGAATTTTTGAATTTCATGCTTTCTTTTGTTCAAATTACCGTATATAATCGCCTGCTGTTTTCTTGAGGGGGAAATGCCTTCTCGACTTTCTTAACATAACAAGCGCTGAAATGCGTAAAGGGGAATAGCAGTACAAAATGAAAAAACGGATTATCACACTTGCGGCGGCTTCTCTGGTGCTGCCGGCTGTTTCTTTTGGGGCCGGATACGCTCTGTTTCAAGGGAGTGCTGCGGGAATAGCGAATGCGGCCGGAAGTGCATCCAAAGGCGGAGAACCTGGATCGATGTACTACAATCCGGCCACTGTCGTAGAGCTGCCGGGAACGCAGGTTCAGATAGGTATCGCCGAGGTCTTGCCGGCGGCTTCAGTGCGTACAGTGAATCCGTACAGCGGCGCAGTGATCAAATCGAATGCGGATTCCAGACTGTGGTCTATTCCTTCTGCGTTTGTAACGCATCAGATTAATGATTCTTTCTGGTTTGCGATGGGTATGTATTCCAGGTTTGGGCTTGGGGCGGAGCTCCCGCAGGACTGGCCCGGGCGCTACGCAAACTATAAGTCCATGATCACGGCGTTGGACTTTGCCCCGAATCTTGTGTGGAAGGTGAACGATAATCTGTCGCTTTCTGCCGGCATCGCGTTTCGTTATTTTGACATAGAACTCGCCCAGAAGATAGATGCGGCCGGTATGGTTGGACTGCGCAATTATCAGGATCCTTCGTACAGTCCGTATGATGTTGATCAAAATCTTCAGGCGTGTGAATGGGGTCTGGGTTTCGACCTTGGATTGCGCTACAAGCCGTGCGACAGCGTATATCTCGGACTCGCGTATCACAGCAGGGTGAAATTTGATATTGATGATGGAGACGCCAAATGGACTAAGCCTGCGGCAGTTCAGGCGATAGCGCCCACGTTCTTCAACAGCACCGGCGTGAACTGCGCCAACCGCAATCCGGACGAAGTGGTGTTTTCCGCATCGTGGGACGCCACAGACAGGCTTACGGTCGGCGCTGGCGTCATTTATACGCATTGGGCGATTTTCGACAGTTTTGACCTTTCTTTCGACTCTGATATGGTTCCCGGCGTTTCGGAAGTGAGTTCCAAGAAAGACTGGCATGACGCATGGCGTTTCATGCTGGGCGCCGAGTACAAACTGTCCGAGACGCTCCGCATTCGCGGAAGCTACACTTATGACGGATCTCCTCTTAATTCAACCACGCTGGATTACCTCGTCCCCGGAGACAACCGGCACATCTTTGCAGTCGGTTTCGGGCGTGATTTCGGTGCATGGACAATCGATATGTCCTACTTTTATGAACTCGTCTGCGATATGGACGTGAACGGAATGGCCGGTACAGGCGTCTTCGATGGAGAGTTTTTGGATGCGGATGCTCATTGCCTTGCCGTATCCGTTACTCGAAGATTCTGATTTCGCCGCCGATTTGCAGCGAGTTATAATGAAGCACGGTGCTCGGCGCCGTGCTTTTTTTGTGCGTCCAGCATGTTGTGAGGTTCGGCGGCGGGTGACTTTGAAACTCCTCGCGGGCGACTGTCCATGCGGTGTTCTGAGAAGCGCTTCGGCCGGAGTGCCGCAGGTCGGGGCGGAAACCTGACGGTCTGTACAGCCAGCCGGTCAAAAGGTCGGAGCCCTTCCGCCTTCTGCTTAAGGCCTGCCGCTTACGGGATTAAATCCCGATATTCGTTTTCCGGGGACTGTACACGTACTCTATTTTAATCTTGAGTTCAGTATATATTTTATGCGACAATACGAGGAATACGTCTCGAATTATTTGCATGGAGACGAGGCACAGAATCGAGGAGGCACACCCTTGAGTGGTAATAAAGAAGAAAAGCTGACGCCCGAGTTGGAGGCGTTCATAGGTGAATGGAAAAGTAAACCCGGAAATTTGATCATGGTGCTGCACAGGGTGCAGCAGACGTATGGGTATATTCCAAGAGAGATAGTTTTTAAAGTTTCCGAGATGCTCAATGTCCCGCTCGCTAAGATCTACGGAGTTGTGACTTTCTACAACTTTTTCAAGCTGAAGAAAGCCGGACGGTATAATATCCAGGTGTGCATGGGTACGGCCTGCTACCTTCGCGGAGGCGAAGACATAATAAAAGAGCTTGAGAAGATTCTCGGATGCGGCGTCAACTGCACCACAGAGGACGGGCTGTTTTCAATAGAGGCGGTGCGCTGCCTCGGATGCTGCGGTCTCGCCCCTGTTATGGTCGTGAGCGGGGAAGTTCACGGCAAGGTGGTTGCATCCAAGCTGCCGGAAATTATTGAAAAGTACCGCAAACTTGCCTGAGGATTGCGTTGGTGCATGCGACAATCTGCGACTTCATCGCGGATACCGTGCAAAATTCGATAGAGGCGGGCGCTTCACGTATAGAGGTGTCGCTGGTTGAGGATGGTGCCGAGGTGCAGGTTTCCGTAAAAGACAATGGCAAGGGAATGAGCCCCGACGTGCTCTCGCGTGTGTGGGATCCGTTTTATACGGAATCTGGGAAGCATTCGAAGAGGAAAGTCGGTTTGGGGCTTCCTCTGCTCCGGCAGACGGCAGAAGCCTCTGGGGGAAACGTTTCTCTTGAATCCAAATCCGGATCTGGAACCTGGCTGAAGTACTCTTTTGCAGCGGACAATATAGACACGCCGCCTCTTGGGGATGTTGCGGGCACTCTCTTGTCGCTGATGAATTATCCCGGGTCTTTTGAGCTTGAGTTTTTGCACCGCCGTATGCAGCGCGCTTACACTGTGTCACGGCTGGAGCTTGAAAGCGCGGCAGGGAGTCTTCAGGATGCAGTTGGCATCGTGTTGGTGCGTGACTACTTGCGCGAGCAGGAAAAAGAACTTGAAAACAACGAGAGAACGGCGTGATTGCGGCGTATGCCGGGCCGTTCAGACAGGAGTAGATGACTATGAGCAAGCTGACACTTGATTCACTTCGGAAACTGCGTGAGGAGAAACAGCGGAGTCTGGCTCTGCGTGATTCCGAAAACAAGGACGTCCAGGTCGTCGTGGGTATGGGCACATGCGGTATCGCCGCAGGTGCCAAGGATACTTTCGGGGCCATCGTGGACATTATCGCGGAGAAGGGACTGACAAACGTTCTTGTGAGGCAGACCGGCTGCATGGGGCTCTGTCATTCCGAACCCACCGTAGAGGTGGTCGTGCCCGGTATGCCCGCGATAATTTATGGGAAGGTCGATGTGGACGTTGCCCGACGTATCGTAGACGAGCACATAATTGGGCATAAACTTCTTGATAATCACATATGCGACAGGCCCGCTGTTGATATTATTCACTAAGGACAGGACACGACAATGGCATTCAAGAATTATATATTGGTGTGCGGCGGCACCGCTTGCGATTCGGGCCGCGGAGTGGAATTGACGGAAGCCCTGCGCAGGGAGATAGAAGCTGCCGGCATCGCGGAGGATATACAGATCGTCCGTACAGGGTGTCTTGGATTCTGCGAGAAGGGGCCGATAGTGAAAGTTCTCCCCGAGGGGACCTTTTATGTATCGGTAAAACCTGAAGATGCGCAGGAAATCGTCAAAGAGCACCTTGTCAAGGGACGTGTGGTTGACCGTCTGCTGTACAATCACAAGCAGGGCAAGTCTCTTGTTGGAGTTGAGGGTATTGATTTCTATCAAAAGCAGTTCCGCATCGTTCTGCGTAATTGCGGCGTCATAGACCCGACAAAAATTGAGGACTATATTGCGAGGGACGGCTACAAGGCGCTTGAAAAGGTGCTCTTTGAGATGAAACCGGACCAGGTTATAGACGAGGTGCTGCGTTCCGGATTGCGCGGCCGCGGCGGCGCGGGCTTCCCGACCGGAAAGAAATGGCAGTTTGCTGCAGCCCAGCCTGCCGGACAGAAATACATGGTCTGCAATGCCGATGAAGGCGACCCTGGTGCGTACATGGATCGTTCTACGCTTGAGGGCGACCCTCATTCCATACTTGAAGCGATGACGATCGCCGGTTACTCTATTGGCGCAAGCAAGGGCTTCATTTACATCCGTGCCGAATACCCGCTTGCGATCAAACGCCTTGAAACCGCCATTGCAGCGTCGCATGAATATGGCCTGTTAGGCGAGAACATTCTTGGCAGCGGGTTCAGCTTCGATATTGAACTCAGGTTCGGAGCCGGTGCATTTGTTTGCGGAGAGGAAACCGCGCTTCTCGCCTCCATTGAGGGCGAACGCGGTATGCCGCGTCCGCGGCCTCCGTTCCCGGCGGTGAAAGGCCTTTGGGGCCGTCCGACGGTGATAAATAATGTTGAGACTCTTGCCAATATCCCCGTGATAATTCTCAAGGGCGCGGACTGGTTCAACAAAATCGGAACCGAAGATTCAAAGGGAACCAAGGTGTTTGCGCTCACTGGAAAGGTGAAAAACACGGGTCTTATCGAAGTCCCCATGGGCACGACGCTGCGTGAAATCATATTTGACATAGGCGGCGGAATAAAAGACGATCGCAAATTCAAAGCGGCTCAGTCCGGCGGGCCTTCCGGGGGAATGATACCTCCGCAGTATCTGGATGTGCCTATCGATTACGGCGCTCTCGCCAAGATCGGCTCCATCATGGGTTCAGGCGGACTCATAGTCATGGACGAAACGGACTGCATACCGGACATCGCGAAATTTTATCTTGATTTTACGGTTGACGAGTCCTGCGGCAAGTGCGCTCCGTGCCGTATAGGCGGGCGCAAGCTTCTGAACTATCTCGGCAGGATCTGCGAAGGCCGCGGCACTTTGGAAGACATCGAAAACATGCGCAAGATAAGTGATGCGATGTGCCGTGCGTCGTTGTGCGGACTTGGCCAGACGGCGTCCAACCCCGTGCGTTCATCGCTTACCTACTTCATGGATGAATATCTTGAGCACATCAATGAGGGCAAATGCCGGGCCGGCAAATGCAAGAAGCTCATACGCTACAAGATTGATCCGGAGAAGTGCAAGGGATGCACGCTTTGTGCGAGGAATTGTCCTGTCAATGCGATCAGCGGTTCTGTTAAGCAGCCGCACGTTATTGACCAGAGCAAGTGCATTAAGTGTGGTGCGTGTTTTGACAAGTGCAAGTTCAACGCGATTTCTCGCGGCTAATTTTTGAAAGGCTTTTCTATGGCTACTATGGTACAACTGGAAATAAACGGTGTCCCCGTGGAAGTGCCTGCCGGCACAACCATTCTCAACGCGGCGAGACTTGCTCATATCAAGATTCCGACGCTCTGCTATCATCCGGATCTGAAGGCCGGGGCTTCCTGTGGTCTTTGTATTGTCCGCAACGGAAATTCTCCCAAGCTCCTGAGGGCGTGCTGCACGGAGGTCGCCCCTGGTATGAAGATAACCACGCACGACGCGGATATCGTCAGCGTGCGCCGCACAGTGCTTGAGCTCATCCTCGCAAATCATCCGAACGACTGCCTGCAGTGCCCGCGTTCGGGGAATTGTGAGCTTCAGACTCTGGCCGCCGACTTCGGACTGAGGGACAATCCGTTCCCGCGCGAGGTGGCTCAGCTTCCGGTGGACCGCAGCACTCCGTCTATTGTGCTTAATCCGTCCAAATGCATAAAATGCGGGCGCTGTGCGGATGTTTGCCAGCACATGCAGAATGTGTGGGCTCTCGAATTCATAGGACGCGGTGAAAAGACACTTATGATGCCGGCAGCCGGCGTTTCGCTCAATGAGTCGCCCTGCATCAAGTGCGGTCAGTGCTCCGCCCATTGCCCTGTAGGCGCGATATACGAGAATGATGAGACGGCTAAGGTTTGGGAAGGGCTCAGGGAAACTTCCAAAGTGCCCGTCGTGCAGATCGCGCCTGCCGTGCGTGTTGCGCTTGGGGAAGCGTTCGGAATGCAGCCGGGCGAACTTTCCACCGGCAAAATATATGCTGCGCTTCGCAGGCTCGGGTTCAAGAAGGTGTTCGATACGAACTTTTCCGCAGATGTGACAATCATGGAAGAGGGCACGGAGTTCATCAAGAGGTTTACTTCCGGCGGGAAACTCCCATTGATCACTTCCTGCTGTCCGGCCTGGACAGACTGGATGGAGAAGTATGCTCCAGATTTCACAGAGAATTTCTCCTCGGCCAAGTCTCCGCAGCAGATGCTGAGCGCATTGGCAAAGTCGTATTTTGCCGAAAAAGAAAATCTCAGGCCGGAAGATATATTCATGGTTTCCGTAATGCCTTGCACAGCGAAGAAGTTTGAAATTTCACGCTGTGAGGAGATGTCCGCTACAGGCTGTCAGGATACAGATGTCGTGATAACGACAAGGGAACTGGCTCGCATGATCAAGAGCTCCGGAATCGACTTTATATCCCTGCCGGAGGAGTGTGCAGACGAGCTTCTCGGTCACTACACCGGCGCGGGCACGATTTTCGGCGTTACCGGCGGAGTTATGGAGGCCGCGCTGCGTACGGCATACTGCCTTATAACGGGAGAGAAAACGCCGCCGTCAATAGTGTTCGAGTGTGTTCGAGGCATGGATGGTGTAAAAGAAGCCGAAATCGTCATCGGCGACAAGACTGTGCGCATAGCGGTCGCTCACCAGATGAGCAACGTTGAAAAGGTTCTCGACAGCGTCCGTCAAGACATAGCCGAGGGACGCAAACCAAGATACGACTTTATTGAAGTCATGGCGTGCCGAGGCGGATGCATCGGCGGGGGCGGGCAGCCCTGCGGAGCAACTGATGAGATTCGTGCGAAGCGTACGGCCGGGCTTTACAGGGACGATGAGCGCTGCGTCCTTCGTATGTCGCATCAGAATCCGGAAATACAGGCGCTTTACAAGAATTATCTTGGAGAGCCGGGCGGAGAGAAGGCGGAGAAACTCCTCCACACCCACTATCACAGGCGTCCTGTCTACGCTAAGTAGTCTATTGCGGAGCGCAGTGTAACGCGGGAAGGCCGTCTGTTCTCGACGGCCTTCCCGTCTTTTTTTTCACCATACGTTCGTTTATCTCGTTCATAAAGGCTGGTTCCGCCGGTCAGAAGGCATACAAAACGTATAATGAGTTGATATTTAATGCAATGTGATAATATACTGCAATGCGGCGCTGGGATTAGTGCTTCAGGCGAGGCAGGCGTCGGCGAAATGCGAAAAAAAACTGATCGAATGGCGTACGGTTCGGATATCTGCATGACATGATGCTTTGCAATATCGAGTTAGTGGGGCGAAGCCTGCAGTACCGTTTCCCGGTCAACTTCTTGCCCGAACATGGCACTGTTTTTTTCTGAAACCGGACAAGTCAACTGTTTCGGCAGATGGAACTCGTGGGATTGCTATGCGATGTTCACCTCCTTGCGGGCAGGATTTGGTCTATTCGGATTTGCTTCCAACCGGCGAACCCGTGCGGCCCGACGTGTTCCTGAAAGGAAATGCTCGCGGAATGAATAAGGTTATTCCATGCCTAAATTGACTTTGGCAGGGCAGTCTTCCGGCGCATAATTTGCTTTGCCCTTACAGGCATTGGAAGTGTAAGCACCGTCAACAATAATATGTCCGGCCTCAGGCGACAGGAGACATGATAGGGAATGCACATTTTTGAAATAATTCCGGTGCTTGTCTGTAAGCAGAAAGATGTTGTATTCTTTCTGCGCGACTGCCGGAATGTTGCCGGCAGCGTCGGCCGTATTCTGCATCTGGCGGCGTGTAGCCGCAAACAAAGGTAATGAGACATGATAATCGAAACTGAAAGGCTGATTTTGCGCCCATTCCTGTCGACCGACGCAGAGGACGTCTATGAATATTTAAAAGCCCCGCAGGTCAATTGCTTTGCTTCCATGAAGCTTGACTCTCTTGACGAAGCTGTGGAAGAAGTGAAAAAGCGCTTGAGTGAGACTGAGTATTATTTTGCCATTACATTGAGAGGAAACGGAAAGGTCATCGGTGAGATAGAGGCATATCCGGAATCCGGGGAACCGCTTTCCGATGCGAATGAAGAAATACGGGACACGTTCAGTCCATGCTGGATGCTGAATTCGAAGTATCAGGGCCGGGGTTACGCTTTTGAGGCGGCGCATGCCTTTTTTGACTATTTGTTCAGCAAAAAAGGCGCGAGGCGCATTTATGCTTATACGGAGGACAACAACATTCACAGCCAGCGGCTGTGCGAAAAGCTCGGTATGCGGCGCGAGGGGCTTTTTATTGAATTTGTCTCGTTTGTTAAAAATCCGGACGGTACTCCAAAGTATGAGAACACGATACAATATGCCGTTTTGAAAAGGGAGTGGCGTGGTTAATCCTGAGCGCCCGGCGGCCTGAACAGGCCGCCCGAGCCGCATGCACGTTCAGGTTTCTCAGGTACTTCAAATTTTCTTTTGCATAACAGCTGCGCTGCAACTGCATTACGCGGCTGCCGGAGCGTTCTCCGCTGCATCAGCCGGCGCTCCGAAGCGCGATATGTTTTCGCACATCCGAAGCTGGACGCAATTTTATTGTCCAGTCCATCAACCCAGCGTTGACAACGCACGGGGAGGGGAGGGGTTTCCCTCCCCGCTTCGAGGCCTGTCGCAGCCTAGTACCCGGATAAAGGCATTTTTCTGCTTTTGTCAGGAACGCGAATATTGCCGTGATTCATCACGGAGGGTCTATCCGGCGCTAAGGCCGGTACGGAATACGCGGTATGGATGGCATACGTTATCCGAGGGAGTTGAATTTCTCCAGATACTTTTCCCCGAATCCGAAATGGCTGATAATGTAGTCCATATCTTTGTCTCCCCGGCCTGAGAGATTTACGAGGATGGACAGCGGGCGCTTGCCCGTGTTTTCTCTTGCGAGACGCATTGCATGGGCCACAGCGTGCGATGATTCGAGCGCCGGTATTATGCCCTCGAGCCGTGAAAGCACGTAAAAGGCTTCCAGCGCATGTTCATCATCGATTGTGAAATACTTTGCACGTCCGGTGTCGCGCAGGAATGCGTGCTCCGGCCCCGTGGATGGATAGTCAAGCCCTGATGCCACAGAGTACACCGGGGCCGGGCCGCCGTCCTTGTCCTTGAGCATTATGCTGTTGAATCCGTGCATTATGCCCTCGCTTCCGTACGTGAGAGACGCCGCATTATCTCCGATTTGTTCTCCGCGTCCCAGAGGTTCCACTCCGTGGAGTTCGCTGCAGGAATCAAGGAAGCCGGAGAAAATTCCTATGGCGTTCGATCCGCCGCCCACGCATGCTGTGACAACGTCCGGATCTTCTCCCACCATCTCAAAAAACTGCTCGCGTGCCTCGACGCCGATAACGTGCTGGAAGTCACGCACCATTTGAGGGAACGGATGCGGTCCAACAACGGAGCCTATGCAGTAAATCTGATTGACCGGATCTTCAAGATATGCGGCAAAGCAGGCGTCAACCGCCTCTTTCAACGTCTTGAGTCCTGCGCTCACAGGCACGACCCTCGCCCCCAGAAGTTTCATGCGCGATACATTGGGAGCCTGCTTTTCAATGTCCACTTCTCCCATGTATATGTCGCATTCAAGATTGAAATAAGCCGCCGCCGTGGCGAGAGCTACGCCGTGCTGTCCGGCGCCTGTCTCGGCTATGATTTTCTTTTTCCCCATGTATTTCGCAAGAAGGGCCTCACCCATGCAGTGGTTCAGCTTGTGCGCTCCTGTATGGTTGAGATCTTCACGCTTCAAATATATCTGGCAGTTACCGAGACGTTCGGAGAGCCTTTGCGCGTGATAAACGGGCGTCGGCCTCCCCTGAAAATGTTTGCGTATCGCCCGGAGCTCGGACACAAATTTCTGTGATTTGGATATTGTTTCGTACGCGTCACGTATTTCTTCCATGATTTTATTCAGCTCCGGCGAGACATAACTTCCGCCGTACGGGCCGAAATTCCCATTATGGTCAGGTTCGTGCTTGAAATAGTTCTCGTAAGAATTCATTTTAAAGTATTCCTCTGATGTGGTTTGATATTATTGATAGAAACATTGCCACTATATTAGTACTGTGCTCTGCATCGTGCAAGCGTTTTTTTTGCAAAGTGCTCCGACTCTGGCTTGAGTTTCACGGCGCTTAAAGTCCATGCTCCGCATGGCAGGTTGGCTAGGCCGGCCTCTGCGTGTGAGAAACGCCACATATCCGCTCCGTTTCAGGCGGACGTTGGGATTCACAAACCGTCATATTTCACGGACGCGGCTGTCCGCTTCGAATATTGATGAAGGATGTGCGCCGTTTCAGCGGGGTTACGGCGTCAAAGTCTGTTATGGCTGTCCTAAAGCCTTCTCAGCGTCTGATGGGAGGGGCAGGAGGGCTTTGCATTAAAGATTTTTATGCATTGTTTGTCGTATTGGCATGGACGCACCCGGCTGGCGCCGCCTCTTGCGGTTGGGTACGGTTTCTGATAGAATCACCTTTTAAAGACGTCTGTTTGGGACGTAAACGAGAAATTGAGGAACAATCATGATCTATACCCACGAAGTTCAGAATATGTGTCCCGTGACCAAGGGGTGCAATCACGGTCCGGCGCCGATTCCCGAAGAGGGGAAATGGGTTCAGGCCAAAGAGATAAAAGATATTTCGGGTCTTACGCACGGTGTTGGTTGGTGTGCGCCGCAGCAGGGTGCATGCAAATTGACTCTCAACATAAAAGAGGGTGTTATTGAAGAGGCTCTCGTTGAAACGCTTGGCTGTTCGGGAATGACTCATTCTGCGGCAATGGCGGCGGAGATTCTGGTTGGCAAGACAATCCTTGAAGCGCTGAATACCGATTTGGTCTGCGATGCGATAAACACGGCCATGCGCGAACTTTTCCTCCAGATAGTTTATGGGCGTTCACAGTCGGCATTCTCAGAAAACGGACTCCCGATTGGAGCCGGTCTTGAGGACCTAGGCAAGGGGCTTCGTTCGCAGGTCGGCACCATGTTTGCTACGAAGGCGAAAGGGCCGAGATATCTGGAGATGGCGGAAGGATATGTCAAGAGAGTATTTCTTGACAAAAACGGTGAAATCTGCGGATATGAGTTTGTCAAGCTCGGCGTCATGATGGACCTGATTAAGAAGGGGACAGACGCAAATGAAGCGCTTGCGAAAGCAACTGGCAAATACGGGCGCACCACAGAAGCGGAAGGCGCCGTGAAGAGTATTGATCCCCGTCAGGAATAAGGAGGCACATCCATGGCACTTTTTGAATCATATGATCGCCGCGAACCACAGATACTCGCGGTACTCGGCAAATACGGCATAAAGTCTATTGAAGAATGCGCCGAAATCTGCAAAGCCAAAGGCTTTAATCCTTATGATATTGTCAAGGGCATCCAGCCTATTGCCTTTGAAAACGCAGCTTGGGCCTATACCGTAGGCGCGGCTATCGCCATCAAGAAAGGGTGCACCAAAGCGGCGGAGGCGGCAGAAGCGATAGGCGAGGGGCTGCAGAGCTTCTGTATTCCCGGATCTGTCGCGGATGACCGTAAGGTCGGTATCGGGCACGGAAATCTCGCCGCAATGCTTTTGCGTGAGGAGACGAAATGCTTCTGCTTCCTTGCTGGGCACGAGTCGTTCGCTGCTGCCGAAGGAGCTATCGGAATTGCAAAATCTGCAAACAAGGTGAGGAAAGAGCCTCTGCGTGTCTGCCTTAACGGGCTCGGAAAAGACGCTGCTTACATCATCAGCCGCATCAACGGGTTTACGTACGTCCAGACGAAATTCGACTACTACACCGGTAAGCTTGATGTCGTACGCGAGGTTAAATTTTCCGAGGGACCGAAATCCGAAGTCAAATGCTACGGCGTGGACGATGTACGCGAGGGAGTGGCCGTGATGTGGAAGGAAGGTGTGGACGTGTCCATTACCGGCAATTCCACAAATCCGACGCGCTTCCAGCATCCTGTTGCAGGAACTTACAAGAAGGAATGCGTAGAGCGCGGCAAGAAGTACTTCTCGGTTGCTTCCGGTGGCGGCACTGGACGTACGCTGCATCCGGACAACATGGCTGCCGGACCGGCTTCCTACGGCATGACGGATACGATGGGGCGGATGCACTCAGATGCACAGTTCGCCGGATCTTCGTCTGTTCCTGCTCATGTGGAGATGATGGGGCTCATAGGTATGGGCAACAACCCGATGGTCGGCGCTACTGTCGCCGTCGCCGTCGCCGTTGAAGAAGCTATGAAGTAACTTCCTGACGGAATGCTGTTTGTGTGGGAAGGCGGCTCCTCAGGAGCCGCCTTCCCTTTTTTAGTGTATCCGGCCGGGAACCGGATTTGCTTCCTCACAGCATATTGCCAGCCGCAACAGATTGTGTGCCGGAACTGCCGGTCTGGCGTGTGCTGCGGAAGCGGAGCAGGAAGTATGCCTGACGTGCGGTTGTGAAGTTTGTGCAATCAGCTTATCCGATGGCGAAAATGCAGCTTATCCGGATGGCGAAAATATTGAAATTCGCTCCTGCAATTCCATGTGCAAGTCTGCATTCGCCGGTACCGGGACTAAAGCGGCTGGATAAGAATGCCGGTTTTCAGAGGTCGTGAGGGCCGGCATTTGATCCGGCGAACAGACCCTGTATAAAGCAGGCGCAATATGCGGCGGAGTTGGTAGTTTCAGCAGAACAACTGCAGTTTACGCGGCGTATTGGCCGTAGTCTGGCGGCATATGTGCGCCGGAACCGCCTCTTCCAAGTGCTGCATTCCCACGTCCTATCCGCCAATTGCATGCCGCCTGCTATGATGCGCGGAAACAAAAACTGGCGGCGGTGTAACTCCTCCTTTATGTACCGACTGCGTAATGCGCGGATACGACATGCGCAAGTCCGAAACTTCATCTGTGGAGGATGCCTTCCGTGTATATTCGCCGCAGGCAGATTTTGCCTTTCAATGAAAATTGAAAAGGGCGTCGCAAATACGAATTCGGCGTACGCTTGAGAGGCTCGATGTACGGCGGCGCCGCTGTTTGATATCGCCCCCGGATCTCGACCGGCGAGGCGAGGGTGTTTATTCCTCCAGCGGCATTTCCCAGCGGTTCTTCGTACTCATTGCTCGATATTCTTCGCAGGTCCGTCATTGGATGAAGAATACTCTTGCACCGGCGGGGATATTCTTTTCGTCTATTTTATCTCCGGATATGAGTTTGCCGGATGGACACAGATAAAATGTTTCGGGCCTGTTCCATTTTAGGCCGCAAATGTTGAAAACGGGTGTTCTGGGCGATACCGGCCCTCCGGATGTATATCCCACCAGGACTTTTGTACCGTTCGGAAGGCTGTCGATTTCGTTGAGAGACATCGTAGCTCCGGACTTGAACGACTTGCCGTCTCCGGGGGGGAAATAGAATGTCGTTGAAGCCGCTTTTTCGTCACCGGCAATTTCTGATGGCGTTCCGTCAAT
>CASEAR010000131.1 GCA_949285835.1 uncultured Verrucomicrobiota bacterium | reverse complement strand
GACGACCGCAACAACTACCTTGCCGCTGTGGCAGTGTCTGAACCCTGCCGCGGCGGGGGACGGCGTTATGCGGCCGCGGCTCTTGACTTGTCTACGGGCGAGCTTGTGGCGGAGATGGCCGATGGGGAGGAAGAGGCCGTGTCGGCGCTCAGGCGCATAGCTCCGGGCGAGGGGATTGTGCCGAGGGACGACGGAACAGGAGAGGGTTCCGCTGAAATTTGCGCACGGCTGATGCAGTCCGCCGGTGTGAGGTGCGTGACGCCGGTGGATTCCTGGCTGTTTGACGCCGAATCGGCCGTGGCCATGCTGGAACGTCACTTCGGAGTGCGTTCCCTGGACGGTTTCGGCTGCGGCGGGGAGCCGCTTGCGGCTGCTGCTGCGGGAGCGCTTCTGCAGCATGTGAGGGACAATCTGCGCCGCGATATTTCGCATGTCCGCCGCATCCGTATGGCGGATTCGTCCGGGCGCATGGTTCTGGACGATGCGGCGTGCCGTCATCTTGATCTGCTTCCGGGGGCGAGGGAAAATACAAGCGCTCCGGAATATGCCGATTCGTTGTACGGGGTGCTGAACGCCACGCGCACGCCCATGGGCGCGAGGCTGCTGTACCGGTGGATACAGAGGCCGCTGTGCGATGTGGACGGCATAAACGGCAGGCTCGACGCTGTGGAGTGCCTTGTCAAGGATCGCAAGTCGCTTACGGCGCTGCGGACGGTTCTCGGCGAGGTGCGCGACTTGGAGCGCACTATAGCGCGCATTTCTCTGGGGCGCGGCGGCCCAAGGGATGTTCTTGCCGTGGCTTCGGCGCTGAAGCGGGTGCCGGCTGCGGCGGAGGCCGTGCGCGGAGCGTCTGCTGCGGTTCCGGGGTGCGGCTCACTGCTTCTCCGCATCGCCGGCGATATGGATCCGCTGCCGGAGCTGTCGCGGGAGATCGAATCGAAGCTTAATGATCCGGCGCCCGCTGGCATTTCGGAAGGCGGTGTGATTCGCGACGGGGTGGATCCCGAGCTGGACGATTTGAGGTCGGCGGCGTCCGACGCGCGGGCATGGATCGCGGCTTATCAGGCCGGAGAAGTGGAGAAAACCGGTATAAAGACGCTCAAGGTAAAGTACAACAAGGTGTTCGGGTACTTTATAGAGGTGTCGGCGGGGCAGGCCGCAAACGTGCCGGAACGGTATATACGCAAGCAGACCATGGTGAACGGCGAACGGTTTACCACGCCAGAGCTTAAGGAACGGGAAGAGAAAATTTCGGGTGCGGCGGCGCGCGCCCTTGAACTGGAGCAGAGTATATTCGAAAAGCTCCGCGCGGAGGTGGTGGCGCAGACCGTGCCGATTCAAACGACGGCGCGCGCGCTGGCGGAGGCCGATGTGCTGGCATCTCTGGCGGATCGGGCTCTGGCTCTGGGATATGTGAGACCCCGCGTCAACGGCGGCGACTCCATTATCATTGAGGGGGGGCGGCATCCTGTCATAGAGCAGCTGCCGGACGCGGAGAGATTCGTGCCCAACGATACGCGGCTGGATTGCAGCGGCCGTCAGATTATGGTTATCACCGGGCCCAACATGGCAGGCAAGTCCACCTACATCAGGCAGGTGGCCATGATTGTGGTTATGGCGCAGACGGGATCGTTCGTGCCCGCCGACAGCGCGGAGATCGGCGTAGTGGACCGGGTGTTCACGCGTGTGGGCGCAAGCGATGATCTGGTGCGCGGCAGGAGCACTTTCATGGTGGAGATGCAGGAGACTGCCAATATCCTCAACAACGCCACTCCGCGCAGTCTTATTGTTCTCGACGAAATCGGACGCGGCACGAGCACGTTTGACGGCATCAGTATTGCCTGGGCAGTGGCGGAGTATCTGCACAATACGGCTTCGGTCAAAGCCAAGACGCTCTTCGCAACGCACTACCACGAACTGACTGCTCTGGCGGCCACGCTGAGCGGCGCCGTCAATTGCAGCGTGATGGTCAAGGAGCGTGGGGACGGCATAGTTTTCCTGAGAAAGATTACGGACGGCGCAGCGGACAAGAGCTACGGCATCGCCGTGGCGAAACTCGCCGGAATGCCAGATACCGTCATAGAACGGGCAGGAGAAATTTTGACAAATCTGGAGTCAGACGAATTCTCGGAGAACGGGAAGGCCGTCTTCGCAGAGTCCAGAAACAGGAACCGCCGGGCAAAAAAGATCCTGGAGGACAGGAATCTGCTTCTTTTTGAAGGTTATTGACCTCGGCCGTGTCTCCGGCGGGGCTCGGGCCTGCAGAACCGGCGGCGTTCCTGCGGCGGTACGGCGGCGCGCGCCATAGAATGCACGCGGGCGGCTTTGCCGGATCCATGGTGGCGCTCCGGAGAAAAGTGAAAAGAAGTAGCTCGGGTTTTTGAAATAAATGCGCCGACTTTTTTATTTTTTTTTCGATTAGGCTTGCGGAGACGGACTGTTGCGTGGCATAATCAGCAACTCTCCAGGGCCGAGTTTGCCACAGAAGGCGTAATGTTGAAACAAAACTGACCACCGGAACCGTCACAGAAGGCGTTCTGCGTGTTATGAGGAAATTCGATATGGGCTGGTTTACAAAGAGCGACGAGAGCAGGCATGCTCTGCCGGAAGACATCTGGCAGGTCTGTCCGGCCTGCAAGGTACATGTCCTTAAGGACGAATGGGCACGCAATCTGAAGGTTTGTCCCAAGTGCAATCACCACGACAGGCTGGACTGCCGCGAGCGCATCAATCTGCTGATAGACGCGGGGACCTTCCGCGAGTTCGGACAGGAGATTGTGCCGTCTGATCCGCTCAACTTTCAGGATGCAAAAGGGCCCTATGCGGAGAAGGCAAAAGCTACGGTGTCGAAGCTTGGGATGAGCGAGTCCGTAGTTACGGGAAGCGGCAACATAGGGCAGGTGAGGCTTGTGATTGCCGTAATGGATTTCAGGTTCCTTGGAGGGAGTCTTGCGAGCGGAACCGGCGAAAAAATCCGGTTGGCGATAGAGCACGCGATCAGGTTCAGGCGCGCTTTCGTCATGGTGTCGGCGTCGGGAGGCGCCCGTATGCACGAGGGCGTGGTATCTCTTATGCAGATGGCGAAGACCTGTGCGGCGCTGTCAAAGCTTCAGAAGGCGGGGCTGCCGTATATTTCGATTCTGACCGATCCTACCACAGGCGGCGTTTCGGCGAGTTTTGCTATGATCGGGGATGTGAACATCGCGGAGCCGGGCACGCTGATCGGATTCGCCGGGCGCCGTGTGATTGAGCAAACTATCAAGCAGAAGCTGCCCAAGGATTTTCAGACGGCGGAGTATCTTGAGGCTCACGGGTTTGTGGACCACATAGTGAACCGGTCGGAAATGAAGGCGTTTTTGTCGAATCTTCTGTCGTACCGTCAGTCCAAGTGAGGAGGATTTTGTCATGGCTTTTGAATTTGAATCCGATTTGGAGAACATAAGGGAAACGATAGCCGTTTTGGAGCAGAAGAGCATGAAGGGAGATGCGGCCGCATCTGCCAGAATTGCTGAGCTGCGCCGTAAACTTGCGACGGAAACCGCGAGAGTTTATTCTTCTTTGACGCCGTGGGACAGGGTGCAGGTGGCCCGTCATCCGGGACGCCCCACGATCGACCGCTATGCGCATGGTATGTGCGACGACTTCGTGGAGATACACGGAGACCGCGTGTACGGGGACGATCCGGCGATGCTTTGCGGTTTCGCCAGAATTGCTAAGACGAAGTTTATGCTAATAGGGCACCGCAAGGGCGACAACACGGAGGAGAACATCAAGTACAACTTCGGAATGGCGAATCCAGAAGGGTACCGTAAGGCCATGCGTGCAATGCATCTGGCGGAGAAGTGGGGTCTTCCAGTTGTGACGATGATCGATACCGCGGGAGCGTTCCCGGGTATGGAAGCTGAGGCCCGCGGTCAGGCGGAGGCAATCGGACGCAATCTTATGGAGATGGCCGCGCTGGAGACGCCGATTCTCTCGATCGTCACCGGCGAAGGAGGTTCCGGCGGGGCGCTTGGAATCGCGGTGGGAGACAGGATTCTGATGCTCGAAAACGCGATTTTTTCCGTGATATCCCCGGAGGGGTGCGCGTCGATTCTGTGGCGGGACGGCACGAAGGCGCCTGAAGCCGCCGCAGCGCTCAAACTGACCTCGCATGATTTGCTCGGACTGAAGATAATAGACGGTATAATCCCGGAGCCTATCGGGGGGGCGCACAGTGATCCGGACGGCATGGTCGTCGCCGTGCGGCAGGCGATCCTGTCTCATCTTCAGGCGATATGTTCTGTTTCGAAATCAAGGATGCTGGACGCCCGCTACAAGAAGTACGCGTCTATCGGCCGTTTTGTTCAGGAAAGAATTTGAAAGGAGTCCAATAATGAAGAAGACACAGACCTCAAAGAAGACTAAAGCGGACAGGGCTGCAGATACGGTGCAGTCGGTGGCGGAAGCAGCGCCGTCGTCTGCCGGCGAGCGTGTGCCGCTGAGGATTACGGACACCACGCTCCGCGATGCTCATCAGTCGCTGTGGGCCACGAGGCTTCGCACATCCGATATCATGGAGATTATCGATGTGATGGACAACGCCGGGTTTTATTCTCTGGAGTGCTGGGGCGGCGCGACATTTGACGTCTGCCTGAGATTCCTTCGGGAAAATCCATGGGAGCGCCTTCGTCAGATCAAGTCTCACACGCACAATACGCCGCTTCAAATGCTCATCCGCGGGCAGAATATTTTGGGGTACCGCAATTATGCCGACGACCTTCTTGAGAGATTCATTGCTCTGGCGGTGCAGAATGGGGTTGATATCTTCCGTACGTTCGACGCGCTGAACGACAACCGCAATCTGGAGAAGTCGATCCAGTACATCAAGAAATACGGGGCGCACGCACAGGGAACGATATGCTACACGATAAGCCCTGTGCACACGATCGACAAGTATGTGGAGATCGCCAGAGAACAGGAACAGATGGGCGTTGATTCCATCTGCATCAAGGACATGGCCGGAATCCTCTCGCCTCTGGCAGCGAGCAGGCTTGTGACGGCTCTTGTAGCGAATGTGAAAGTGCCGGTGCAGATACACTCCCACGCCACCAGCGGAATGGCGGTCTCGACATATGTTGAGGGCGTGCTTGCCGGGGCGGGGGCGATCGACTGCGCCATCTCCTCCATGGCCGGCTTCTCTTCACAGCCGCCGATAGAGACGATGCTTTCGATATTCGACGAAACGAAGTTCAACGCAAACATAGACAGAGAGGCCCTGCGCAAGATCTGCGCGTACTTCCTCAAGCTCAGGCCCGCACGCGAACCGTCGCATAAGATGTCTTCGATTATCGACCCGGAGATTCTGGTTCACAATATACCTGGAGGAATGATTTCCAATCTTCGGTCCCAGCTTTCGCAGCAGGGAGCCCTGGACAGGCTTGACGAAGTGCTCAAGGAACTGCCGAACGTGCGGGCGGATATGGGATATCCTCCGCTGGTTACGCCAACGAGTCAGATCGTCGGTGTGCAGTCCGTCTTGAACGTGCTTTCCGGCAAACGGTACGAAATGGTCACGCAGGAGACCAGAAACTACGTTAAGGGGCTTTACGGGCGGTCTCCTGCGCCTATAGATCCGAAACTCAAGAAGATGATTCTCGGTAAGGAGAAGGCGATAACATGCCGTCCTGCGGATCTGCTCAAGCCTGAACTGCCGGGATGCGTGGATAGCGTGGATCCGAACCTTATCAAAAACGAGGAAGACATCATGTCTTTCTGCCTCTTCCCGGAGCCCGCTCTCGCCTATTTCAAATGGCGCGACACTGCACCCGGCGACAGGCCTCCAATCCCGGCGGACGAGGAACTCGAAAAGCGCCGCAGGGAAGCACGCGGCGACAGCGGAGCTCCCGCCAGGCCGATAATGGCGCAGTCGGATTATGCCGCCATAGAGGGGCTTATGGCGACAGTTAAGCAGCTCGGAATCACGGAGCTTACCGTGAGGAGAAGCGATGTGGCCATCTCTCTGCGCGATGACAGTGCGGGAGCCGCTCCTGCGCCCCTCCTGAATACAGCCGGCGAAGCGGTTCCTGCCGCTGCATCACCCGCGGCCGCGCCCGCAGCGGAGAAGGATGACCTGTCGGGTCTGCCGACGATAGAAGCGCCGCTTTCCGGCACGTTTTACCGTTCAAGCGGTCTGAACAAGCCGAACCTTGTCGAAGAGGGCGGTTCCGTAAAGGCGGGCGAGCCCATGTGCATCATAGAGGCAATGAAGCTGTTCAATCAGATCAAGGCTGAGCGCGACTGCAAGATAGTCAAATTTCTGGCTCAGCACGGGGCGACAGTGCAAAAGGGTTCTCCGATCGCGATCGTAAAGTACGAGTGATCTGTTCGTAGATTCCTGCCTGACGCCATGTCCGGGCGCACTTGAGCGAACGGATGTGGGCGTAAGGTTTCAGGGATGACGCAGAATGGCTGAGCGGCGGCTCCCGGAAGTGCTCCGCCGCTTTTTCTCACCCGATGCGCACATACCGGCAGGCAATGAGCGGAGGTCCGCGCATGTTTTGCGGCGTTGCATCGTGAAGCGGCGCTTCATGGGGAAGCGGGTGACCGTGAAAGCGGTTTTTTAACGAATGACGAAAGTCCGGGCCGTAGACGTGTCGCTGGGATGTGCGGTTAAAACGCTTCCGCGAGGCAAGACGCCAGACTGCGCATTGTATCTTTTTCCGGAGGATTGCCGCGTTCGTCAGATTTATGCGGAACTCTCTCCTGCCGTATTACCGGGAATGCGGAAAATGTTTCATTTATTTTCTTGCGGCCAGTCCCCGTGGCGGCAATGCGGATGCGCCTCTTTTGGGCGTTTATTTTCATGTCTGCGATCCTTCCCGCAGGTATGAACGCTGCATTCTGCAACTTTTCAGATTCGGCGCTGCTTTGTATTTAGCTTGACGGTGTCCGGCGTTTTCGTGAAAATACCGCGGAGTGTAGCGCATATGCGTGGCGCGGGAGTGTTCTGTGCATTGCAGGTGTTCCAGCTGGCGGCGGAGAGCGTGGGGCGTCTCCGGGGTTTTATGTGGGGGCTCGTACGGAGAATCATGATGCGGCGCGGTAATGCGGGAGCGGTTGCGCTGTGGCTGCGTGTCTCACGCAGGTGTGCGGGAGCTCACCGCCGGCGAGGGCGAACGTGTGACTTTTGGCAGTCCGGAGGCGCGGGTTGTATTGGGGAATGGACAGTTTGAAGCGTACAGAATCGAGCGATGTTTTGTTTTCGGTAAAGATGCGGTCGTCATCCGGCGGTCGTCATGTATCCGGTGCTGAGAGGTTTTCGGATGAAAGCGGCGTATGCGGGGTGGTTTCCGGGTTGGCAACGCGTGCGCTGTCGCATGAACGCGGCACGCCGGACATGGTAAACATCCGGGTGGAGAGCGTGCCGCGCGGCGAGGTGGTGCACATTCCAGCGCTCAAGGTGCGCACTGAGCGTGCGGATACGCCGCAGGCAGGCATTGATGCGGCGGCCCGCCTGCTGTTGAAGGCAGGCGTCGCAGATCCGGGGAGAGCTCTGGAAATATTGCGCTGCGCCGGGCAGATGCGTGGGGCGATGATACTTGACGCCAGGACGCTGGAGCGGCTTGAACCTGATTTTTCGAGAGGAGTGCGGGTTACGAACATGGACTCGTCGGAGGCGCATCCGGGAGGGGTTAGTTCTGTCAAAAACCATTTTTCAGAAGCGTTGGTTCTGGCATCCAAGACGGCGTCTGCTCCCGGCATAATTGCGGAGTTCTGCGTGTCCGACGATCCCGGATACGTCACCGGGTATGTGGCGTCGAGGGATTTGGGATATGTACGGATCGAAAAGCTCAAGGAATATGGCGATTCCCGCGGAGGACGCATATTTTTTTACGATGGGCCGAAAGCGGAACTGGATGCGGCCATACGATATCTGGAGCAGAAGTGCGTTGTTGTGGACGGGGTGCCGCCATATCCGGATTCACATGTTATGAAGACGGCAGATGAAAATGCGGTCGCGGAATTGGACATGCTTCGCAGAAGCGGACTTTACCGCGAGTGTGCGGTGTCGGAAAGCTGCGCCGGGCCGAGGGGCGTATTTGACGGCAGGGAGTGTCTGGTGCTGTGTTCGAACGATTATCTGGATCTGGCGCGCGACAGCCGGGTGGTTTCGGCGGCGGAAAAGGCCGCCGGCGTATGGGGAGCGGGGACGGGCGGGGCGCGCCTGACCACGGGAACGCAGGTTCCTCATGTGGAGCTTGAACGCAGGCTCGCGGCGTTGAAGGGCAAGGATTCGGCGGTGCTTTTCAACAGCGGCTATACGGCAAATGCCGGCGTCATACAGGCATACTGCGGCAGGGAGGACGCTGTGTTCAGCGATGAACTTAATCATGCGAGCATAATAGACGGGTGCCGTCTTTCGAGGGCGTCCGTGGCAGTGTACAGACACTGCCGCATGGACGATCTCGAGCGTCTGCTGGCACAGTCTTCCGCGCGCAGGAAGCTTGTGGTGACGGATTCTGTATTCAGCATGGACGGGGATATGGCGCCGCTGCCGGAAATTATGCGGCTGGCCCGGAGGTACGGCGCGGCGGTGATGATAGACGAAGCGCACGCCACCGGGGTGGTCGGCGCTGGCGGACGCGGGGTGTGCGAGAATTTCGGTTTGGAGGGGGATGAAGCTCCGGAATTTGTGATGGGGACATTGAGCAAGGCGCTGGGGTCTGCGGGCGGTTTTGTCTGCTGTTCCGCGGTGCTTGCGGATCTGGTGCGCAACAGGGCGAGGACGTTTATATTTTCCACGTCGCTTCCGGCGTCCGCTGCCGCGGCGGCGGACGCCGCGCTGGATGTGATGATGTCGGAACCGTGGAGGGTGAGCCGCGTGCGGGAGAATGCGGAGTATCTGGCGTCTGCTCTTGAGTCGCGCGGTGTCGTGTGCGGCGGAAGGTGCGCCGCGATAATACCCGTTCCCGCTGGCGGCGAGGAGGCTGCGGTGCTGGCGGCGAGGAGGCTTGCCTCCGACGGGATACTGGTGTCGGCGATAAGGTATCCTTCGGTGGCGCTTGGGGCGGCGAGGCTCCGGTGTACGGTCATGTGTTCCCATACGCATGAGGAGCTGGATTTTGCCGCGGAGAAAATTGCCGGATATTTAGTGGGAGGAGGCTGAGATGACAGATGCTGTGCTGTGGGCGCTGGCGGGGACGGGTTTTTCGTTTTTTATGACGGCGGCCGGTTCTGCAATGGTTTTTATTCTCAAAAAGGAGGATATTTTCCTGCAGCGAATATTTCTGGGGTTTGCGGCGGGGGTTATGATAGCGGCGTCCGTGTGGTCTTTGCTGATCCCGGCGTCGGAGATGGCCGAGGAGGCCGGCGTTGCCGGATGGATTCCTTCCTGCGGCGGATTTATTCTTGGCGTTGCGTTTCTGCTGGTTCTGGACAGGTTTATTCCGCATGTCCATCCGGGGTCTGACGTGGTGGAGGGCGTGCCGGTGCACATGAAGAGGTCGTCGCTGCTGATGATTGCGGTGACTTTGCACAATATTCCCGAAGGCATGGCTGTGGGGCTGTCTTTTGCCGCCGCGGCGCATTCCGCCGCCTACGGGGACGCGGGGGCGGCCGGTATGTTGCCGGCGCTCATTCTGGCCGGTGGGATCGGATTGCAGAACTTCCCGGAAGGGGCGGCGGTGTCCATGCCTCTCTACAAAGACGGGTTCCGCAAGCGCAAGGCGTTCCTGATGGGGGCGGCTTCCGGTGCGGTGGAGCCTCTATTCGGCCTGTGCATGGTTTTTGCCGCCGGTTCAATATTGCCGGTGCTGCCGTGGCTGCTTGCTTTTGCGGCCGGGGCAATGATGTATGTGGTGGTGGAGGAGCTGATACCGGAGGCGCACCTCGGGGATCATTCGAATACGGGCACTCTGGGGGTGCTTTCGGGTTTTCTTGTCATGATGGCTCTGGATGTTATTTTCGCGGTGTAGAAGTCGCTGTTCGGACGGACGTGCGAAGCGCTGATCGGCCCCGCGTGCGGCGGCATGGGGCCGGGCGCATCAGATGGGCGGCGGCAACGATGGAGGTTTTGTATGAACACACAGGAACATGTAATGATTTCGGATGATCTTCCGGGCGGCAATATTCGTGTTCTGAAGACGGAAGGCAGCGGCGCTCTCCTGGGCGTTGATCTGAGAGACACTTCAACAGATTGGTTTTACTGGTGCTTCAAGGCCGTTTTCCCGCATCCGGGGCGGTACAGGTTCTCATTTGACTCTCCGGACAAGATCGGAACGCGAGGGCCGGCCGTGAGTACGAATTCGGGACGGGAATGGAAGTGGCTCGGAGCCGGTTCGTCCGACGGTACAGGGTTTAATTATGATGCGGCGGAGGGATCCCGCGAAGCGTGGTTCTGCATGGGACTGCAGTATTTGCAGAGCGATTTCGACAGGTTTGCAGGAGAATTCGCGGGGAATCCGGCGTTTTCCCGCAGGAGGTTGTGTGTGTCTTCGGCGAAAGGGCGGCCGGTGGAGTATGTTGTCGCCGGCAATCCGTCCGCTGCGGCGCACAAGATTTTTCTTACGGCACGGCATCATGCTGGAGAGATGATGGCGAATCACGCGATGGAGGGTTTCCTGCGCGCCGTATTGTCGGATGACGCGTTCGGTGCCGGTTTCAGGCAAGAGACAGCGGTATATGCCGTGCCATTTGTGGACAAAGACGGCGTTGAAGACGGCGATCAGGGAAAGAACAGACGGCCGCACGACCATAATCGTGATTACAACGATGTTCCGCTGTATTCGGAAACGGCGGCGGTCATGCGGCTTCTTGATGACGTGAGGCCGGACGTTGTCATTGACATGCATTGTCCCTGGATCAAGGGCGGCAGCAACGAGGATATTTCTCTAATCGGCTCTTCTCTGCCTGACACGCAAAGGGAGATTGATGCATTCGGCGATCTGCTTGAGTCCGTATCCACGCCGGATGCTCCATACCGGCGTTCAGGCGATGTGCCGTACGGGACGGCGTGGAATAACCTTTCTCCGAATTCTCCGACGCGGAGTTTTGCATGCTACAGTTCCATGATGGATTATGTGGCGTGCGCATTTACGATTGAAATTCCTTTCGCAAATTTCGGGAATGTTACGGCGGACAGGAGCGGCGCGATGTCGCTCGGGGTAAATATGGCGCACGCTGCGGCGCTGTATTTCCGCCGGATGCGCAAAGGCCGGACACAGGAGATGAATGCTTTTTAAGGCGGGGCGGCCCCGCCCGGCATGGTTTTTCTCTGCGGTTTTCCGGGCGCAGTTTTCCGTGGGCCCGGGCCGGTGTGCCGTGCAACCCCGTGTTGACAGGGCGGTATGCGGATGCGTCCGAAAATTGAATTCTCTGGAACGCCTGAGAGGCACGGTTTGTGAGTGTGTCTCAGGATAATGTGCTGGAGGACATGGTCGCCTGTTCGCGGGCGCTGCATATCAGGCGCGCTTTATGAGCATTGTTCTCAAGAGCGGTTTGCAGCGCATTGAGGGACAGGCGTGCGCCGTGATTCACGGCCGCCGGGATTAGATTCATACCTCCGTTGTGCGGCGTCAAGTACTGGCGTATCGCCTTACGAAGTCATCAGGCTGTTTTTTCGTATGGCGTCTGTTTTTATGGCACGATGCGTTTGCGGCGGGACGAAAGGCAGGTGTTTCGATGCGATGTGATGCATGCTGTACTCCCTGCTCATGCGGTCTTCCTCTTTTTCTTTTGTCCTGTCATAATGGTGGCGTTATTCCTTTTCATTTTTTTTCGGGTTGTCTTGTGGTGGGAATGATGGGGACGATACCGTTCCATTTTTTTGTACGACGTCTGGTGTTCCGTTGCATATTGCACTTTTAACGACGGCGGCGGAAAATTTTCTTGTTCTGGCGTACGGATTGTAATACCCTAGGCAGGGAGTTGAATACTGGACTGAGGGGCAGCATGCAGAGTCGGAGCATTTTAAGCGGCGGGTATTCCCGGCCGAACATATTGTGGATATTTTCTGATCAGCAGCCCGGTTATTCGTTGAGCTGCAATGGAGACCCGAATTCGAGGACGCCGAACCTGGATGCAATGTCGGCGTCCGGCGTGAATTTCAGAAATGCGGTTTCAGGGACGCCTCTCTGCTGTCCGTTCCGGGGATCGCTCCTTACCGGGCGTTATCCGCATGACTGTGTCCCCGGGCATGAATTCAGGCTGCCTGTGGAGATGCCGACGGCGGCTGATTTCTTCAATGACGCGGGGTATGATACGGCGTATTTCGGCAAGTGGCATCTGGACGGGGTGCGGGAGAGAGAGCATCCGCGGGCTTGCCTGGTCGAGATTCCAAGGGAGAGGCGCGGCAGATTCGCACGCTGGATAGGGTACGACAACAACAACATGCAGTACGACTGTTATGTGCATGGGCACATGGATGGGAGTACTGAAATGCCGCTGACCAGGCTTCCCGGCTATGAAACGGATTGCCTTACGGACTTTCTTGTGGATTTCATAAAGGAACCGGAAAGAAAGGACAAGCCTTTTTTCGCGGTGCTCTCAGTTCAGCCGCCTCACAATCCGTACATCGCTCCGCCGGAATACCGGGGAAAATACAATCCGCAGGATATAAAGCTGCGGCCGAATGTAGCCCACTCGCAGGCGGTCGAGAAGATCGTCCGGCAGGATCTTGCCGGGATGTACGCCATGATTGAGAACATAGACTTCAATGTAGGCCGCGTGGTGTCGGCGCTGCGGGAGACCGGACTGGACAGAGATACGTGGGTGTTTTATTTCAGCGACCACGGCGATATGCACGGGTCGCATGGACAGTTCAAGAAGACGTGTCCGTGGCAGGAGGCTGTAAATATACCGTTCATAGTGTGGAACGGGGGGAACTACAGGTCGATGAACCACTGCGAGGGTGCGGTGTCGGACTGCTGCGTGAATCATGTGGACATTTTGCCGACATCACTTGGTCTGGCAGGCATAGATGGGAGGCAGGATCTTCCGGGATTTGATTATTCAGGGGTACTGAGGCGCGTCGGCGCTGGCGATGCTCCGGATTCGGCGTATCTGCAGAATGTAGCGCCTACGATGCACGGAGACAGTATTGACCGCCCGTACCGGGGCGTGGTGACGCGCGACGGTTGGAAGTACGTCTGCACGTCCGGAGGGGACTGGCTGCTCTATAATCTGCGGGAGGACCCTTGGGAGGAGTGCAATCTGGCGTTTAACACGAAATATGCGTCCAGACGCGGAGAATTGCGCAGGCTGACGCAGGAATGGTTTGAAAAGACAGGGGACAGGGATTTTTCGTTTTCGTTCGACTAATCCGCGCAATATGATCCATTGGAAGGGGGTTAAAGGGGGAAATATGGACAAAAGGCCGAATGTGCTGATGATAGTTGTCGATCAGATGCGGAGGGACGCGCTGGGAGTAAACCGTCCCGGCTTTGTTCACACTCCGCATCTTGACAGACTCGCGCAGGAAGGCGTCAATTTCACGAGGGCATATTCTTCGTGTCCGACGTGCATACCGGCGAGGGCGGCTCTTTTCACGGGGCTGAGTCAGGAAAATCACGGTTTTACCGGATACGACAGCAATCCCGAGTGGAGATACCGGACAACTCTTGCCGGGACGCTCGCATCGGCGGGCTACCACACGCAGTGCGTAGGCAAGATGCATGTTGAACCGGCGAGAAATCTTATGGGCTTTCACAATGTGGTGCTGCATGACGGATTCCTGCACGATAAGAGGAAGAAGTATAATAATCCGGCGGAGTATGACGACTATCTTCCGGATGTGCGCCGCATAATGGGGCCGTCCTTTGACATCGATGAACCCGGGCCGGGGTGCAACGGGTATGCCGTGCGGTGCTGGCCGTGGGATGAGCGCCTGCATCCGACAGCGTGGGTTGTAAGCAGGAGCATAGATTTTCTGAGCAGGCGAGATCCGACCAAGCCCTTCTTCCTCATGACATCGTTTCATCGGCCGCACACGCCCTATGATCCGCCGCCGTCATATTTTTCGATGTATGAAGGCAGGGAAATGCCGGAACCTTATACCGGAGACTGGGACGGGTTCATTGGGTGTTATTCTTCTCCGGAAAATCCGATTCCATCCGAGAAGTACTATCGGGACAGGGCGCGCCGCGCATACTGCGCTCTTGTCTCGCAGATCGATTATGAACTGAACAGGCTGTTTATTGCGCTTGGGGACGCCAAACTCTGGGATGATATGCTGATTATCCTCGTGGCGGATCACGGCGATATGCTGTACGATCACGGCATGGTGCGCAAGTCGCAGCCGTTTGAGGGCAGCGCGGGAATTCCTCTGTTTGTCCGCTATCCCAGATACATGCGAGAGGGGCGGTGCGGGGTGACGGACACGCGTCTTGCGGAGATCCGCGACGTATTCCCGACGATTTGCGATGCGTGCGGCATTCCGGTACCGGAAGGGCTTGACGGGCGCAGTCTGATGCGGGATGGAGAGGTGCACCGCTCTATACACGGAGAGCATCCCGCAGGAGATTCATCCAATCAATGGATTACCGACGGACATGAGAAGTACTGCTGGTTCAGCCAGTCGGGGCGTGAACTGCTGTTCGACATCGATGAGGATCCGCACGAATCGCACGATTTGTCGAAGTCCAGGCCGGAGCGGCTTTCCTTCTGGCGCTCAAAGCTGATAGAGGAGCTGGAATGGCGTCCGGAAGGATACGTCGCGGGCGGTAAGCTGCAGGCCGGCAGGCCTGCCTGCAGCTCTCAGCTGTGGGCTGGCAAAGGAAGAGGCGTCTGAAGGGGGCGGCTTTGAGATAACAGGAAAACGGCAGATATGAGAATTGTTTACTTTGACATTGACACGCTGCGCCCCGACCATCTGGGGTGTTACGGATACTGCAGAAATACTTCCCCGAACATCGACGGCATTGCGGCGGAAGGAGTGAGATTCGACAACTATTTTACTTCCGACGCGCCGTGTCTTCCCTCGCGTTCGGCGCTTATGACTGGCACTTTCGGCATACACAACGGAGTGGTCGACCACGGCGGGTTCAATGCGGATTTCCGTCCGGAGGGGAGGAACCGGCGGTTTTTCAGCCGTAAGAGTTTTGACAATCTGCCGGCCTTTCTAAAGAAGGAAGCTGGGCTTCGCACGGTATACATTGGTGGATTCGGTGAACGGCATTCCACGTTTGATTATTATGCGGGGTTCAGGGAGGTATACGACACCGGGAAAGGCGGCGGAGAGTCTGCGGAGGACGTGACGCCGTTTGCCGCTGATTGGCTTGACCGCAACGGCGCGGGGGATAACTGGTATCTTCACATAAATTACTGGGATCCGCACACCCCGTACCGGGCCCCGGCGGATTTCGGGAATCCTTTTGCTGATTCTCCGCTTCCTGAATGGCTGACCGCCGACGTGGTCGAGCGCCAGCTGAAGGAGACGGCAGGCCCACACGGCATTCTGGATATAAATATGTACGACGACTGCGAAAGCAAAGCTTTTCCTCGTCAGCCGGGCAAGGTTACGGATATGGACGGCGTACGCCGTGAGATAGACGGTTATGACTGTGGAGTCCGCTACGCGGACAGCCACGTGGGCATGATTCTCGGCAAGCTGCGCAGTCTGGGCGTTTATGACGATACGATAATAATTGTGAGCTCGGATCACGGGGAGAACATAGGTGAACTCGGGATGTGGAGCGAACACGGCACGGCAGACGCCGCGACATGCAGAATACCGATGATCATAAAATGGCCGGGCATGAAGGCGGGCCATGCGGACGCCGGACTGCACTACAACATCGACCTCCTGCCGACTCTTGCGGAACTGCTTGGCGTTTCGCCGCGTGAAACCTGGGAGGGCGCGAGCTACGCGGATTCGGTGCGCAGGGGGGCGGACTGCGGCAGGAGCCAGCTCGTGCTCTCGCAATGCTGCCACGGATGCCAGCGGTCCGTAAGGTGGGGAGACTGGCTCTACATCCGCGTGTATCATGATTTTTATCATTTGTTCCCGCGCGAGATGCTTTTTAACCTGGCTGAGGATCCGCACGAACAGCACAATCTCGCGGATGAAAGGCCGGAAATATGCGCTGAGGGAGCGCGGCGGTACCTTGCCTGGCTCGACGAAATGATGTTTTCGCAGCCGGAGGGGTACTTTCATGATCCGCTGTGGGAAGTGCTTCTCAGGACGGGAGGACCGTTTCACGCGCGCGGGCATTTGAAGAAATATTGCGAGCGGCTGGAGGAGACGGGGCGCGACTGGGCTGTGCCTCTGCTCAAAGCGAGGCACCCGGAGGAATTCAGGTGAACGGGCAGTTTTCTCTGCTTGTAAAGCCGGCCTCGTACAACTGTAATCTTAGGTGCGCGTACTGCTTTTATCTGTCGAAGGAGTCTATGTTCGGAAGCGGTGCGCTGCGAATGTCGCGTGATACGCTTCGCACCCTTACGCGCAAGTATCTGGCGTGCCCGATGGCGGATCACTCATTCGGGTGGCAGGGCGGAGAGCCGACGCTTATGGGTCTTGACTTCTTTAGGGAGGCCGTGCGCCTGCAGCGGGAGTTCCTGCCGGACAGGTTTACCTCGAATTCACTTCAGACAAACGGCACCCTTCTGGATGACGAATGGGCCGTATTTCTGAAGGAGAACAGATTTCTCACGGGGATCAGCATCGACGGCCCGCGGGAACTGCACGACAGATTCCGCAGGGATTCCTCCGGCGCCGGTACTCACGAAAGAGTGCTCCGAGGACGCGCCGCGCTTGAAAACGCAGGGGCGGAGTACAATGTGCTTACGCTGGTGTCCGCGGCCAATCAGGATTATCCGGCCGAGGTGTACGAGTATCTAAAGTCGCTGGGTGTAAGGTACCACCAGTACATAGAGTGCGTGGAATTCGACGCCGCGGGAAAACGCGCGCCATTTGCTCTTGGGCCGGGGAAGTGGGGAGAGTTCCTGTGCGGGATATTTGACGCGTGGTACCCGAAGGACGTTGGCAAAGTTTCGGTAAGGCTTTTTGACTCTGTTGTTTCCAGACTTGTGTCCGGCGTTCCGACGATGTGCTCGATGGGTGCGGACTGCAGGCATTATCTTGTTGTGGAACACAACGGGGACATTTTTCCGTGCGACTTCTTCGTTCGCAGCGATTTGCGGCTGGGTAACATTTTAAAGGACGATTTTGAGCAGCTCCGCGGCTCCGCCGGGTACCGGGACTGGGGCGGCATCAAGCGCCCACAGACGCCGGAATGCTTCGGCTGCGCGTGGTATGCGCTTTGCGCGGGGGACTGTCCTAAAAACAGATGCGGAGGCATGTCTGCGCTGTGCGAAGACTGGAAGATCTTCTACTCGCATACGATTGAGAGGTTTGAACGTCTGGCGGGGTATGTGTCCGGGCTTTCCGCATCGGGAGTCGGACGCGGAAGCAGGGAGAAGCCGGGCCGAAATGATCCATGCCCGTGCGGCAGCGGGAAGAAGTATAAGAACTGCTGCGGCGCGGTGTGATATGTGTTTCTGTGCGGAGAGTATGGATTTTAAAACGTGCGCCGTGAGCGGTATCCTGCGGCTGCGGCTTTTGCGCGCACCTTTAATCCGGGGCTGAAATTTCTCTCAAAAACGCCTAAAGCGAGTCCGCCGATTCGCGAAAGGCTTAGGCCGGCGCCCGCCTCGCGAATCACTCCCAATTCTCGTCTTCGTCCTAGTATTCTCCAAGGAATGGTTTAATTTTGTCGTTGTTTCTCAATTTGCAGCACCCATAGAACGCGCCCTCGCCGATATACATTACGCTCACGGAATCCGGGATCGTAACCGATGCAAGCGATTCGCAGCCCCAGAACGCACCCTCGCCGATTTCAGTTACAGAATCCGGGATCGTCACAGACTTAAGTGATGAGCAGCCCGAGAACACGTTCAAATCGATTTCTGTCACAGAATCCGGGATCTTCACGGTCGTAAGTGATGTGCAGTCCGAGAACGTACACAAACCGATTCTCGTTACAGAATCCGGAATAGTCACAGACGTAAGCGATTTGCAACCACAGAATGCGCCCAGATCGATTTCAGTTACAGAACCCGGGATTGTTACAGACACAAGCGATTCGTAGCCCCAGAACGCGTATTGGTCGATTTTTGTTATCGGCATTTCATCTAATACGGCAGGGATATCAAGGTTTGCAATGCCGTCTATGTTTTTGCATCTCTTCAGCGTAATTTCCCCGTTGTGTTCTTCGTAATCCCACACCGGAGCCTTTCCGGTCTTTGCCTGTTTGCTCATGTGAGTTCCTTTTCCGGATTTCTGTTTTCCGTTGTTTCAGGTTTTTTGGCAACGGCGCATTTCTCACCATGAACTCCGCCCGCAGCATGAGCGGCATCCGCGCCGGACATCGGAAATCCGCCCCACAGCGGCGATATACGGAGTTTACCCAGCTTTTTGTATTGTAGCAGAAGTAATTCTATATTTTCAAATATTTTTTTGAACTTTTTGAATTTAAATTACAATGATAGTGTTAAAAAATTAATTCAAATTGATGTACATATGGCAATGGTTACGGCAAGGATGCGCCGCAGTTTCGCGGCATGTGTGCAAGCCATGTCATGACCGTGCCATACAGTTCCGCAGACCCGCAGACCGCAACTCCGGTCTTGTAAACCTGATCTTGCATACCCGATGCTACCGGCTCGGCCTGTAAGACCGGCAGCCCGCAGACCGGCGCTACCGGTGTATGTAATGCCATGGTCAGATCAGCAGAGCGTCGCGGCGGGGCAGTTTTGCGCGGGCATATTTCTTGTGTCAAAATATGCCTGTATGGTAAAATCGCCGGACAGTTCGCATGCGTGGCGCACAACAGAAGTTTCGGGATTTCAGATGAAGATAACAGACATAATCAGTTCCGGGCACCCTTCCGTGTCGTTTGAGGTTTTCCCTCCGAAAAAGGGGGCGAATGCAGACAGGATTCTGGATGCGGTTTCGAAGATATCGGTCCTAAAACCGTCGTTTATGAGTGTGACATACGGAGCCGGCGGCAGCACCGGGACGAATACCGCAGATGTTGCTTCGTTCGTCCAGAACAAATGCGGCGTGACGGCTCTCGCGCATTTGACGTGTCTGACGGCGACTCGCAGCGGCATTTTGTCGGAACTTGAGCGGCTCAAGGAGCTTGGCATTGAAAATATTCTGGCCTTGCGCGGAGACATACCGGCGGATTCGGATGTGAAAGCGTGCGGGGATTTTGCGCACGCGTCGGATCTTGCATCGGAGATAATGCGGCGCGGGGATTTTTGCGTTGGAGGGGCATGTTATCCAGAGGGACATACGGAGTGCGAGCATCTGGACGACGACATAACAAACTTGAAGAAGAAGATCGACGCAGGCGTGGGCTTTCTCACTACCCAGATGTTTTTTGACAACAACATATTCTACAGATATCTTTTCAAGCTGCGGGAACGCGGGATAACTGTGCCGGTGATTGCCGGAATAATGCCTGTTTCCAACGGCAAGCAGATATCGCGCGTGTGCGCCCTGTCCGGCACGTATCTGCCTTCGCGGTTCAAGGCGATTGTGGACCGGTTCGGAGGGGATCCGGTGACGATGGCGGAAGCCGGTATCGCATATGCCACGGAGCAGATTGTGGATCTGTTCGCGAACGGGATCAACGCCGTGCATGTCTACACCATGAACAAACCCGAGATTGCCGCAGGGATAATGCATAATCTGTCCGGGATTATCGAGCGGGGATGATGCCTGAGGGTTTCCGCAGGCCATGCCGGGCTGGTGCGCCGTAAGCGTGTTCGAAGGAATGACTGAGAGACTGTATGAGTGGTATTAAAGAACTTGCGGGCGAACGTATAGTAATCGCCGACGGCGCTATGGGCACGCAGCTTCAGCGCATGGGTCTGGCCCCGGGGGAGCTTCCTGAACTGTGGAACGCAAAGCGTCCTGAAGATGTAAGAAAGATTCACAAGGCATATTATGAAGCAGGGGCGGATTTCGTTCTCTCGAACACGTTTGGCGGAAATCGCTGCAAGCTGGCGGATTCCGGAGCGGGAGTCGGAGAAATAGTTTCCGCCGGGTTGGATGTTGCGCTGCGTGCCCGAGACGAGGCCATGTCGGAGACGGGGAAGAGGAAATTTGCGGCGCTGGACATCGGCCCCACGGGCAAACTTATCACGCCGGCTGGCGGCTTCTCCTTCGATGAGGCGTTTGAGGTGTTTGGTGAAGTGGTGAAAGCGGGCTCCGGCGCGGATTTTATCATGATAGAGACGATGGGGAGCACGCTGGAGATGAAGGCGGCGGTTCTCGCCGCAAAGGAATTCTCCCGTCTCCCGGTTTTCGTGACGGCGGTATTCGATGTGAACGGCAAGACGCTCACGGGAGCGGATGTGCGTTCCGTAGTGACTATGCTCGAAGGGCTTGGAGCGGATGCAATCGGCATAAACTGCGGCCTTGGCCCGGATCATATGATGCCTCTGCTGGAAAAAATGTACTCATACGCTTCCGTTCCGCTTATAGTCAAACCGAATGCCGGAATGCCGCGAATAGACGGCAGGGAGACGGTTTATGATGTGGGGCCGGAGGCTTTTGCAGAGAGCGTCTCGAGAATGGCGGCGTCCGGCGCCCGCATAGCAGGCGGGTGCTGCGGCACATCTCCGGAGTATATAAAACGGCTGGCTTGCGAATGTGCGGGGGTTCGTCCGAAACCGGTGGTGAGGCGCTCTGCAACGGTGGTTTGTTCGGGATCGGAGGCCGTGGAAATCGGCTGCGGCGGTCCGACTGTGGTGGGCGAGAGAATCAATCCTACGGGCAAGAAACGGCTTAAGCAGGCTCTCCGTGAAGGGGACATGGGGTACATAGTTTCGGAGGGCTTTTCGCAGCGCGGCAGCGGGGCTCAGGTCTTGGACGTGAACGCCGGGCTTCCGGAGATAGATGAGGCGTCCGTTCTTACGCGCATTGTCTGCGAACTTCAGTCCGTCATCAGCCTGCCGCTCCAAATAGACACTTCGGATGCAGGAGCCATGGAGGCGGCTCTGCGCGTCTACGACGGGAAAGCCATGATAAACTCCGTGAACGGCAAGGAAGCGTCGATGGAGACCGTGTTTCCTCTGGTTAAAAAGTACGGAGGCGTGGTTGTGGGGCTGACGCTGGATGAGTCCGGGATACCGGACACCGTGCAGGGGAGGGTGGATATTGCGCGCCGCATAATAGAACGGGCCGAAGCCTGCGGTATTGACCGCAAGGATGTGGTGATCGATACGTTATGCATGTCTATCGGCACGAATCCGATGGCGGCCCGGGTGACGCTTGAGGCCATGAGGGCGATACGTGCGGAGTTTGGCGTACACACGATACTCGGAGTCTCCAACATTTCATTCGGGCTTCCGGCGAGGGACACCGTCAATGCGTCTTTTTTTACCATGGCGATGGAGGCCGGGCTGGGGGCGGCCATAATCAATCCGGGGTCCGAAGCGATGAGAAACGCGCTTTCTTCATGGAAGGCGCTTTCCGGGCTTGACCCGGATTGCTCGGGATATGTGGCAATGCACGGAGAAGACGCCGCCAATGCCGTGGAAAAGCCGGGCAGAGCCGATGCTGTGAAAGATCTGAAGGCGGTTGTTGTCTCCGGGATGAAGTCCTCCGCACGTGCGGCGGCGGAGAACGAGCTCCGGCACAGGTCTCCGATGGAGATAATCGATGGAGAGATCATTCCGGCGCTGGACGAGGTCGGGCGCGGCTTCGGCGAGGGAAAGATTTTTCTGCCTCAGCTCCTGATGAGCGCGGAGGCGGCCAGACTGGCGTTTGAGTCGATAAGCGCGCACATAGCGGCGGCTGGCGGTTCTGTGAGGCGCGACAGGGGATGCGTGGTGCTGGCCACGGTGAAAGGCGACATTCACGACATCGGCAAGAACATTGTGCGGGCGCTTCTGGAGAACTACGGATTCGATGTACATGATCTCGGGAAGGACGTCAGCCCTGAAGACATTCTCAGTGAAACACTTTCTTCGGGTGCGCGCCTTGTGGGGCTGAGTGCGCTCATGACCACGACTGTTGGAGCCATGAGCGACACGGTGCGGCTGCTTCACGAGAAAGCGCCGTCGTGCCGCGTTATGGTCGGCGGGGCGGTGCTGACGGCGGAATATGCGCGTGTCATGGGGGCGGATCATTATTCTGCCGATGCCATGGATTCCGTGCGCTATGCGTGCACGGTTTACGGCAAATAGGTGAATTTTCCGCTTTTTTTTTCGAGGGGCTTCCGTCGTGGTGTGCAAAAGGGTTCGAAGCCGGTACGCGGCAATGTGTACGCATGGCTTATTCTGACGCGTCGGACCTCAGAAGCGGTTTTGCTGCTTTGGCTTGCGCGGCTTCCGGCGCGGTGTATGTCGGAAAATATAAAACGCACCATGGATGACGGCTTTCGCAAATTGCGGGGTGCAATACTGCCTTGGTGTATGGTGGGAACAAAGGACGCCCCATAGATGCCGTGCTGTTCCTGGCGCCGGTAAACAAACGCTCCGCGCAGGCCGCGAGAATGCGGCGCGCGGAGCGTAATGCCGTAAAAGGGCCGGCGGGAATTTCCCAACAGTTTTTACGGGAGGGTTATGTTGTGCGCGACGAACGCGTCTATCTCCTCGGAGATGGACTTCATGAGGTCGTCTGATACCGGTTTGTTGACGGCGATTATTGCAAGCGATTTTCCGCTGGCCGGGTCGTGCGGGTTGCGCATGTCCTCGATGTTTATACCTGCGGCGGCGAGTCTGTTGCCGATTACGCCGATCACGCCGGGGCGGTCTCTGTACTCAAAGAAGAGAGCCGTTCCGGAGGGCACCCAGTAAAGGCGGTCGAATTCGTCTATGCGCGCAATCATCTTCACCCCTTCGCCGACAGTTCCGCGCACGCTGATTTTGCGCACCTCGTTCCTGTCGTTTACGGAGCACAAGTCGATCGTCATGGAATTCTTGTAATTCTTGCTGGTGTCCGCTTCCCTGTTGGTATATTTAACGCCGTTGTCTGCCAGCCACTTAAGCGCGAGGTTGTAATCCGTGGAGCGGTCGATGTCTTCCCAGATGCCGTTAAGCAGGGAGAGGATCAGCCAGCGGCTGAACGGCGCAAGGTTCCCGTAAAAACTTGTCTCTATGGAGGTTACGGGATACTGCTTGCCGAGCATTCCGCGGGCGAGTGCGGCAAGCGTGCATGCAAGGTCGCAGTACGATGGATCGAGGCCGCGCGGCACGTCCTGATTTACGATGAAGCTGGTGATGCCTTTTTCATCGAGGTCGATAAGCTGCTGGGCGGCGCGCCTGGCCGCCGTTTCGTTCGCTTCGTACGTGTTGGCGCCGAGGTGAGGCATCATGATGTCGGCGATATCGGTGACGGACTTAATGCCCTCGGCATCTTTGGGATACACGTCGTTCAGGAAGCGGATGTTCTTGGCTGCTTTCGCCTCCCGCAGTGCGGATTCGTCGATAATTCCCGATCTGGCGCAGTTGATGAGCGTCGCGCCCGGCTTCATCAGGGAGAACAGGGAGGCATTGATGCTGCCGCGTGTTTCCGCGTTCTCCGGGATGTGGAGGGTGACAAAATCGGACTCGCGGAAGATTTCTTCGAGCGGTACGACGCTGATGCCCATCTGGCGGGCGCGCTCCGCGGGGACGAGCGGGTCGTAGCCAAGTACGCGGCAGTCAAAGCCGGAAATCCTTTTAGCAACGAGGCGTCCAATGTTGCCAAGACCTACGATGCCGACAGTTTTGCCGGTGATCTCATGCCCCATAAGCTTGCTCTTCTCCCATCCGCCGGCACGGGTTGTCGCGTCTGCCCGCAGTATCTGCCTGGAATCGGCGAGCATGAGCGCGATCACCTCTTCCGCAACGGCGTTGGAATTGGCTCCAGGTGTGTTCATGACGTCGATCCCGCGCTTGCGCGCGGCCTTGCAGTCGATATTGTCGTATCCGGCGCCGGCCCTGATGACAACCTTCAGACCGGGCATCATGTCCATAATTTCCGCAGGCACCTTCTCGCTGCGCACGATCAGAGCGTATGCGTCCGGATTTGCCGCCGCCAAATCCGCGAGTGGTGTCTTGGGTTCCTGTACGACGGAATAAGAACCGTTCTCGTTAAGGAGCTTGGCAGCTATGGTATCAAGTTTGGTGGGTATAAGTACTTTTTTCATGTTTAAATTCCTTCGGATTTCTGGTATCCTGTTCGCCGTGATTTCCCCCGGATGCATTATGCGCGGCTCACCGGTCCGTCCGAGGTGGAACACGCCGCAAGTATACGAAAAAAAAAGCCATGAAATCAAGAATTTTCAGTTCAGTGACGGGTTGCGTCCGCACAGTGTCCGGAGTTTGTGCGGTGCTGCTGGCGTTCACGGCGGATTCCACGGGGCGGCAGTTTTCGCCTTCGTCGGCAGCCTCAAGCGTGGCCGGGAATGAGGACGGGTATGTGTCCCGGTTTGACGAGTCTGCTCCTCCGAAGCACAAAACGAGCGGTTTCTTCTTCGGGAAGCCCGCCAGGAACTCGCCGTCGAAGCAGCTGGCTTACGCGAAGGAGCTGGAACGCGAAGGCAGGTATGCGAAGGCAGGGAAGGCATATAACGCCCTTGTCAGGAAGTGGGGGGCGTCGCGCGAAGCGGCAGAGGCTCAATACGGTGTCGCCCGCATGGCGGAGAAGCGCGGCAAGGAGCTTGAGGCGTTCCGAGAATATCAGTATCTTCTTGAGAATTACAATCTTTCCATGGTCGACGGGGCCAACCTCACGAACATTCTGCAGAGGCAGTTTGCCGCGGCGAATACGCTACGGGCGCAGCTGGGGACGGGCTTTATCGGGCTTTTTGAACCGAGCGTTGATACAGTGGCCGGCATGTTCCGGCGCATTGCGTCGTCTGCCCCGGCGTGGGACAAGGCGGACGACTGCATGTTCATGAGGGGGCTGTCTTACGAGACGATGAAGAAGTACGTCGACGCGCTGTACGAGTACGAAGATCTGGCAAGCAGATATCCGGATTCGGAGCTGCGCGGCGATGCGCTGTACCGTGCCGCCGTGTGCAGGTATGTGCTTGCGATGAAGTCTCCGAGGGACGGGAAGACGATGCGGAACGCGGTTGTAGCCATGGGACTTGCTTTGCGGAATGATCCGAGTCACAAATTTGCGAAGTTCACGGCGCTGCACATGGACGAGCTGAACGAGAAGCTCGCGGAAATGGCGTTTGAAAAGGCCGAATTTTACGACACGATACGTAAAAACCCGTCCGCTGCGCTCATTGCGTATCAGACTTTTCTGAACGAATTCCCGGAGTCGAGTTTTTCTGAGAAGGCGCGCCAGAGGGTCAAGGAGCTTAGTCCTGTGGAGCATTCCTTCATTCCGGATTGAGCGGATGCGGTACAGGCTGTGATAGTTTTTTGAGAATGGACGGCGCTCTGCCGGACGAGACGGCGGAACGGATGGAGGTGTTATGAGAAATGTTTTGGTTTGCGCTTTGTTTTCTTTGTTCCTGTGCGTATCCGGCTGTGCACCGTACAGGCTGGGCTCCACGCTTGATCCGTCGCTGACCGCCGTTTACGTGCCGACAGTCCGCAGCAATGTAAACGAACCGGGCATAGAGTCGGCAGTGACTTCCGCGCTCATTTCGGAGATACAGCGCGACGGTACGATGCGGATAACTCCGGAATCTCTGGCGACGACGAAGCTTGAGGTGACGATAGTGGACTATTCGCAGAGCGCCATCCGCTACAACAGCGACGACAACGACCGCGCAGAGGAGTATCGCATGGTTTTAAGGGCGCAGGTCGTGTTCAGCCGTATCAGCGGCGAGAAGGCCGGTTCCGTGATATTGCGGTGTGTTCTTGAGGGGGAGGAGACTTTTCTTAAAGGCATGGACACGGTCTCTGCCAAGCAGAGATGCCTTCCTGAGGCGTGCGACGATCTGGCAGAACAGATTGTGGACGCGTGCATAAGCATATGGTGAGAGCGGCGCGGCCGGATATCATGTCTGTGTATCGTTTTGCCGTTTGCGTCCGGGGCAAAAAAAAGAGAAAGCCCGGAGGCTCCGGGCTTTCCTGCATATCGGAGACGCTGTGCGTCCTGCCGAATCAGTCCTGTGCGTTAAGTTTGGCAAATGCGCGGGATTTGCGGCGCGCGGCGGCGTTTTTGCTGATGACGCCTTTCTTTGCCGACTTGTCAACGATAGAACAGAATTCCTTGAATGCTTCCATTTTGGCATCGCCGTTCTCGGAGGCGAGCTTTCCGATGAAAGTGCGCCGTGCCGTATTGAGGCGGCTCTTGTTGGCGGAATTACGTTTGCGCCTCTCCTCAGAGGTCTTTACTCGCTTGATCGCGCTTTTAATGTTGGGCATGTTGAATGGCTCCTGAATAAAACAAATCGATTTGTATCTGCGGATAATACATTAATCCGGCTGCATGGGTCAATACAAAATATGGGTTTCAACGCAGAAAATCAAAAAAAAGGGCCGAGGGCACGAAGATTCCGGTTTTTTGCCGACCTGGCCTATTTTGCAGCGGGCGCAGTGTGCTATCCCGTTTTGCTGGCGCTGTGCCGATGCGTGTCGTGGATTGTGCGAACATGTCCCGGAGGGGAAATTCTTGAATTGCCCGGGGACATATTTCGGTTTGCGGCCGGGGCTGTTCTTTTTTGTGTTGCTTACGTGTCGGTATGGCGTCCGTCGAAACTGTATGTGCTGGGGCATGAGCTGACCCATGTTATTTTCGGGCTGATGTGCGGATCCAAGGTTTCAAAGTTCAAGGTGAAGAAAGAAGAGGGGAGCGTGGTTTTGTCGAGGCCGTGGATGGTACCGTCCCTTGCGCCTTATTTTTTCCCGATTTATTCTGTTCTGGCGCTGGCATTGTACGGCGCTGCGTCCTGGGCGGCGGGAGGGCTGCCGCTGTGGCTTGACGGTTTGTTTGTTGCGGCGGTCGGTTTCTTCTGGGGGTTTCACGTGTGTTTCACGGTAAACGGGCTTCTGCAGAAGCAGAACGATGTGGAACCGTTCGGCTTCTTCTTCTCGTATATGTTCATTCTCACCATGAATGCCGCGGTACTTGCCGTTGAATTAACTGCGGTGAGTCAGGTGGATTTTTCGGAGTTGTCCGCGGTTTTCGGCGAGATGTCCGGTTCCGTGGTATCGGCTCTGTGGTCGCTTAAAGCGGGCTGATGTGCAGTTCACAGTACGCGTGAAGGGCGGCGTTTGGCCCGGCGCGAACCGGAGCCGGGCGGCGGTCACATTTCGTACAGAACCGGATCCTTTGCCGGTGCAGCGGCGGCCTTTGCGCGCCTGCCTCCGCGGTCCGCCGGGGCGAACGGGTCTTCGCCGGAGTCTATAATTTCATCCATTTCGGAGGAAACTTTTTCAGGGTCTTCTCCAGAAGCTATGCGATCCATGGCTTCGCGGATGTCTTTGTTGAAAGACAGTCCGCTGGCGTCGGAGAACTGCCTTATGAGCTCCGCTGAGCGTCTGGGGTCGGAATCGTCGCCCATGGCTTCGAATTTGTCCTGAAAGTCCCTTACCGCATTTTCCATTCTGGACTCGTCGAATGACACGTCTCCAAGTTCGTCAGACGACGAATTTTCTCCCGGACCCAGAGATATGCGTGAGACCTCTTTTGAGAGCGTTCCTCCGCAGTGTGGGCAGGCCGGGACGTTTGTATTCACGCGTCTGGAGAAGAATTCGATGAGCAGGTTGCAGCTGGGGCAATAAAACTCGTAGATGGGCATATATATCCTCCTGCGTAGGATCAGTCCTCTGCGGCCGGAGAACTGGACGGCTTCATTATCCAGCGGTGAACGACGGCATATGCTGCGACAAGGACAGCAAGCGCCAAAAAGATCCATCCGTAGTTCTCCGCGATCAGGTTTTTGCCTTTGACAATCATATCCGCGTAGGACATGTCGCCTGCAAGGTGCGCAAAATACCATCCGACAAGAAGCAGAATCAGCGTCCATATGCCTGCGCCGAGTCCGGTAAATATGAAGAACTTATCCAGCGGCATTTTAGAAAGCCCGGCGGGTATGGAAATAAGCTGCCTGATGGAGGGGATCAGTCTGCACACGAACGTGGTGATTTCGCCGTAGTTGCGGAAAACTTCCTCCGCCCGGTCAAGCGTTTGTTCTTTTAGAAAAAAATACTTCCCGTATTTGTGCAGGAAGGGGCGTCCGAGATGTATTCCAAGCCAGTAATTCACGTAGGCGCCAAGAAGCGATCCCGCGGTTCCGGAAATCAGAGCCAGAACAGCGTCTACCCATGGTATTCCGGTTGTGAGCTCGCCTCTATAAGCGAGGAACCCGGCAGGAATCATCACGATTTCACTTGGGAATGGGATGAAAGAACTTTCCACTGCCATGAAGAAGAAAATAAGAGCAAAACCCCACACAGGGGCGAGCTGAGCAGCCGATTCGATATACTGTGCCAATACTTCTGTCATTTAACTGTTCCTGTGTTACTGGGCTGATATTCCCGGATACTTGGAGATGTCAGGCTTGCGGCCGCGGAAGTCGATGAACGACTCCATTGTGGGCCGGGAGCTCCCCTTGGAGAGGAACGCCTCTGTGTACCGTTTTCCGGTTTCTTTGAAAGCGCGTTCATCGCCTTCCGGCAGTTCTTTGAACGCAGAGAACATGTCTGCGGCGAGTGCGTCCGACCACAGGTAAGAATAATATCCGGCTGCGTAGCCGCCGGCGAAAATATGTGAAAACGAACAGAGGAACTTGTCCGACGCCAGATATGGGAAAACGGAGAACTTTTCCGCCGCCGTTTTCATTACGTCTTCGAAAGTGCGGTATTCTCCGGAAGGAAAATTTGTATGCAGCGTCATGTCAATCCACGCGAATTTCGCCTGTGTCATTGTGGCGGTGGCGGAGCGGATTCTGTTGAATTCCGGGATCTGGACGCAGAATTCATCCGGCAGCTGCGCGGCGCCGGGGCCTCCGGAAATGGACTTGAGTATTTTGGCGTCTGAGACCCAGTACTCCATGAATTCGCTGGCGATCTCCGCCGCGTCCCATTCGAGGCCGTTTATTCCGGACACTGCGCCGATCTCCTGAGTTGAGAGCAGCTGCTGCATGGCATGTCCGAACTCATGGAATACGGTCTTGACGTCCCTGTAAGTGAGCAGGACGGGTTTTCCTTTTTCCGGTTTGCGGATGTTGCACGCGATAACGGCGATTGGGTGCGAGAGGGAACCGTCGCGTCTGCGTTCAAATCGTCTGAGAGGGTTCATCCATGCGCCCTCGCTTTTTAGTCCGGTGCGCAGGAAAGGATCGATGTAGAGTCTGCCTTTAACCGCGCCTGATTCGATCACGTTGTAGACGGAGACGTCGGGATGCCACACGGGAACACTGCCGGTGTCCGGGCGCACGCTGAAGCCTGTGATGTCGTGGAACAGCGCGAAAAGTCCATCCAGCACTTTGTCGAGGACGAAGTATTTGCGCAGCGACTGCGAGGAGAATCCGAACTTCTCTTCGGAAAATTTCTTGGCCCAGAACGCCGCATCCCATTGACGCAGTCCGCCGTGTCCCGAGAATCCGCGGGATTTTGCAAATCTGTTCAATTCGTCATGTTCTTCGCGTGCTTTTTCAGCGGAATTCCTGCGGAGGGTTTCCAGGAAGCCGAATACTTCCTGCGGTGTGCGGAGCATACGTCCCGCGAGAGTCATCTCAGCGAAATTGCCGTATCCGAGCGTATTGGCGATCCGTGTGCGTCGGCGGCATATTTCAGAGATTATTTCCGAGTTGTCGTATCTGCCGCGAGCGGCTATTGTCGTGTGTTTCGAATACATCCGCCTGCGCGCTTCTCTGGACTGCGCGAAGCTCATAAACTCCATATACGCGTCGCCGTTTACCGGGATTTTTACAACAGCTTCCCGGTTCGGGTCTTTCGATACCATTTCTTTTGCCGTTTCTTTCAGGAACGACTTGGGCAGCCCCTGAGTCTGAGACGGCGTTTTAATGGTGATAGAAGACCTGCGTACGGAGTCGATGACGTTGTTTCGGTATTTGCACGAAAGCTCGTTCACTTCCGTGATGAGCTCGGAAAAAGCGCGGTGGGCGTCTTCGGGGAGTCTGGCGCCGGAGAGTTCCGCCTCGCGGATGGAGTCGTCGGTAATTTTTGCCTTTACCGGTCCCAGATCTGCGAAAGAAGCAGAGTGTCTGAGTGCGGTCATGGCCTCGAACGCCTTTTTGTTCTGCATGCAAGAAATTACAAGGCGCGTTATGTCCGGGAGAAATTTGTCCTCAATTTCCCGCCATGCGCCGTTGTTCATCACGGACGTGAAATGTCCGACCATGTTCCATGCGGAGAGGAGCGCGTCCGTTGCAGCGGGAATTTCGGAAAACAGCACATCCCAATCCGGGCGGACGGCGGCAAACGCCTTTTCGAGCCCGGATTCCGCATCCTGCAGCAGCTGAGGTATTGCCGCTTCGGCGGTCTCACGAGTCATATCGGAGAAGTCCGGAGTGTCGCCTATGTTCAGGAAAGGGTTGACGCGCGAACCCGCGGCGGCGTCTGTTTCTGGGGAATTTGTTTTCATGCAGGCTGTTGTAGTGTTTGCTGTCATCGCCGTCAGAATGGGCGGCCGTTGCTGTATTTGGGGGGCTGCCTGCGGACCTGCGTTTTAGGCAGTTCCAGTCCGAGGGCGAACCACTCGTCTCCGAGACTGGCGTTGGAGAACTCCGTAATGCGCTTATTGGCGAGCTTTTCCAGATTTCGCTTGAGCGTATCGTTTTCGTTTTTGCGGCATCCCTCAACCACAGTCTTGTGCGCTGCGTCCGGCATGTTCTTTTTGAGGTAAATCCAGGCCATGAGCGAGTATACGAGGGAACTCTGGTTGTAGCGCAGTTTGGAGACGGCCTTCTTAAAAGCCTTTTCAATTTCCGGGAGCGGAGCGTCGTTGGAATACATTCTGGAGAGTTTTACGCTGTTGCTCACCGCGTCTATGAACAGGCACTGCGGCAGAAGTTCATCCACTTTTTTGAAGTTTCTCATCTGCAGGTAGAACTGCATGCGCGTGGTATTTATCTGCCGGCCGAACATTGGCGTCCATCTGCGGAACGGTTCGAGCTCGTTCGTGTATTCGAGCGCCTGAGTGATGAATTCGTCCCGCATCTTCTCAAGTTCGGCCATAGCGCGTTTAGGGTCGCCGACCGGACGCGTCTGGAAAGCGGAAACTTTGGCCATCATGCGTTTCTGTCCATCCGCAAGTATCGTCTGAAGTACGGTCATTTTGGCCATTATCTTTTTTCGTATTACAAGGCTTATCACAATCATGCACAGTGGAAACGTGAGGACAGCGATCAAAACCGACCAGACGTGCGAAGAAACGCCGCTGAGCCACAGTCCCGTGCCGGCGGCCGCGGAGACAACCAACGAAATCAGAAGTGAGTACATACCAATATTTCTTTCCGCAGAAGCTAACAGATTTAAACATGCCGAAGAGCCCGTAAGTATAGCATGGAAAGCAGATTTCCGCAAGGACGCGCGGCGGAACCAGCCAATGCGGGAAGCGGCAGGCCTGATGCAAGCCTCACTCCCGCCCTTCCGTCCCATCTGCCCGTTTGCTGTTGACGGACTGCTGGGTCTTTTTTACACTGTGATCTCACAGTGGGGGGCGGTTCTGAATGCGGGTTCCGGGCGGCTCTTTTGTGTCTGGCCGGCTATTTTGGAAGGGAAATTGCGGATGAACGGAACGTATGGCGAAAAGGATAAGGTCTTTCTTAAGGGGGTCAGTTTCGGGTTTATGGCGCGCAGCGGGTATTACCGCAGTGCAGCCGGGCGCAATGAAATTGACGCCATATGCGATCTTGGCGTGAACTATGTGGCGCTTATTACGACAGTGGTACAGGAACATTACTACTCGACCCGAATGTTTTCGGACTACCGGCTTTCTCCTTCCGATATTGAACTGGCGGAGACCATAGAAGCTTTCCATAGACGCGGCGTGCATGTGATGCTCAAGCCGATGATCGAATGCCTGGACAGCTGCTGGCGCGGCAACATTAGATTCCCGGAAAAACAGATGATGATTCAGGGGGTTGAGGTTGACTACTGGAGCCGCTGGTTCGGCAACTACGCCGGCTGCATGGAACATTTTGCCAGATTGGCTTCCGATACGGGAACAGAGATGTTCTGCGCGGGCTGCGAACTGAAGGGATGCGAACCTCAGGAATCGCATTGGCCGGCAGTTCTGGACCAGATTCGCGGCGTCTACAAAGGAATGGTCACATATAATGCGGATCAATGCCGTCCCGGGGAGAACTTTGTCCGGAAGTGGTTCAGCGGGCTTGACCTGCTGGGCGTAAGCTTTTATACCGGAACACGGCGTGAAAACCCCGGCGCGGAGGGTATTGCTGAAGATCTGCGTCCGGCGGCGGAACTGCTCGGCGAAGTGTCGCGGCGTGTGGGGGTTCCACTATTTTTTGCCGAATGCGGTTCCCGCTCCGTTGTGAACGGCTCGCGTGAACCATGGCGGTATGATAATGCCGGAGCGTACGACGGCGGCAGCCAGTCGGATTATCTGTCCGGCGTAATCCGTGCGTTTTCAGGGCAGCCGTGGTGGCGCGGCCTCCTGTGGTGGAAATGGGAGGAACAGCAGAGGCGTCCGCATTACGAACAGCCTGGCGGGGATACCGGATTTACGATCCGCGGGAAACCCGCCGAGGGGATTATGCGGCGCTGGTGTGAGGCGGAGGCGTGATGCGGAAACTTATGCCGCGAGGTGTCGAGGCGGGCGGTGGTTCCATATATTTTTTACCGAATGCGGTTCCCGCTCCGTTGTGAGCGGTTCGCGTGAACCATGGCGGTATGATAATGCCGGAGCGTACGACGGCGGCAGTCAGGCCGGCGTAATCCGTGCATTTTCAGGGCAGCCGTAACAGCAGTTGGGCGTTGTGGAGAGACTCGCTGAGGAATCCGCAAAGCGGAGCAGCGAGTTTCACGCTGTTCCGGAACATTTCGGCTAATGCTGCAGGAGGGATTTCAGTGCGATAGCTATCAAAACGATGCCGCCGAAAAATGTGCATGATCCTCCCGCATACCGGCCAACCGCGCTTCCGGTGAGGCATCCTGCCAGAGATATAAAGAAGGTCACAATTCCTATGACGGCGGACGTCAGAATTGGCTCCTGACATTTGGAGAGCGAAAATCCTACGCCGACTACAAACGCATCTATACTTGTGGCGAAAGCCATTGCTATGAGCGGGAGAAACCCGAACCGCACGCTGCGGTCTAATTTCTTTTCAAAGAGCATTTTCCCGCCGATTATGATGAGGAGAACCGATGCGGCTATCCTGCCACCGTCCTGGAAATCTGCCCCGGCCAGTCCGCATAAAAAAGTTCCCGCCGCAGGCATAAGGAACTGAAACAAACCGAACGCGGATGAAGCGTAAATCATCTCCGGGAGTTTGAATTTTGCTCCGCCTGCCATGGCCATGGCCATGGATACGGCAAGCGCGTCCATTGCCAGCCCCGTCCCAAGCACCGCACCATTAAAACACCAATCTGGCACTAAAAAACTCCTTTAGACAGAAAGATGTCGCGTTTTTTTGTTTCTGAACATGGATACTGCCTTCTCATATTCCTCCAGAGAAGAACTTCTCCTGATCTTTGTGAGTATCTCAGAGCCATGCGGAAGTCTGGCGGCGGCGTATCCCCAGTATTCCTTCATCCGTCCCAGAACCGGCGCAGGGCCGCACAATGTTTCACGATACTTCGAGTAAAGGCTTTCGGAAAAACTCAACAGGGAATCGGCTTCTTCATCTGTAAGCGCCGGACGGTTTCCATCTCCTGAAACAGACGGCCGTCCCGCTTCCTCCCACAATGCTATCCTTCCGGGCAGAAACGGGTCTGCAATCAGGCCTCTTCCAATCATTACGCCAGATATTGAAGGAAACCTTTCCACGATTCCGGCGTAGTCCTCGAGGCTCGTTACATCACCGTTGTAAACTACGGGGATATGGGGTGAAAGCATGTCGAGGGCGGCCGCAAAACTGTCTTTATCGACGTCTCCGGTATACATCTGCGAGGCGGTTCTGGGGTGTATGACAACGGCTTTCAGCGGGAAGGACAGGATTACCGGAATTCTTTTGAACAGTGTGTCCGCGGAAAATCTTCCAAGCCTGATCTTGATTGAAAAGCCTCCGGGCATGTGCCGGCATCCGGAATCAAGCATTTTCGCAAAAAGTTCCTCGTTCTCAGGAAGGCCGCTGCCGCGTCCCTTGGCCGCGACAAATTTCCACGGGCATCCGCAGTTAAGATTCAGTTCGCTGTGTCCCATGTCACGAAGCATACGGGCTGCATAGGCGAGCCGTTCAGGCGATTTCCCGATTACCTGCGGGATCGTCCGAAGTCCGGCCTGCGGGTTCGCGACATCTTTGAAATATCCCGGAGGGGTCTTATCTGCGGACGGCAGAGGAATGAAAGGGGACACCGCGAGATCCACGCCGCCAAAGAATTTGGCGTACAGATCCCGGTATTGTCTCATGGTGACCCCGCGGAGCGGGGCCATTGAAATCACCGGACGCACGACTGACAAACACAAAAAGCCCCGGGGAAAATCTTCCACGGGGCTCGATCCGCTTCGAACCGGGGCGTCCTGAGACGCCTGCCGGATATATCGTTACTCCGCCGCGGGCTGTTCTTCAGCGGTCTGGACGGGGCTTTCCACGGCCTTAACAACGCTTACAACGCGCCCGCCGTGTTCAAACTTCACTGTTCCGGCAACAACCGTGAACAACGTGTCGTCGCGTCCGCGCTCGACGTTCTTTCCCGGATGGAATTTTGTCCCGCGCTGCCGCACAAGCACCTCTCCGGCCTTGACCATCTGTCCGCCGAATCGCTTTACCCCGAGTCTCTGTCCAGGGCTGTTGCGCCCATTGACACCTGTCTTTTTACGAGCCATCTCTGACCTCTCTCTCTACCGGCATCCGTGTTTTACGGCGCTTCAGGCTATAGACTTAACTTCCACACGAGTCATCTCCTGACGGTGTCCAACCTTCCGGTGATAGCCCTTGCGGCGTTTTTTCTTGAAACTCACGACTTTGTCCGCACGGAAATGCTCGACGACAGTGAGTACCACTGAAGCGCCCTCCACAAACGGCGTCCCCACTTTCAAGGCAGTGCCGTCAGAAAGCGCCAGCACATTTTTGACTTCAACTTCCGCTCCGACTTCTCCGGGCAGACGCTCCACGTCTATTTTATTCCCGGCTTCGACACGATACTGCTTGCCGCCGGTTTCTATTACCGCATATGCTTCCATGTGGGAAATCCTCTTTCTTACTGGTTAAAGAGCGCCCAGTGTACCAAACCGGGAACAAGGTGTCAATGTAAAAACTGAAAGGCGGGTTGCGTCATAATTACGGTTACCGAAAAGTGAAAAGGGAAAATTTAGGTTGCGTCATTTAACATGTTACCATCATCCTTTGGGGACTATGCAAATGACACCCATCGAAAATCAAGTCAATAAGAACGTGTTTCGGCGTTTATATGCCCAGCAAAAGACAAAGAAAGACAAAACGAAAGTTTTGAA
>CASEAR010000130.1 GCA_949285835.1 uncultured Verrucomicrobiota bacterium | reverse complement strand
CGGCGAACCTGATCCGCTGGCTGGGGAACACTGAGACTTTTTTGCGCTTCCGATTCAGGCCGCTATTTTTCATGGAGCGGGAACCGCTCACCATGCTGTTTTGGCAGAATGCAGCATGATCCTTTCCGGTTCAGCAGGCCCCACAATAGGAATATGGCCAACTGCATATTCCAATGGGATAAGGAATTGGGTCAAGAACTGGTCTTCTCCTCTGGAGCCTCGGGAGACGGTGATAGCCATACATTAGCGCATCATGCGGAAGCGGACGTTCTGTTTTATGCGTGGCCGTTTGTTTCCTGTGCGCTGATTGACAGATAGCGGTTCCTGTGTGTTGTCATGGATAAAGCTGCGCCTTTTTGGGGCGCGGCCTTAATCCGGTTCATTCGCGGCGGACGTGCGGCTGTGCGGGGGCGGCAAAGGAGAGCCGGTTTATGCGTGCAGTTGCGCGTCGGGGCAGTTTCCCACACATGTTCGCGCATGGTTTTTATCCGAATCCGGCTCTGCCGTTGCGCATCTTGCGGTACGATGCGGGCGACAGCCCGTACATGTTTTTAAAAAGATGATAAAAGGCGGAAAGACTCTGAAAATTGAGCCTGTCGGCGATTTCCACGATTTCCTCCTTGGAGTCCGACAGCAGCCGCGCGGCTTGATTTATCCGCAGTTCGTTTATGTATTCGGTCGGGGTCTTCCCCAGATACTTTTTAAAAGACTTGCACAGGTGCCCAGGAGATCTGCATGAGAGTTTACGCAGCTGTTCCATTCCGCCTGTGAAGTTTTTTTCCTCTCTCATCTTGGCGCACAGGTTCTCCAGCCAGTCCGGCACCTTCGACTCGCTCAGCAGAACCCTTTCATCGATGAAGAAGCGGGACAGGAGTTCCGCGATGAGAAGCTTTAGTTTGATTTTGCGCAGCTGCGGCGCCTGAGAGATGCTGTTGAGTTTGAGCATGCGCGAGTACATCGTCGAGGTTTCGGCCGGGTCCATGTGAAAATGCGGAGGAAGCACTGGCTGAGTGAGCTGCTGCAGGAACGCGTCGTTTTCGAAATAGACGCTTATGCTCAGGAACAGTTCCAGTTCGAAGTCAAGCTCTATCAGCTCCACTTTTTCAAATTCCGGAGCAGGCATGAAGCAATGAATGTCGTCGGGCCTCATAAATACGATGTCTCCGGCCCGCAGGAGCTGTTTTTCGCCGTTTACGCAGTGCGTAAGGCCGCCGCTGCTGACGAGGAGAACTTCCGAGAAATCGTGTGAGTGTCTGAATGTTCCCTTAACGGGTATTCTGTGGAAGCTGATGTCTCCGGACGCATGTATGGTTTCGAAATCATTTTCATCGTACCACTCTATGACGTGACATGTTATTCTCGCGCCCAGCGCCGGGTCCAGCCATCCCTCGCTTTTTTGTTTCTGTTCGTTCATATTTGATCGGCCGATTTTCCACCCTCTCGGAGTGCGGGTGATAATATAGAACAAAAAAAAGGAAAACAGAAGGAAGAAATAGCGTGGACAAGGGAGTATCATGTGAGAAGTCAGGAGGTGTAAATGCTGAAATTTAACAAGCGGGAATGGATAGAGGGAGTTGTTTCACGCAGGGAACGGATGTTTTTGCCGGTCATGGCGTCTCCGGGCGCAGAGCTGCTCGGGGCGCGTCATTCGGACGTGTTCAGGGACGGAGAGCTGCAGTTCCGGTGCATTGCTGCCTTGGCGGATAAGGTGCGCGCGGATATGCGCGTAACGTTCATGGATCTGTCCGTTGAGGCGGAGGCGTTCGGAGGGGAGGTGGTTTTCCCGGAAGGCGGCGTTCCTGCGATAACGGGGGAAGTTGCGTCTTCGGCGTCGTTGATCGAGGCGTTGAAAGTTCCCGCCGTAGGGCAGGGGCGTACGGGTGAAACGCTCAAGTGCATGCGGATGTGCGCGGAGAAACTCGGCGTTCCGGTTCTAGGCGGGGTGATCGGCCCGTTTTCGCTTGCTTCGCGTCTGGCCGGAATGACGGAAATGATGGTTATGGCCGCGGTGGAGCCGGAGTCTGCGCATATGCTTCTGGAGAAGGCTTCCGCTTTCCTTGCCGCCTATATGGAAGCGGTCAGGGACACCGGCATTGCCGGCGTCATGATAGCGGAGCCGGCTGCGGGACTGATTTCTCCGGAGATGTGCGAAGAGTTCTCCTCTTCATACGTGAAGCGTATGGTAGACCGGGTGCGGGGCGATGATTTCCTGGTGGTTCTCCACAACTGCGGCCGCACGGAAAAACAGCTGGATTCCATGGCGGGCACGGGCGCGGACGCCATACACGTAGGCAACGCGGTGGAAATGACGGAGATACTCCGTCTCGCGCCGCCGGGAATGCCGGTGATGGGAAATCTGGATCCGGCTGGCGTATTGAAGATGGGGACTCCGGAATCCGTTTATGAAGAATCGAAGCGCATGCTCGAAAAATGTTCCGGCTTCTGCAATTACGTGTTTTCGTCGGGATGCGATCTGGCGCCGGGAACGCCTCTTGACAACATCTTGGCGATGGAGAGGGCGCTGAGGGACTACAACTCCGGATTTTAAAAATGTTGCGCGGCGGGCCGGCCGGCCCGCTCACTGGGGCGCGGGAAAGGAAGAAATATGAGCGGGATGTGTGGATTGGAACGTATGTCAAGGATTCTCAGGCATTTGCCAGTGGATCGCATAGGGGTGTCGGAGGAATTCTGGTCGTTTACCCTCAGTCACTGGGTGGAGCAGGGAAAGGTTCCGGCCGGTACGGATACCACGGATCTTTTTGACTTTGACCTGGATAAGTTCTGGCCGCTGAATCTGGCTATACACTACGACAAGGCGCCGGAACTGGTCGCCGAGGATGAAGATACCCGTACAACGCTGGACGGCAATGGGGCGACGCTGCGCACATACAAGTCGCACGCATCCACGCCGGAGCATATAAGCTATTCCATAGCGGACAGAAACGACTGGTACGAGAAGGCAAAACCGTTTCTGAAGGCGGTTCCGGAACGCATAAATTTCGAAGGGTACAGGCGGATGCGCAGTAAATGCGCGGAAAAAGGCAGGTTCTTTTTCTGCAGCGGCGTGAACGTTTTCGAGTCGATGCACCCGATTGCGGGCCATGAGAATCTGCTCATGGGCATGGCGCTTGATCCGGAGTGGGTTTCGGAAATGGCCGGGGTTTATTCGGACATGATGATAAACCTGTGGGAAATCCTTTTTGAGAGGGAAGGCAAGCCGGACGGCATATGGTTTTATGAAGACATGGGGTTCAAAGGGCGGCCGTTCATGTCTCCCGATATGTACCGTGAGCTTATAATGCCGTCGCACAAGAAGACCATCGACTTCGCGCATTCGCTGGGACTTCCCGTCGTAATGCATTCGTGCGGATTTGTGGAGCCTCTTCTGCCGAACATGGTTGAAGCCGGAATCGACTGCCTGCAGGCGATGGAAGTAAAGGCTGGCATGGATCTGCTGCGCATTTACAGGAATTTCGGGGAAAAGATAGCGCTTATGGGCGGCCTTGATGTGCGGCCAGTGGCGAAAAACGATCTGTCCGGGATAAAGCGTGAACTAGAAAGCAAGATTCCGGTAGTAAAGCAGGGCTTTGGATATATCCTCCATACAGATCACTCCATACCGGAATCCACAGAATATGATAGCTACCGCTATTTCCTTGAAACAGGTCTGGAACTGGGGCGGTACGAATGATTGTCGAAGTGATGCGCGGCGAAGCCGGAGAAACGCTTGCCACACAGCTTGCCGCCAAAGGAGCGGCGCAGGATTTAAGGTGCGGCGGCAGGGGTGTCTGCGGGCGATGCCGGGTGAAGCTCCTTGAAGGAGAATGGGAATCGGACGGAAAGCGCGCCGGGGTTCCCGGATACGCGCTTTCATGCCGCACGAAGCTCCTGTCGGAGCGTGGGGTTGTGGAAGCTGAGTCCGTGTGCGCGCGTGACTCGACTTCGGTTAAATGGAAGACGTCGCCGATGCCGGTTTCAGAATCCGCGGTTATCGGCATCGATATCGGGACTACGACGCTTGCTGCGGTGAAAGTGGTGCGCGGCGAGGTGGCGGCGTCGGCGGGGAGTTTTAATCCCCAGTACAGGTACGGGGACAATGTCATTTCGAGGATCAATGCCGCCGCATCGGATCTTGAGGGGCTGCGGCGGTGCGTCACGGATGCTTGCTTTGCTCTGGCGGAGCGGCTTGGCCTCGAAGGCGTGCCGCGCGTGGCCGTGTCCGGCAATACAGTGATGAGCTGCCTGTTCCACGGGGTGGATCCGAGTTCCATCGGCGTATGGCCATTCACCCCTCCGAGGCTCCGGTTTGAGCCCGTGTCCGATTTGTTCGGCGGGATTCCGGTTTATACCGTGCCGTGCGTATCAGGTTATGTCGGGGGCGACATAACGGCCGGTCTGGGAGAGGTAGGCCTGCGGCCCGGAGAGATGCTCGTTGACATAGGTACAAATTGCGAAATCGTATTTTGTACGGACTCGGGCATGGTCTGTACGGCAGCGGCGGCGGGGCCTGCGTTTGAAGGCGCGGGGCTCGGCTTCGGGGTGCGAGCATCGGACGGAGCCGTAGATCATTATTTCGGCGAGGGGCGGTTTTCGTGCATAGGCGGAGGGGCGCCAAGAGGGATATGCGGCTCGGCGTATGTGGACTTCCTGGCCGTGGAGAGAGCCTCCGGAAGGCTGAATGATTTCGGCAGGTTCGATCCCCCGGCGGACTTCATGGCGATTTCCGGCTCCGTCGGTGTCTCGGAACGCGATATAGAGCAGCTCCTGAAGGCCAAGGCGGCGGTGCATGCCGGGATTGTTTCTCTCGAGGAGTATTGCGGGGCCACGGCTTCGAAGATTTATCTCGCGGGAGGTTTCGCCGAATTTCTGGACATAAGAAACGCAGTGGCGATAGGGATGCTGCCCGACCGTGTTTACGAGAGGGTCGGCAATACCAGCCTCGCGGGCGCTGCGCGCCTCGCATGCGATCCGGATGAAATGGGCAGACTCGAACGTCTTGCTGAAGCGCCTCGCGAAGTGTCCCTCAATACCATAGAATCATTTCAGGACAATTTTATAGACTCTATGCTTCTGCCATGAAAATCAAGGTGATAGCCTGCAGTGTGTTTAAAGCGGAAATAAACGAGGTGCTGCGTACGGTTCAGGGGACGGCTGCGGAGGTGGAGTTCCTCGAACTCGGTGAGCACGCCAGACCCGGTAATTTGCGAAGGATGCTTCAGGAAAGAATAGACGCAGCTTCCGGGGTCGGCGCCGTCGCTCTTGCCTACGGGCTCTGCGGTACGGCCACGGAGGGGCTTCATGCGGGGAAAGTACCGCTTGTGCTGCCGCGGAGCCACGATTGCTGCGGCGTGCTGCTTGGCAGCAGGAAGCGCTTCGAGGAGCTCTTCAAACCCATGCCGAGCACACCGTTCGCGAGCGCCGGTTTTGCGGAGTCCGGCGACTACTACTTTAACGACGGCGAGCTTGTACTTGGCAATGGCGACGCCTTTGAAAGACTGGTGGAGGAATACGGCGAGGACAACGCCAGATACGTCTGGGACGCCATGCATCCAAAACTCGACGGCGAACTGCGCCCGGTGTATTTCATACACACGGTCCGTATAGAGGGGCTGGTAGAGAAGTGCAGGCTCAAGGCGGAACAGGACGGGAGGGAGTTTCTGGAAATCGACGGAGACCTGCGCCTGATCCGGATGCTGCTGTCCGGCGACTGGCCGGAGGATGAATTCCTGATTGTGCCGCCGGGCAAGTCAATACGCCAGACCGGCGACTGGGACAGGATAATGTCCGCCGTGTAGTCCGCTTCTGCGTCGTTTCGGGTGCTGAGGGGCGCGCAGATTTTGCGCGAGAATGCCATTCGCGCCGGGGCGGAGGTTTTCTTCCCAGGCGCGGATACCTGTTTCTGAGCTGTGCTGTGCTGCGGTCAGCACCTCACGGCGCCTTTAATGAAACCTCCGGCATGTGTCTCCATGTCGCGGTTCCCCTGATCGAATTCCTCCATCTCGTAGATGTTGGTGGTCATCCCGGTGAACTTCCATATTCCTTTTGACAGAAGATCCAGGCATCTGCGGCACAGCCCGGCCTCGTATTCTATTCGGCGTTCATGGCAGTTTATCGTCGTGATGGCCTTGAAGTTCCACAGCATGTAGTCGAGGTTTCTGGGGCCGTCGTTATGGTATCCGCCGATACCGAGCCTGCCGTGTGCGCACACCATGTCCCCGGCCAGACGCAATCCGCTTTCCGTTCCGGTAAATTCCATGACATTTTCGAACCCGATGCCGAAAATGTCGGTTTTGTGTCCGTTCCGCTTTAGATCCGGCTCGCCTATCTGCTTCCATCCTAGGGTATACTCGTATGGAAGGCTGTCCGGCGTGTATGTTTCCGTGGCTCCGGCGCGAATTGCGTTGTCGAGAGCCTCCCTGCGCAGATCTACTGCAACAATATTGCCGTATCCCATGGCTTTGAACAGAGAAATCATCCCGAGGCCCATGTATCCGCATCCTACGACCGCAATATCATCGCCCAGGGTCTTCAGCGGCATTTTCATTGCGGCGCTCAGGAGACAGGCGAGTGGCTCGACTATGGCGTCTTCGTCTTTGAGACCGTCGGGGACATGGCACATTTTGGATGGTTCCATGACGATGTATTCCTGATATCCTCCGCCACCGAGCCCCGACACACGGTCGCCGGGTGCGAAACCGGAAACATTTTTGCCGGCTTTTTCAACTACTCCTATGGTTTCGTGTCCGAACGTATCTCCTGCGGAGGCGACAGACCACGGGTACCACTCGGAATGACACATTCCCGTATATTTCACCTTTACAAGTACGTTGTCGTCTGTCATTTGCGGCATGGGTACATCGACGACTTCACTTTTGCCCGGGCCTGTCATCACTATTTTTCTCATTTTGTTTCCTTTCCGGGGGTGCGGCGGCGTCAGCGGGTGGCGCTGAACCCTCCCGCGGTGCGGCGTCCCCGCGCCGCACGCCGTAATTCTATCACCGGCGAAAAGCCGGTGCAAGAGGGTCTTTCCATTCGCAGTTGTTCATAGTTATGGACACCGTACCAAAAATAGGGAAAACCCCATTGGTCAAATTCAAGGACACCGAACCAGGGATTTCTCTGTATCATGAAAGGGTATGAAAACCATGGCTAATCGAACTTTCTCGGAAATC
>CASEAR010000129.1 GCA_949285835.1 uncultured Verrucomicrobiota bacterium | reverse complement strand
TGATGATTTGAGCACATTCTTGACGCGAATCAGATGCGTGTAGTCCTCTTCGTTTCCGTCGCCATAAACCACGATGCGCAGTTCCTTGTCTTCTACGGAATACTCGACCCAGCAGATATCCATGGCATCCTGCCAGAATTTGTCGTTGACCTTCTCGCCTTTAATGCAAACATGCAATCCCGGAAAATTTGGATCTGCGCTTTTTTCCGCCACAAGCGTACCGATCGGCGTTTCCATTACGGAATGCGTTGACCCGCCATATCCGTAATTGTTAAAGACAATTACTCCTTCAATGCAGCCGTCTTCCTCCGTTATGTGAGGCGGGCGGTTTTTGAAAGAAGCAAATCGGCACTCTCCATTGCGGTTATAGGCACAGTCTTTAGTTTCGCAGTCAAACGTGTTTTTGCTGTTTTCCATCAAATCCTCTCCTTGTTGGTCATTTGTTTTCAGGCTTAAAAACCCGGATCTCATCAAATCCTTCTTCTTTCGACGGAACCTTCAGGTAGCGGGCCATGCGATACAACACTTGATCTGGCACGACACGCTCTCGCATACGATTACGCTGCAGGCAGACATTAAGTGGTGTATCCATATAACACGCGATTACGGTTGCCTTGCTGCGCAATTTTTGCACGGTTTCTTTCCGATACGAAACCGTCGTGTTGGTCGCGTCATAAACCACATTGTTGCCTTCCTGCAACAGTTTGCATGTACGTTCGTTCATGACTTTAAAGACAAAACTGTTCACTGACATGGTTTTTGCTTCCGGATATTGTTCGACCCATCTTTTCAACAGATCGGTACACTTATCAGGATCTTCACTGCCGAAAAACTCTTTCCGAATTTCGTCAGAACTGACAACAATTCCGTCAAGCGTTTGAGCAAGCGTGGACTTTCCGGAACCTGGAATCCCAATCATAAAGTAAACAATTGGGCGTGGCATCATTTATCCCTCCTGATTTGATTTCATTTCTGAAATTTTCTGTTGCAAGAGTTTCCTGCATTGTTCATAATTTTTGTTCAGGTTTACAAACTTGGTTTCGTTTCCACCGGAATCGGGATGCATTACTTTTGCAAGTTTGCGATACTTGGCGTTGAGTTCATCGATCGTGGGATAATCCGTAAATCCAAGTAAAAAGAAACAGTTTTCAATGCTCTTTGCTTCCGGCAAAAACTTCAAGCCGGCAACCCATGTTCCAAGATCGTATATACCTCGTTCGACCATGCGGGCCAAATCCTCCAGGGAAAGGACGACTTGCGCAAAAGCGTCTGAACCATACCGCAGTTCTACGCCATGCGCCCGTGCGTTGTTGAGGCTATGAGCGAATCGATACCGCTCTCCCTTATAGGTAAACTCTACCCAGCATTCGAGCCGGCTCCAGTCATAATCATATGACTCAACGCCGAGTCGGCCCATTACTCGTTCCAGTTTTGCTTCGTAGTTTTCCGGAGTACCATATTGCTTAGCCATCGTTTTTTCCTTTCAGCGTTTCCTCTGGCCACGACAATTAGCCTTATTTTTATATTCCATATTATTTTTCCTCCGAGCTTTGTTTTTTTTCTGACTTTTACACGTAATCCACAATTGCTTCCACAAGCTTTTTTTCGAACTCTGCTCGCTTTGCTTCCATCTGCGCTCGCACATCAACGTCTGTCGTATCCAGATCAAGAACGTATATTTCGCAGTCTATGAGGCGTGTTGTAAGCACCTTTTGAACCACGCCTTTTTCTACGATGATACAGATTTCACCATCATCGTGTTGTAATCTCCAATTGTTCTTTGCTTCTCGTTCAAACGCTCTTACGAGCTGGTCTGCCGACATATTCAGCGTAGCCGGCTGGAATGACGGGACAAAGCCGTTTTCATCCAGCTCAAAGAAATCATGGTCATCTTCGGTTAGATTTTTAAACTTTTGTTCCGGCAAGCCTACGAGCCTTGGGATGAACATTTTCCCATTGCGCAGTGTTGCAATGATCTTCCTGATCTGATCGTTTGAGATAAGCCCAGGAATAATACATGTATTAAGAATTCTGTAATTCATTTTGTCTCTGTACAAATATTCAATTTTTGTGTTCATGTCTTTTTCTCCTTTCTGTCTATTTTGTTATGATTTTGTTGTTTCTCCTGCCGTACACGTTGAACTACATGTACTGTTCTACCGCGAACCGTCGCAGCGCTTTCACCCAAATAGCCGTACCTTCTGTGTTGATGTGACACATACCGTCGGAGGTAAGATCGGCCGACAGATAACCATTTTCATCCATCATTTGTTCTGCAAAGCTAAAATAACGCACGCCTTTGTCAACACAAAGCTGTTCAAGCAGCAGGTTGAATCCATTCCAATCTTCAACACTCACATGTCGTTGCCGGCAAAATTCTTCCGACACCGGTAGGACTCCCTGAACGACGATCTCTGTTCCCTTGCATTTTTGTTGAATGGCATCGATCATCGTTTCGAAGTATTGCAAGGTCGCTTCCGGGTACTTACCCGCAAAATCATTTACACCAAGCATCACAAACACGCGTTTTGCTCCCATTTTGAGCAGTCCCTCGGTCGTTCCAACAGCCTGTTCCTCATATTGCAGCAAATTGCGGTTATCGTAGGAAGCTAAGCGTACACTCATACCAACGGCAGCCAGAAATTGTGCGTCACCCAAAAAACGCTCATTTTCCCGCCGCTGTTTCAGGCAATAGTTATACAACGATACGGTGAGGGAGTCTCCCAAAAAGACTGTACCGTCAAAATACCCGTCAAACCTGCCAGTTGCCAGCATTTCGTCCGTTACCGGCTCCAGCGTGGGAGCTGGTGTTATTGCCGGATCTGCCGTTGGCACCGTCGTTGGTATGTATGTCGCTGCCAGTGGCGTACTTTCCTCCAGTTGTGGCGTCTTTGCCATGCAGCCGGCACACATTGACAGCAAAGTAAACCAGACACATGCCATCCAGGCAAGCCGCTTTCTCGTGTGCGGCGGACGGTTTTCAACAGGACCAATGCGATACGTTCCATCGCAGTTATAGGCGCAATCATTTGTTGCGCAGTCAAATACGTCGATGTTCTGTTTTTCTTTCATATTGCTTTACCCTTCCGCAGATTGGGCAAGATAATTTGCCCGGCATCTCTTGCGGTTTCGTGTACATTCTGTTTTGTTTTCAGGCGGACATCCCAAGCACTGTTTTACTTCATCGAAAAACTCGATTTGTCCTTCTTGGCTCAGATTACTGATCCGCTCGGCATTTGTGAGTACGATATCAGGACACTCACGCTCTCTTGCGCGCTTGCAAGCAATGTCGAGATAGTTTAAACAACATCCGGATACCCGGCAACGATCACACAATTTCGTTGTAGCCCTCCTTATAACCGTTCATTTCCAGTAGCAATATATGCAGCCATGTGGACATCTTGCTCGATTTGTCAGCAATTCTGTTTTATTGGCGATACACAAACATCCTCTTCGATTTTGCGGATTGATCCGATCATCGGCAGTTTCAAGGCCAAATATTTTCAGATCTTTTTCGGACACACATCCGACATGAACGAAATGCCCGGATTGTAAAAACGGCTCTGCGCAACATTCGAATTTTATGTCGTATTCTGATAGTTCGCGCCTGACTAATTCGAATTGATCTTTCGATGCTGTGAACTGGCCATATGGATAAACCGACTTCATACCCATGCATAACATACGATTTTTTACGTGACGGTATTCGTCCAAGACCGAAATTCTAACACGCATGTTTGGCAAGATCCCCTTGACCAGCGCTGTATCAATAACAGCTTTTGCGACTTCGATTCCCTGCTTCGTTGGAATGATAGGATCTATTCGCAAAACGCAGTTTTCTACAGGAAAACCGTATTTGACCATTTGATTGAGATTATGCAACTGTGTTTTTGGCGGCGGTACATTTGGCTCGTAGGCCGTGCTGCCATATCCTGTACATGTTGCATGAACAATGATATTGGTATATCCGGTTTCGTATAGACTAAACAGATGCCTTAGAAACACGTTGTTAATTGCCTTAGTGATCAGAATCATTCCGTCAACTGTATGGGACTTATCTTTCCAAGAAAAGTCAATTCCCGCATCTCCTCGTTCGGTAACACCGATTTTCATATTTCGAACTCCTTTTGCTTCTCTTCTCCTGTCGTCAGAAAGCACTTCATCCGTTATCAGCATAGATAGCGATCACCTTTTTCCAGTATGGCGCGTATCTTTCTTGTTCCTCTTTCAACGCTTTCTGGAATTCTTCTTCCGTGATCGAACTGGGAGGAATATCGTTTCCGCCCATTTCATCCCACAGCCACTCTTCCAGGCGTTCAGTAAACTCGTCTCGATTCGTGCATACAACCTCATTTTCATACGGGGTTTCACAATCGAGTATTTCTTCTATGCCAAACGATATGGACGCACAATACATCCATGCAAAATCTCCACTGTTTGCACATTCTCCGGCCAAAACGACGATTGGATAATCCGGGTGCTCTGCGATCAACTTTTTTAATTCCTCGGTAGATTTTGTGAGCTCTAACGGAAATACTTTCTTGGTCATTTTGTGGTTCACTCCCCTGTCTTTAATCTTTTTTCTGTTTGTCTTTCTTGACTCTCAAACTGAAGTTCAGACCAGGTACATGCACATGGAGTATGCGAAGCTGTCAAGGTCATGCCAGTCTGCCGAATCGGGTTCCTGCGCAGCTATGGCATTCCACAGTGCCCGGATGTCTCCATCGTACTCATAGGTGTCCGCATCGAGATTGTTATGGAAGCAATATGCGGTCCACAGGCAGCGGAGCTGATCACGCGACAACTCGTTTTCAAAACTGCTCTCTACTACAAATGCAAGCATGTAGTTAAATTCTGCGTTTCTGTCCATCACACATTTCTCCTTTCGTCAGAAAATACTTCTAAGAAAAGTATGAGAAAAAACCCTTTGCTCCAAAAAGAAAAAGAAAAGAAATCCTGTCCCCGGCGCACGGCGGCGGCGAGCGAGACGGACAGCGTTGTTTGCACTCCGCCAGAAAGGACCGTTTGCGTTGATCGGGCAGCTGCGGCGGGCGCTTTTCTCTCCGCCTGTGCAGTTGTTCTGTCCTGCAGCGGGCGCCGGACCCGCACATCCGCCTTCCCCGCCATCGGGATGTGCCGCATGTCGATGGCATTGCCCAGGCCGCTGCGAATTCAACCCACCGGCCAGGACGGCGCCACATCGTCCCTGCCGGAACAGAGCCTGCACTCATCCAGCCCTTAGACGAAAAGAAACCGTCGGACTCGCAAAAGCATAATGCCCTGCGCGGGCGTCCGGCTCGCACCCCAACTGCCAGCACCCACACTCATTCTCTTTTTTGATCTTTTTATATATATCTTTTATAGGGACGACCCCACGAGCCCGCAAACCCGCAGAAATACTGGGAAAATCGGCCATGTATAAGTATTCACCTGCAAGAAATGCCCATGGTTTTTGGTGCCTTGCTGCAAGAAATGCCCATGGTTTTTG
>CASEAR010000128.1 GCA_949285835.1 uncultured Verrucomicrobiota bacterium | reverse complement strand
ATCATCCCCCTCAAGCTCCAAAGCCTCCCTGATACGCTCCGCCGCCGGCCTCAAATCCTCCGCCAGCGCCTCCGCCGCTTGAGAAAGCGCCTCAGCGCCCGAAAGCTCGCCAGAGCCCGCCTGCGGCGTCCCAGCGGCGCGCACGTGCAATTCTGCTGTGTGCTGACCGTATTTCAACGGCACAATAATTTCCCCGCTCCACCTCCGCGGAGGCAACGCGAACAGGAGAGTTCACGAACAGGATTTAATTCTGATCAACGCACTACCGCACCGGGAAAAAACTGTGCTGCCTCACTTGCACATGACCATTTTTACCCTGTAACATCGTTGAAAAGCGCTCGCAACAACCATCGCAAAGCGCTTGAACCGCCTTGCAGTACGGCTGCATTGCAGGTTGACAGGCCCTTGCAAATCAACTTGAACGTCTCAACTATTTGGCCGACGCGTTTTTTCCAGCTGTTCCGCCCGGCGCTCAAAAATCCCGCATTTTCCGGCATTTTCCCACATACTCCCGCCTTTTCCCGCCAAGTCTCATGTCTCAACTTCGTTGTCCAATTGCAGCAGTCCAATTGCAGCAGTCCAATTGCACAGGTTTTGTAAAAAACATCAAATTCCCGCTTTACATTAAGGCTGGCTTGGTGTTTAATAGTGTCACTAAAAGGCACAAGATGTCAGACCAAGTCAACAAAGAGGAACAGGATTACACAAAGGGTCGCGAGATTCAGCCCATACTCGGCAGAGCTGATCACCGTCTGGATCCCAAGCGGCGTTTTACCATTCCTTCCGACTGGTACGAAAGGATGGGTAAACCGGCACAGGTTTACGTCATGCCAAGCCTGTCCAGAGCACGCTGTCTGGACGTGTTCTGCCCCGCGGAATTTGACAGGAAAATGGAGGTTTTCCGGAACAAGGCTTTGTCGGACACGGAAAACTCGCGGTTTACCAGCCGCATAGGCGAATTGATAAGCTGCGTGACGGTAGACACACAGAACAGAATACGGGTAAAAGATTCGTTTCTGTCGTTTGCCCAGCTCCGGGAGGATGTAGTACTGATCGGAGCCGGATACCACTTTGAGGTCTGGTCTCTGGAAAATCGTCCCAGAATCGACGGTAAAGAGACTGATGTTCTTGAGCTGCTTGCGGCGGAAGCCGAGGCTTACGGGTTTTAGTCTTACAGGAGGTTTACATATGCACATTCCTGTAATGCTTAAAGAGATGGTGGACGCCATACATCCAGTGTCTGGCGGAAAGTACATAGACGCGACGCTGGGCGGAGGCGGTCATTCGGCGGAAATCCTGAAAAGATCCGGGCCGGACGGGCGGCTGCTTGGAATCGACCGCGACCCCGATGCTGTTTCCAGATGTAGAGAGTCTCTCCGGTCATTCGGCTCCAGATTCACCGCAGTACACTCCGATTTTTCCAACATCGCCGATATCGCAGCTCAGAACGGTTTTACGGAAATTGACGGGATCGTTATGGATCTGGGAGTGTCATCGTATCAGCTTGACGAGCCGGAGAGAGGCTTCAGCTTCGCGGAAGACGGCCCTCTCGACATGCGGATGGATCCGACATACGGCCAGCCCGCATCGGAATATCTCGCTTCATTTGGGGACGACTGGAAATCTCTTGCCAAGGTGCTTCGTGAATATGGGGAGGAAAAGGATTCCGCGGTAATTTCGAAGCGGATAGTCAGGGAAAATGCCGCTTCCCCGATAACGACGACAGGAAGGCTTGCCGAGGTCGTATCTGACGCTGTCGGCGGGCGCAGAGGATCGAAACGCCACCCGGCGACTAAGACTTTTCAGGCAATAAGGATAGCGGTAAACGGTGAACTTGAAGAAATTTCACGCGGAGTGGAGAGTGCCGTATCACTTCTTTCCGAAGGCGGAGTCCTGGCTGTAATTAGTTTCCATAGCTTGGAGGACCGCATCGTAAAACGGATTTTTACAACTCATGAAGGCCGATTTGTGTCCCTCCAGCAGGGAGGATGCAAATGGGAAGGCAGGATGCCTGCGGTTGAACGAGTCTTCCGCCGCCCTGTCACACCATCAGAAGAAGAACTCACAAACAACCCTCGTGCGCGTTCGGCCAAACTCAGGGCTGTTCGCCGGAAAGCGTAAATTTATGAGCAGAATTAAAAGAAACAAAAACCGCCGCAGAGACTATGCATCGCACACCTGGGCTTTGCCGGTGCGCTTTGTGTTCCCCATATTGTTCGTCATAATCCTTACGGTGCCGTGCGTACTGCTGAAAAACAGCTGCGAGGAGCTCCAATCGCGCATAGCGGACGAAGAAATCCGCCAGAAGGAGCTTCGTGACGAGTTTACCCGTGTCAACATTCAGTGGCACGATCTCGTGAAGCTGGAAAATCTTGAAAAGCAGCTTATGCGTCACGGTATACTTATGTCTGCCCCGGGACCTGGTCAAATTCAGGTCGTGAGCACTTCATCCATCAGGTTCGGAGCCGGCACAGAAGACTCGTATGCAGTAAACCAGCGCTCAGTGCATGGCACGGCCGGATTGTAGCCGTAGCCGCGGAAATTTGGCGTAAATGTTACGCGTCATTTCCAAGTGGATATACGGGCTGTTCGTTCCGGGAGAGTCGTACGTTCAGCGATCCAAGTCCGAAAAGCTGAAGAGCCAGAACAGCAGGATGGCTCTGGTGTTTTTTCTTGCGCTTGTCCTTTTTGTCATCCCGATTGTCTGCCACATGATCGGACTGCAGACCGGCATATCCGCGATGACGGACGACATACCAGGGCTTACAGACTACAGCAGGCGTTTTACGGCTTTCCGGGGCGGGATATATGACCGCAACGGGCAAAGGCATCCTTTAGCGGTATCCATGCCCACATGGCGGGTTTTTGTGGACTCCGTGATGATTCCTGCCGGCAGGCATGATGAAGTCGGCAAAATTCTTTCCGGATTCGGAATATTCAGCGAGGAAAAAATAGACAAGGCCGTCAAGCCAGGCGGACGCAACAGGTACTGCGTGATCGGCGAAACGACGGACAGGGCCGTCTACGAAGCAATAACCACAAACAGAATCCTGAAAGGCTGTACCGGTGTCGAAGTCTTCAACCGGAGATATTATCCGTACGGCGAACTCATGGCGCATGTCGTGGGGCTGGCAAACGCCTCCAGCAACGCGCTGGACGGTGTGGAGTACAAATTCAACCAATATCTCACGCCTGAAGACGGAGAGATTCTGGGGGTGGCGGACGCCAGAAGACGGGAGGTACGTTCGCTGAGAAAGAAAAAGACAGAACCGCGCAACGGCGCCGATATCTGCCTCACGCTCGACACCACAATTCAGTTCATCGTGGAGAAACATCTGGATGAAGCGATGGAGAAATATTCTCCGCGCAAGGCCTGGGCAATCGTACAGCGGCCTTACACGGGCGAGATACTGGCAATGGCATCGCGTCCGGTGTTTTCGAGGCGCGCCTACGGGGATAGTTCTGACGACGCCGTGCGCAACTCCGCGATAAAGGTAAATTACGATCCGGGATCGATAATGAAAGTGGCGACGTTCGCCGCAGGCATAAACGACGGGATTATCACATCGCAGTCAATAATAGACTGTTCCGAAAGGCTTTATGCAGGACGGCCTCTCAGCGACCATGTTCACGGTCCTGTGGACGCCACCACGGCCCTCGCCAAGTCGAGCAACAGAGCGGCGTCCATAATCGCAGAACAGCTCGGCAAAGAACGCATGGACTTCTATCTCAGGAGCTTCGGGTTCGGGTCCAGAACCGGAATCGACCTGCCGGGAGAGGAAAGCGGAATTCTTGTCGGGCCGAAGCGTCTGTCTGATCTTCAGGCCATACGCATGGCGATCGGGCACGGCATATCCGTTACCGGCATACAGATGGCATCCCTGTACAGCACGATCGCAAACAAGGGCATCCGCATGAAGCCATACATCGTAAAATCCATCACGGACAGCATGACGGGCGAGTCTCTGGTGCCCGCCATACGGCCGGTCGTGGTATGCAATCCGATTACGCAGGCGACTGCGGATACGATACGCTCGATGATGACGAATGTCACCGTGCGCGGGGTCGGGACAGGATGGCGGGGGGCTGTTTCCGGATACAATGTGGCCGGGAAAACCGGAACCTCGCAGATGCCGGTTCCGGGCGGATATTCTTCGACGGATTACTGGGCGTCGTTTGCTGGATTCCTGCCCGCGGAATCGCCTGAAATTGTGATCCTGGTTACACTGGAGGCTCCGAAACCGCTTCATCAGGGCGGCACCGTTGCCGCCCCGGTTTTTTCAAAAATCGCATACGACACCGCCAGATATTTGAATATTCCTACGAAGGAAGAAATGAAAATCAGCGGCGAGACATACAGCGACGTCCGCAAGCGCATACTTGGTAAACCATGAAAAACATATGCTCAGATTCAAGGCGCATTCGCGCCGGAGACGTATTTGCGGCGACCCACTCCGGAGAAGAAGGGCTGGCACACATAAGGCAGGCGGCGGAGGCCGGAGCATCCGCCGTCGTTGCGGAAATACCGCGTCCGACGGAATTCATAGACGCTCAAATCGGATGGATACATGTCAAAGATGCACGTCTCGCGCTCGGACTGCTCTCGTGCGCGATGTTCGGATGGCCATCGCGCAAACTCGATGTTTATGCAGTGACGGGCACCAACGGCAAAACTACGACAGCCGTAATGCTCCGCGCAGTATTGTCCGATAACGGTTTCCCTGCCGCCCTGATTTCCACAATCGGCAGCAGCACATATCCGCCCGAGTCAGACAACGGGCTCGCGCCGTCGGCAAACACCACTCCCGGCGCAATCGAACTCCAGAGCCTTTTTTCTCAGGCGGCCGCCAACGGATGCGGTGCGGCGGTCATGGAGATGTCTTCCCACGCATTGGATCAGGAGCGGGCCGCAGGCACGCGGTTCCGGGCGGCAGGCTTTACCAATCTCACAAGGGATCACCTTGATTATCACGGCTCAATGGAACAGTATTACGCGGCAAAGCGCAGGCTTTTTGTACCGCAGATGTGTCCCGCCGCGATCAATGCAGACTCGCCGTGGGGCGCCCGTCTGCTCGGAGACATCCTCGCGGCGGGCGGCAGCCGTGCAAAAATATGCACTTACGGAGAATCTCCGGAAGCTGACGCCAGATTATCATCAATCCGACTGGGAGAGACGCACAGCGAGTTCGACGTATCCTACAGGGGACGTCAATACCACGCGCAGCTTAAAGTGCTCGGACGGCACAATATTTTCAACGCGATGACCGCATTTTCGATGGCAGTCGTGACGGGAATTCCGCCGGAAAAGGCTCTTGAGTCTCTTTCAAAAGTTCCTCCGGCGAGGGGAAGGCTCGAAAAAATACACTGCCCGGCCTCCCCTGCGTCTTTTTTCGTAGACTATGCGCACACCCCGGACGCTATAGAAAATCTGCTGCGCACGCTGCGTGAAATCTCATCCGGACGCATATTTATCGTGTTCGGCGCCGGCGGCGACAGAGACAGAGGCAAACGCCCGGAAATGGGACGCGCCGCATACAAATACGCGGATTATCTTATAGTCACGTCCGACAATCCAAGATCGGAGGAACCCGGCGCTGTGATTGGGGACATACTTTCCGGGCTTCCCCCGGGGGCAATATCCGAGAAAACCGGCGGCATCCCGCGCGTGACGTCCGTCATCAGCAGGCGCGACGCAATACGGCTCGCCGCAAAAATTGCCAACCGCCCGGGCGACATCGTGGCAGTGGCAGGCAAAGGACACGAGACCTGTCAAAAATTCAAGACGCACACGGAATATTTCGACGACGCGGCGGAAATAGCGGGCTGCGCGGATTTACCTTAAAAGAAGCCGCATCACTCCACGTTCTGCACCTGTTCGCGCAGGGCTTCCAGTTTTGACTTAAACTCCAGCACCATGGAAGATATGAAGGCATCGTTTGCCTTAGATCCTATCGTGTTGATTTCCCGGCTCATCTCCTGGCAGATGAAATCAAGCATGCGTCCGGAAGGCTCCCCCTCCTCAGCCATGGCCTTCGAAAAATGGATAAAATGCGCTTCAAGCCTGTCGAGTTCCTCTGAAATATCGCATTTATCCGCAAAAAAAGCGACTTCCCGTGCTAGCGCTTCGCTATCGGCCGGAAGGCCGGCGCCTAGATTCTCAATCCGTTTCAAGAGAACGTCCCTGTAACGGACAGGCACTGCAGGGGCGCGTGCCGCCACCTGAGATTTGATATTTTTCATAGCGTCGAGAAACGAAACAAGCGCCGACTCAAGCACCACGCCTTCCGTACGGCGAGCCTCCGTCAGTTTCTCCAGAGCGGCATCCAGAGCGCCGCTGAGGACAGGCCGGGCCTCTTCGGGAGATATTACGCGCGCAAATCTTCCGGTATCGCCAAGCTGAACCATAAGCGAAGAGAGCGTAACGTCGTTGAGCAGACCGATTTTCTCCGAAACCGTTTCAAGATCGCAAAGGTACGATTGTATTGCACCTATGTCAAACCGACCTGCCGCCCCGGCAGAAGACTCGGATGAAATTACCACGGAACATTGCACCCTGCCCCTGCGCACAGCGGAGGATATACGGTTCCGGCATTCCTGCTCCAGCGAATTCATGCCGTGCGGGAGCGACACAGACACATCAAGCTGTTTGCGGTTTACGGATGAAATCTCCACCGATACGGAGAAACCCTCTCCGCCGCCGGAGGCGGCTCCGAAACCCGTCATGCTGTACAGCGGCATAATGCCTTCCCTTCAAAAGCTGGGATCAATCGTCGTCATCGCCGGATGCGCTCTTCACAGGGACGCCGCCCGCGCTCTTCCACTTCAGCCACCCGTCGATGAACTGCCCGATGTCCCCATCAAGAACAGCCTGCACATTGCCGGTCTGTATGCCGGTACGCAGGTCCTTCACCATGGTGTAAGGCTGAAGTACGTAGGAGCGGATTTGGCTGCCCCATGCAATAGCGCCTTTTTCTCCGTAGAATTTTTCGAGTGAAGCCCGTTTTTTATCCTGCTCGTATTCGTAGATTTTGGCTTTGAGTATGCTCATAGCCTTAGCACGGTTCTTGTGCTGCGAACGTTCTGCCTGACACCCCACGACAATGCCGGTAGGGATGTGCCGTATGCGTATGGCGGAATCCGTTTTGTTCACGTGCTGTCCGCCTGCTCCGCCGGAGCGGAAGGTGGAAATCTCCAGATCCTCCTCCTTTATCTCGACGTCCACGTCGTCCTCCAGCTCCGCGATAACGTCGAGAGAGACGAACGATGTGTGCCTGCGCTTGTTTGCGTCGAAAGGACTGATACGCACGAGCCGGTGGACGCCGCGCTCGGCCTTCATGAATCCGTATGCATTGTGCCCGCGGATATTGAGCGTGGCTGCGGAAATGCCGGCCTCGTCGCCAGGGGTGAGGTCCACGACCTCCACTTCGTACCCCACCCTCTCGCAATAACGCTGATACATGCGCATAAGCATGCTCGCCCAATCACACGATTCGGTTCCTCCGGCGCCCGCATGAAGCGAAATATACGCGTTGCACCTGTCAAGAGGACCCGTAAGGAGGGACTGAAGTTTGAGTCTTTCGTACGCCTCTTCAGCGGAAGAAAGCATTGAGGACGTATCCTCAAGCGCCGAAGACCTCGCCGCGTCGTCAGACTCGGAAAGTGCGAGTTCCAGCATCACCTCAGCGTCGGCCACAGCCGTCTCAAGCTCCGAAAACGGCTTGATCACCGCCTTCTGCTCGTTGGTTTTGCCGATCACCTCACGCGCTGCATTCTGGTCGTTCCAGAAGTCAGACGAAGCGCTCCTGCTCTCAAGCTCATCCAGTATTTTTTTCCGGTTATCGATGTCAAAGATAACCTCGCATTTCCACCAGTCCTTTGCGCAACTGGACGAGCCTGGGCTCTATTTCTTCCACAGAAATCATATTGTAAACTCCATAGGTAAATCCCGCACCGGGATTTTTGAAAATCAATTACGTCCGTCCGCGCCGCCGCACGCGGCGGCGCTCACCTGCCTCACATCAGTCCGTTACCTGCCGAGAAATTCCTTTCCGCCCATGTACGGACGAAGAACCTCCGGAATCCGTACAGCGCCGTCCGGCTGCTGGAACTGCTCCACAATGGCCGGCAGCAGGCGGCTTGTCGCCAGGCCGGATCCGTTCAGGGTGTGAAGGAATTCCACTTTCTTGGTTGCATCCCTGCGGAAACGTATATTTCCTCTCCTCGCCTGATAGTCCATCGCGTTGGACACCGACGAACATTCCTTGTATTCGTTCATGCTGGGGAGCCACAGTTCCACATCGTACGTGGTGGCCATTGAGGCGGAGCAGTCCCCGGCGGCAAGTTTGCTGAGCCGGTAGTGAAGGCCGAGCCCTTCCACGAGCCGGCAGGCCTTGGTTATAAGCTCCTTCAGCATATCCCCGCTGTCTTCCGGCTTGGTATAACCGAACATCTCGACTTTGTTGAATTGATGCCCCCTGATCATACCGCGTTCGCTTGCGCGGTATGTCCCCGCTTCTCTCCTATAGCATGGAGTATACGCAAAAAGCCGTTTCGGCAGCTCGGACTCGGAAAGGATCTCATCGCGGAACAGATTTATGAGCGCCGTCTCCGCGGTGGGCAGCATGAATCTGAACGAATCTCCGCTGATACGGTAGACGTCTTCCTCGAATTTGGGGAACTGTCCCGCAGTAAGCCCGCACTCATAAGTGAGCATATGCGGAGGGAGGACAAACGTATAGCCGTCCTTGACATGCTCGTTTATGAAATACGAGAGGAGCGCCCATTCCAGCATGGCGCCGTCGCCCTTGTACAGCCAGAAACCATTGCCGCCCATCTTTACGCCTCGCTCGTAGTCAATCAGTCCGAGCGACAGACACAAATCCACATGATTTTTCGGTTCGAAGCCTTCAAAGACCGGTTTTTCGCCAAAAACAGATACAACCTCGTTTTTTTCCTTTCCGCCGGGAACCACGCCGGGCGCGGGAAGATTGGGAAGACCGAGAAGGAGCTGCCGCTGTTTGTCCTCCACTCCGGCAGACTCTCCGTCGAGTTCAGAAATGCGCTCTCCCACGGCACGCATCTGCGCCTGAAGTTCCGACGTGTCGCCGCCTTGTTTTTTAATTACACCGATCTGTTTTGACACCGTATTGCGGCTGCTTTTAAGTTCCTCCGCCTCCGAAACGAGCTCACGCCGTTTGACGTCAAGAGCGAGAATCTCGTCGAGCACGGTCGGATCCGCGCCCCTGGCCTCAAGGCCGCGCCTCACCTCGTCCGTCTTCTCTCGAATCAGTCTTATGTCCAACATAATGTCCTGCACTCCGTATATTCAAAATCAGTGAAACGTTCCCAACTCCGACATTAAACTCCGGAATACGAACTAAATCCGCCGTCCACAGGAATCACGGTGCCGGTAACAAACGACGCCCCATTGTCGTCCACAAGCCAGAGAACGGTGCCGGTAAGATCCTCCGGAACACCGAAACGTCCCATGGGCGTATTAGAAATGACCTTGTTGCCGCGCGCTGTAAGCGAACCGTCCGAGTTGGTCAAAAGCGCACGGTTCTGATTTGTTATGAAAAACCCGGGAGCAATGGCATTTACCCTGATACCCACCTTGGCCATGTGCACCGCAAGCCACTGCGTAAAGTTACTGACTGCCGCCTTTGCCGCGCTGTACGCGGGTATTTTTGTCAGCGGGGTGAATGCGTTCATTGACGAGACATTCAGAACCACGCCGCTTCCGCGCGCGGCCATGGACCGGGTAAACACCTGCGTCGGCAGCAGAGTCCCGATAAAGTTCAAATTGAAAACGAACTGCACGCCGTCCGGATCGAGATCGTAAAAGGTCTTGAAGTCCTCCCGTACCGATTTCAGATCCTCCTGCGTAAGGTATTCACCCGACGTCGTTCCCTTCGGATGATTTCCGCCGGCCCCGTTTACGAGGATATCGATATCGCCGAACTCCGCCGAGATTGCTTTCTCCGCCTCCACCAGACTGGCTTTGTCAAGGACGTTGCACGCAAATCCCTTAGCGATGAAACCGGCCTTTCGGATTTCGTCCGCGGTTTTCTCTGCCGCTTCCAGCCTGAGATCCAACACCGCCACTTTGGCCCCGCACTCTGCCAGAGCCTTCGACATTACGCCGCAAAGTATGCCTCCGCCGCCGGTAACTGCCGCAACCTTGCCGTTCAAATCAACATGGAAAGGAACACTCATATTTCAACTCCAGTACCTGTTTTAACTCAAAAACAACCCGCACGAAAAAACACCCGTCCCGGACGTCACCTGACCGGGACCAGAAGCTTCTGCCCAACGCGAATGGATGACGCATCCTTAAGCTTGTTGGCTCTCACAATATCAGACACCGAAACCTTGTAAGCATGTGCGATTTCCGAAACCGTCTCGCCGCTTTTAACCTCATGCTCGTAGAACTCGCCTGACAGACCGGAAGACTGATTTCTGGATGCTATCCTGCCGTCTACCGAAGACATTATGCTTTTCTGCTGTTCATCCAGAAGTTTACGGAAATTCCCCGGCAGGGCCGATATTCTGGAATCGGTCTCCTTCAGGCTTCCGCGCATCTGCTCCAAGTCTCTGCGCATAACGACCAGATCCGAAGACCTCGCGTCCATCTCGGAGGAAACAGTGTCGGAAAGCTCTCTAAGGCGAATCAGCTGATCGTTCACGGCCGCGCTGAGATTTGCGATTTCACTGTCGAGCCTTCGAACGGAAGCTTCGAGCTCCGCAAGCCTTGCCTCACGGTTGAGTTCCTCGGCCTCCCGCACATTTCTCGACTTGCCGCCCGACTTGCCGCTGAACATGGAGCCGCCGTCCATAGTGCCGCACCCGCACGCAAATACTGCCGTCAAAGCAGCAACCATTATGACAGAACTGCGCATTTTCCCTCCGTCAGGATTGCTGCTGAGCTTTTTTCTGCGCCGCGTAGATACGGTCAATACGGTCAGAAATATCGCGGTAGCGCACATCGACACGGTAAATCTCCTTGAAGTACTTGGCCGCGTCGTCGATCTTCCCTTCCTCCTCCGAGATAACGCCCATGAGGTAGTAGATGTCGAGTTTTTCGGCATTCATTGACGGAAGCAGTTCCACTGCCTGATCCAGCTGAGCAACAGCCATATCAAGCTGCCCCTTCTCACGGAAGCACAGAGCAAGGTGATACAGGGCGGAAACCCGGTCCTTCGGGTTTTTCTGCGCAAGCTGAAGCTGTTCGATCGCTTCGTTCCAGTACCCGTTCTTGTAGTACTGCAGGCCGAGTTCGTAACGCAGGTGGGTATCGTTCGGGTACCGGCCGACGCGCGCGGCGATATCATCAAACTCAAACTGGGCACGCTCCGTGGCCTTGGCCGCCGCGGCTTCTTCGTTGCCGGACTTCCGCAGTTCATCGATCTCGTAATCAAATTTGTCGAGCATGACCGATGAGGTACGCCTATCGAGTTCCGGGTCGGCAGGAGCGAACTGGCGTGCCTGTCCGAATACCTCCAGAGCCTCATCATACCTGCGCTGCTGCACAAGAAGGCCTGCAAGCGAAAAGTAGTAGTTCATATTTCTGGGCTCTGCCTCGATCTTCTTGCGCGCGTCCTCTATGAGAGACTCCGCATCCGACTCCGTCTTAACGCTCTTGTTCTCCCGCTCGAGCTTTTCCGCCTCCTCCTGGCTGGCCAGCGCGCCGCGCCAGTCCGACTTCTTCTCGGAGTCCTCCCATCCGGAATTCAACGTTGCGAGAGTCTCACTGTCCTTGAGCATTTTGGCGATCTCAACGCTGGACGGCTTGAACTTCGCGACCTTTTCCAGATATTCGCCAGCCTTGGCATAGTCTTTCATCGCAAAATGCAAACGGCCCAAGAGCTCCACTATCTGGATATTGGACGACGGCAGATGCTCGCGCGCCAGCGTCATCGACATCACCGCGGCGTCGCCGATGCCGGCAGCCACCGCCGCTTCGCCAAACACTTTGAGGAAATTCAGATTCAGCGGATCCATGCTCAGAAGCTCTTCCGCAGTCATCACGGCCTCCGCCATTTTTCCGGACTTTACAAGAGACTTGACCTTCAGCATCTTGAACAATCCCGCAACCGTAGACAGCTTGTGAACAATCCCCTCCTTACCGGAGTGCGACATCTTGAACTTAGCGATTTCCGCAAGCCTCAAATTTCTACGGGCAGCTATGAACTGCGGACAAATCTGTATGCATTTGGTGAATAGCTCCATCGCTATATCCGTATTGTTACGCTCCAAAGCCGCCAGCGCCTTGTTATGCAGATTCCTGACATTCTGCGGGATCACTACCGGAGTCTGGGAATGCGCGCCGGAAACCTCTTCCGAAACTTCTGAAACTTCTGTGTCTGCCATAAGATAAGACCTCGTACAATAACGTCCGCGCCGACAGCCGCAACAGCCGCCTGCTCACGGACAACCACACCGCCAGAGGTCTCCACGCAACGTAAACCGCCCGCCGGCACAAACCGCCGCCGTATAAACCGCGGCGGAGCCGTCCCGCCGTGCAAAAACATTCCGTGAAACCCTGTGTCTGGGTATTCTGCTACAGACGAAAAATAATGTCAAGAATACAGGCGCAACCGGCTCGAAAAATCGACAGGATTGTACGATTGTTCCGCAGCAGACATGGGAAACGCCGCTTCGGAAGCTTCCCTCCGAAAATCCAGATTTTGCGCGAACCTTCGCCCAAGGAAACCAGTTTTCCTGCTCGAACGGGATTACGCGCACTATCCTCGCATGCGTCATATGCACGCGCCGGACGGTCTCGCGTCATCGTGCGCCCTGTCCCGCCGGACACCACAACGTGCGAATACGCGCACACGAACCGCATTCGGCCAGATCCTCACGCGAAAGGAAGGTATAACCATTCGTAATATTTTCGCACCGCACGCGCGCATCCGGAGGCCAGAACCTCTGCCTGTTAATCCCTCCACGAGACCCATGCGTCATATGCGCGCACAACAAACCAAAGCACCTGTATTTGCCGGCGGCAAGTACCGCACCGTAGTAAACACACTCGCACGCAATACGCCTACCGGGACAGCTGAACCGTAGCGCTCTACAGCATCCACGCGCACCGCCGGACAGGTAAAGCAAAGCACCGCCGCACCCATACCGCGTCCGCATGCGAAAAAATGCGGAGAAGGCCCTCCTGCATATTTCTTTCCCGCGCTTGCGCACTCGCACGTCAGCTTCATTGCTCCCTCCGGCGGAGGAACTTTTCAGACGCAAGCTTTCGCACCGCCTTCGCACACACACCGCGGCGGCTCGCATACTGCATCGGTGCATGGGCACTTCCGACCCCATTTGCAAAAATAAGGCTCTGCGGCGCTGTTCCCGCTTGCATTCCCGTAACAAAACGTGTAGCATGGATGCCGCACTGCAGAGCTGACGACAGCCCGTGCATTGAATAATGGAGAGTTCTGATGTCTTACACTGCCGCTCCCACCCGTTATGACACAATGAAATATCGCCGCTGCGGCGACTCCGGCCTCTTCCTGCCGGTGATTTCGCTCGGAATGTGGCACAACTTCGGTTACGGCCGCCCATACGAACAGGCCGAAGCCATCGTAAGGACCGCTTTTGACAACGGAATAACGCATTTTGATCTTGCAAACAACTACGGCCCGCCGCCAGGAAGCGCGGAAGCCACGTTCGGAAAAATACTCCGTGACGCTATCGGCGTGTACAGAGACGAAATTGTCATTTCCACAAAGGCGGGATACCGTATGCAGCCAGGCCCCTACGGAGAATGGGGTTCAAGAAAATATCTGATATCTTCGCTGGATGCCAGCCTGAAGCGCATGGGGATCGATTACGTGGACATCTTTTATTCGCACAGATTCGACCCCGGCACGCCGCTCGAGGAAACCATGGGCGCGCTCGCGTCCGCCGTTCACAGCGGCAAGGCGCTGTACGCCGGGATTTCGTCATACGATGCAGAAAATACGCTGAAGGCGGCTGAAATCCTCCGTTCCATGGGCGTACGCTGTCTTATACACCAGCCGTCCTACAGCATGATGAACAGAGCCCCGGAAACAACGGGGGTGATCGGAGCAATACACGATTCCGGCATGGGCATGATCGCGTTCTGCCCCCTCGCCCAGGGTCTGCTCACTTCCAGATACCTTTCCGGGATACCATCGGATTCAAGAATCGCACACGGCGAGCTCGGCAGGGACAGACTGACTGAAAATGTCCTTGCAGGCCTGCGCCGCCTCGACAGAATTGCCTCCGGCCGCGGTCAGACGCTCGCACAGATGTCTCTGACATGGGTGCTGCGCGACAACCGCGTAACTTCTGCCCTCATAGGCGCCAGCCGGCCGGAACAGGTGCTTGAGAATATCGCGGCGGCAAACGCAGAACCGCTTTCTCCTGAAGAACTCGCCGAAATAGACGGCATCCTTGCCGGCATGTAAAAAGAACCCGGCAGCAAAGCTTCGGCGCCATATGCATGACTCCTCCGGAACGGAATTTTCATACTCCCGGCCGAGTCGGGACACACATCGAAAGGCAACATCCAAATGCGCAGCATCATAAACCACATCCTGCAGCTGCAGGAACTCACCTTAATAAGAGACGAACAGAGATCCATCAGAGGCTCCGGGGCCGATCTTTCGGCGCTCAGCGCCAACATAAACGCGCTTATGGACTCGCTGCTGCCGGAAATTAAAGCCATCTACGACCGGCTTTACAAAAAAGACCACATTGTCATGGCGCCCATGCACGCTGGCACATGTTCCATGTGCGGAATGAAGCTGGCCGTGTCGCAGGTACAGTCCGTAAAGCAGTGTCAGGAAATCAACGCCTGCCCCAGCTGTGCCAGAATACTCTACGACCCCAGCGGGGCAAAATGGGTGGCTGAACGCCCCAAACGCTCCACCGGAGACAGGAAGGCCGGCATTGCCAGATTTTCATCATCCGGACTCATGATACCCGACATGCAGGCATCCACCGTGGAAGACGCCATTCTTCAGCTCACGCAGCTTATGCAGGATGAAAACTTCGTTGACGACGCCAAAAAACTTGCTGACGCCGCTATCGAACGCGAGTCCATATACGGAACCGGGATTGGTCACGGCATCGCGTTCCCGCACGTGCGCGGAATTGAAGGCGGTGGCCTCGCCATGGCATTCGCCGTAAGCCGCAAGGGCATCGAGTTCCGTGGAGCATCCACAGGCCCTGCGCACTTCATATTTTTCTCCACAATACCCACCGCCGTAAGCATGTTCTACCTGAAGCTCCTTGCGGGTCTCGCCGACTCCTTCACCAAAGAAACAAACAGACGGAACGCGCTCGAAGCCAACACAAAAGACGAATTGTGGAAGGCCCTTGCCAAGGCCACGCGCTACTCCATCAAGTAGAATCGCGGGCTGTACGGCATTCAGCGCACTGCAACGTAATGTCAAAACACACCGCAGAACATCCATCCAGAATACTTGCCGGAATAGCGGCAGCCTTCATTTCAGCCGTCTCCTGCCATGCACAAACCGACGACGCCGACGTCGGCAAGTACCAGTCAATCCTCGAGCGGGCTCCGTTCGGAAAACTTCCACAGTGCCCACTTGCGGCGGAAGAACAGGCGCAGGCCGCCCCGGAAGTGTCCGCGGAAGCCGAAAAGAAACTCGCATCAATGGTTCAGCTGAAGGCCATCACATCGTTCGGAGGAGAACCGGCTGCGGGCTTTCTCGATAAAGCTTCCGGCAGGTCGTTCATCCTGAAAAGAGGGCAGACACTGGGCGGATACACCCTCCTTGAGGTTGACCCGGACTCCTCGTCCGTGCTGCTATCCTCCAGCGGCATCACAGAATCCGTGCATATGTCTTTCGCCTCTGGCCAGGCCACAAATCTTTCGGTAAACCCGTACAGCGGCCGTCTCGCAGTGATGGACGTCTACAGAAACGACCCGCGATTTATCCTCACACCGGACAGCCGGGCCCAAACACCGAAAAAAACCGCCGTATCCGATACTGTAGAACACGAGTCTGCCCGTATTCTTGCCCAAAACCCCGGCATTTCAGACGAACTGGTGAAAGCGGCGACAGTGAAGAATCAGGACGGCACCGAACGCATATCATTCCGTGAACTTCACAGGCTGAGAACGGAAGCGAACCGAGCCGCCGCGGAGGAAGAAAGAAGACTTCGCGAAGAAAAGGCGAAAAAGGATTCAGAACAGAAGGACATCGGCCGGGAAACGGAGATGATCGTCAAGGCCGAAGACGAACTCATTGAAAAAATAAACAGACGGGCAATCATAGACTCAATCATATCCGGAGAAACCGATGACAATATCCGGATTGAACTTACAGAGGAAGAAGCGAAAATCCTCTCCAAAGCCGGGTTTGATACCGGAGCTGCGCCCTACCACGACAGCTCCCGCGATCAGGAGGTCGAAAACTCTCAGGAAAGCACGAGAAACAGCCCCGCAGACGGCGGCAGCTAACGGCTCCCGCCAAACTGCGGGTGACGACGGCGAAGTGCGCATGTACAAACGCCGTCAGCAATCGCAAGCACACAGACATGACAAACGATCTTGGATACAAAATGTATCTGGACTTCCCGGACGACGTTCGGGAGCCGCAGATTTCCGATGAAGTGTTCGAATACGAAGAGCTTCCATCCCTGATGGAGAATTCGGGCTACACCCGGTGCATCCTCGCAATGCGTCACGCGCAGCGTCCTCCGCTTAATCCAACAGACGCCACTTCCGGACACTCTCTCCCGCTCACGGAGCAGGGAGAGAAGGATGCGGAGTTGTGCGGAAAGAAGCTTGCCTCCCTACCGGATCTCTCTTTCGCCGCCTCGCCGATGCGCCGGACCATCCTCACCGCCCAAATTCTGGCCCGTGCCGTCGGTGAGGACGTCACACGGATACAAATCACGGAAGAGGCCGGGATGTACGGCGTATACACCCTCGACGCCGAGCGCGTGCACAAACATTACTTCACGCATTCATCGTCTGAAGTGGCCGATATGTGGCTGAACGGCGGCGGATGCTGCGGATATACGCCGATCGGAAAGGGATCGAGAATTTTCTTCCGGTGGCTGACTGCTCACGACTTCGGAACCCGCAACGCCGTCCTCGTCACCCACGATGTCTTTATCGCCGCCGCCCTGAACGGTCTGGGCATACGGCACATAACCCCCGACAACTGGGTCGGATTCCTTCACTCGGCAGTGTTTCTGCAGGACAGACAAGGCCTCTGGACGGCTGCTTACTGCGTCCCTGACAAAACGGACTTCCACAGCACATACTACCAGTAACCGCCAGCCGGAATTGAACCACGCGTTCCGCCGCCGCGAATGAAGAATACCGCAACGCTGCGGCGTAGTCTACGCGCCCGCCTCCCGTGCACCGGCCGCCGACGCGAATTCTGCAATACGGCCGCGCGGGATTACATAATGCCTCCCGCACAGATGACACTTGAACACTGCGTCCAAGCCTGGCTTGAGCATTCCGCGGAGCTCTTCCGCCGTTCTCGAAGAATACGACCTCTCAGCCAGTTCCCTGCTGCATACACACCCGAACTGCAAGGTCCGCGTGGGCCCGGTTATTATGTCGTCTATGCCGAAAAACTGCCTGAACACACCGGATGTGCTCCCGGACACAAGAAGGTCTCTCACAGCGCCGCTCCTGAAATATCCCGACAACTTCGAAAATATTTCCTTCGCCGAATCCGAGGCCTGCTGCATCGCCAGTCCCCTGGCAAAGCACAAACGCATCTTCGGATCCAGTCCCGCAGACAGCGCCACGGCAACCGGCGACGTCCCCGCCGGCGACGCATTGTAAAAGGAGAGCAGCACCGCTTCCGGACCCGGCTCGGAAATATCCGCCGAAATCTGCGCTCTTATATGTCCTGCCGCATCCAGACGGGTAAACCTCACGGAAGAACCGTCCCCGCCCCACAGGAACCCGTCGCAGTTCTCCGCGCCCGAGAGCTGGCTTACATCCCGGGGATCGCCGCCGTTGTAAACGTAACCGCGCAGCTTCCCCGTGCCTTCCATCTCCACATGCACCCCGCCGAGAGGGCCGCCGGTCTCCGCATGCAGACAGATAGTCTCATCAAGACCCGCATAGTCGATGCCCGCAAGCGCAGCGCCCGCAAGCATGCGCGCCAGCGCAACCGCAGCTCCGGGAGAATACCCGTGAAGCTCACAGATATCTGCGGCGCTGAACGACACGTCCGAAAATAAGAACCGCAGCTGCGAAGACGGCGAAAACGCCTCAACACACGAATCGTTTGACCGCACCATCACCATGCCGCCGCTCCTCGGGAGGCATTCCCCTGTCTCTTGTCCAGCGCTGCCGCGTAAGCGCCGTCCGTACCTGAAATCGGAGGGATGGAAAATCTTTCATCCGAAAGCGCAAATTCGGGATGCCCGCACAGGAAATTCCTGACTACCGCTCCATTTTCCTCTTCCTCAAGACTGCATGTGCTGTACACGATGCGTCCGCCCTGAGAAGAAAGCAGGCCGGACATATTCTCCAGAATAAGAGACTGCGTCTCAGCCAGCTCTGACAATCTGTCGGGACTGAATCGCCATCTTGCATCCGCCCTGCGCCGCTGCACACCGGTGTTGCTGCACGGCGCGTCTATAAGTATCCTGTCAAAAGGACGGCCCCCGAGCTCTTTGAGCAATGCGGATTTCGCATCCCCTTTGAAAATATGCACGATTCCGTTCAGGTTAAACCGCGACACCGTGTCCCTAAGCATCTCCACTCTGTCGCTCCAGCAGTCCATCGCCGCAAGGAACCCATCTCCGGCGAGTCTCAGAGCCGCCTGAACGCACTTGCCGCCAGGGGCGGCGCAGGCGTCAAGCACCCGCATACCCGGCCGCACATCCAGCAGCTCCACCGCCGCCGCCGTTGCCGGATCCTGCACGGAAAACCACCCCTGCGCAAATCCCGGAAGAACATGAACTCCCGAGCCATGAGGCACGACAAGATATTCTACAGCGCCGGCATTCCTCACCTCGGCGTTCACCCCGGCTTCGGCAAAAATATCGCGCAGCTTCTCCGCGGACGGACCGCCAGGCACGGTAAGCACCGTGACACTCGCGGGCGTGTTGTCCCATGCGCAAATCGCCTCCGCCGTCTCAGCGCCGAACCGGGACACCCACCTCTCCACCTGACAGTCCAAGTGCGACTCCCGCACAGCCAGCGGCATCGAGGCAATCCTTCCGGCGATGGCGTCCGCATCGGACACAATCCTGCGAAGCACCGCGTTTACAAATCCCGCTGAATTCCGTGCCCCAGCAAATTTGCATGCCTCAACCGTGGCATGAACCGCCGCATGCGCGGGAATCTCCGGCATTTTGATTATCTGACACGCACCAAGCATCAGCCCGGCTGAAACCGCCGTGTCCGGTTCCCTCGACACATATGAATCGACGATCTCGGAAAGCATCCTTGCGCTGCGCACCGTGGCGTACACCAAATCCATCACAAACCCGCGCCTGTGCTGAGGCACGGATACAATCATCCTGTCGGGGAACGAGCCATGCTCCATCCATCCCAACAGTATGCGAATCGAATCAATCCTGGCGCGAACACCCTCGTCCATGGCAAACAGAAACAACCTGCCCCGCAGCGAAAACGGATGCGGGCCGCACAGGCCTCCGTCAGAACCTGCTCCCCAATGTAATCCGGAAGAAATTTTCCTCCGAGAGGTCCACCGTGGAATCCTCTGCGACATCGGCAGAAATCTCGCGCTTCAGATAAGTCCCAGCCTCCGCCGAAACCTCTGTCCTCCCCATAAAGCAGATCGTAGCGCCGACGGACACCAGCATCTCGTCGAAATGCACTTCGTCCGGAAGCACATCGCTGTCCTCCAGCGCATACGTCGTATTGCGCCATTCAAACGTTCCGAAAAACGACAATATGTGCCCCGGGAAAAGGTCGATTCTGGAGTAAGGGACGCCGCCGAGGACGCGCAGGAAGTCATGCGGCTGCCAAAGGAAGCTCACGTTCGGCATAACTTCCATATCCCATCCCCAGCGGGCCGTCGCTCCGAGCTGAATGCTCAGGGAAGGAAGCAGCACATAGTACAGATTTGCCGTAGTGGGAATTGAAAACTGCGGCTCCACAACATCCGAGTAAATACCCGGCGCAACCCTGAATTCAAGGGAGAAACCATTGATGAAACGCCACCATACGCCGAAGTCTACACCTGCGGCTATAAGCCCGTCTGGAATGGCGTCCATTCCGGGATTGTCCACAAAATACATGCCGTCGGCAAAAATCCACATGTCAAAACACGTATTGAGGAAGTCCTCCACCTTGAAGAGCCTCGCGTCAAACTCCGCTGTAGCTATATCTGTGGCGCCGTAGTCCCCGAACTGCGTCTCCTCGGTATATCCGCCGGAAAGTCGTATCACAGGACGAAATGAATTGTCGAAGTACTGCGAATACACATCGTCCATTTCGTAGCCGGCAAAATCCTCCTCATAACCGTATTCCGGCAACCGCACCGGCTCCTCGTACGGTGCCGAGTACTCTCTAACGGGGGGCAGCGCCGTGCTCTGCACCGGAGCAGGACTGCGCACAGCCGCCTGAGACGCCGCCTGAGGGAGCGGATCCTCCGCCGAATCTCGAGGAACGCGCACAGCCGCCGCCCCGGAAGAAGAAGGTCTCATGTACTTCTGATAAGACTTCCCGGCGGCCGGCGCCGACCGGTCTGCCGATACGGAGCCGGACGAAGCCGCGGGACGCTCCGCCGACCTCCCTCCATTCTTCATCATATATTTTTCCCAGGATTTCTCCTCCTGAGCAAACGACATTTGAAAACAAAACGCAACCAGTGAAAACAATATAATCCTGCGAACCATTTGCCCGTCCCAAAACACTACAGACTCTCCACACGCCGGACACAACGCCCAGCCACCCCGCTTCACGCGGCCGCACCACCTGCGGCCCGGTTAGTATCTCACAAAACCTTCCATCCGCACAAGAACAAAGACGTCCGCCTCAGAAAAAGCCCGCCTGCCATATTTTCAGCGTTCGTTCCGCCGCGCCGGAACGAACGCGATGCTGTCCAAACCATTCGGCCGCAGCTTTTCTGCTCATGTTTTTATTCCTCCGTTTTACAGTGACAAGCATTTGACGTGTCACCAGGCAATGCCATAAGGCTTTTCGTTCGGTGTATGTTTTTATGACACAACGAGCAGACACGCAATGCCTAAATGCAGACGCGCAACGCCAACAAAAAAACTTTATGCCGTTAATTTTGTCTGCTATAATGCGCCTTCATTTTTATTGGGAGCGAATTCTATGGGCGGGTTCTTCGGCGTAACTTCAAGAGAGAATTGTGTTCACGATCTGTTCTACGGTACCGATTATCATTCTCACCTCGGAACTGTGAGAGGCGGCATGGCCGTTTTCTCGGACGGATATTTCCGCAGGACGATACACAACATTTCAAATTCTCCGTTCAGGACATGCTTCGACTCTGATTACGCCTCGTTCTGCCGCCTGACTGACGCGACCTGCGGACTCGGATCTATAAGCGATACGGACGATCAGCCGCTCATCTTTTTCTCGCACCTCGGAGTCTACTCCATCGTCACGGTCGGTCTCGTGACAAACATAAACGAGCTGGTCGCCGATTTGATCAGGGATAATACCGTGCATTTTTCGGCCATGCAGGCAGGAAACATAACACAGACGGAGATCATAGCGACGCTCATCAACAGTCAGGAAACCATAACGGAAGGAATAAAGTACGCCCGCCGGCGCATATGCGGATCCTGTTCAATACTCCTGCTTAACGACAAACGTGAAATTTACGCCGCACGAGACAGATACGGGCGCACGCCCGTAGTAGTAGGAACAAAGGACGGAGCCTGCGCCGCGTCTCTCGAATCCTGCAGTTTCCCGAACCTCGGATTCCGGATTCTGCGAGATCTCGGACCGGGCGAAATCGTAAAATTGACACCGGACGGCATGGAAGTACTCTCCCCGCCTGAATCGCAAATGTCGTTCTGTTCGTTCTTCTACATATACTACGGCTTCCCGGCCTCCACTTACGAAGGCGTAAATGTGGAAGCAAGCCGTTACGCCAATGGCGCGGCGCTCGCGCTGCGCGACACCGTAAAAGCCGACATCGTGGCGGGAATACCGGACTCCGGCGTAGGACACGCTCTTGGATACGCGCATGCTTCCGGAATTCTCTACGCCAGGCCTTTCGTGAAATACACACCCACATGGCCGAGAAGCTTCACGCCCACGGAGCAGTCCACCCGGCAACATATCGCGCAGATGAAGCTCATCCCCATCCCGGAGCTCATCAGAAACAAAGACCTCGTATTCTGCGACGACTCTATCGTCCGAGGCACGCAGCTCCGGGATCAGGTGAAAAGGATACGAGAGGAGGGCGCCAGATCCATACACATGCGCATTGCATGTCCGCCCCTCATATACCCGTGCAGATTCCTCAACTTCTCCCGGTCAAACAGCGTGATGGACCTTGCCACCAGAAGGATTATAAGGGACTTCGAAGGCGAAAACGCAGATCTCGAAAAATACCGCAATCCTGATTCCTCGCAATATAAAAACATGGTAGACAGGATAAAGGACAGATTCGGTCTGGATTCGCTCGTTTTTCAGCGCATTGATGACATGAAGAGGGCTCTCGGCGTGAAAGGTCTCTGCACCTACTGCTGGACGGGCGAAGACGTCTCGATGCCGGGATCGTGCAGCGCGGGCTGTGCGAAATGCCCCCACAAGTGTCCGTCGCGTTCCGAATAATTCTTCAACAACACCGGATTCACCGTGAAAATCAAAGGCATAAGAGTACTCGACCCGGTCACTTCCGAAGACGCTGTAATGGACTTGAACGTCTCGTTCGATCCGCTGGACGGCTTTGCAGTCGAAGACTTTTCCGACGGTTCAGCATACATCGCCATTCCGTCCGCAATAGATCTGCACGTCCATTTCAGGGAGCCCGGCGGAGAGGATTCCGAAACGCTCGAGAGCGGGGTGCGCGCCGCGATCCGGGGAGGGTTCGGCACCGTCGTCACCATGCCCAACACGAACCCGCCCGTTGACAATGAGGACGCGCTCAGGTTCCAGATCTCGGGGGAGCGTTATTCCCGCGGCAAGCTTAGGATACTGCCGTCTGCATGCTGCACGATGGGCAGAAAAGGCCGCATACCGGTGAACCCGGAGGAACTGCCTTCCGCCGCCGCTTTTACGGACGACGGCAGCATGGTCGGCGACGATAGCGTAATGGAGACCGTCATGGCACGGTGCGCACAGTGCGGCAAACCGGTAATGGATCACGCCGTATCTCCGGCGTTATCGCGCGGCGGTGTTATACGCGACTGCCGCACTGCGCGCGAAAACGGACTGTCCATCTTCCCGGACGAAGCAGAAACGCAGGCAGTGATGCGGGATTGCACCCTGTCCGGCCGCACCGGGTGCAGGGTGCATATACAGCACATCTCATGCGGAGCCTCCATCGGCATAATACGGGAAGCGCAGGATCGGGGATGGAAAGTCACAGCCGAGGCCACGCCGCATCACCTGCTGCTCTGCGCCGAAGACATACCCTCGGACGACGCAAACTGGAAAATGAATCCACCTCTCGGAACCGCAAACGATGTGAGAGAACTCCGCAACGGCGTCGCCTGCGGAGCCATAACATGCTTCGCCACAGATCACGCTCCTCACTCACCGGCAAAAAAAGCCGGAGGCTTCGCAAAAGCGATGTTCGGCGTAACCGGACTGGAAACCGCCCTGCCCGCAACATGGCTTTCCACCGTGTCCTCTTCTGTGATCTCCCCTCTGCAATGGGCGCAAATGTGGACCACGCGCCCCGCTTCCGTTCTCGGCATCCGAGTGCCTTCTATCGCGCACGAACCGGGCGCCGGCGTAACAATCCTCAAAATGGAACCCTGGACAGTGCCGCATGCGGATTTCGCATCAAAATCCAGCAACACCCCGTTCGCGGGCATGACGCTCCCCTGCAAGGTCGCCGCCATGTGCTTTACCGAATGAGCCGCGCTCCGCGGGATCAGACCGCCCGCATGCAATCCCGCGCTGACGCCGTCCGCCGCGCGGGACTCCGCACCCCAGGCTGCAGGCTCGCCGCAACGCGGAGCTTGCTCCTCAGCCTCCTGCGCCGCTCCCGCCGCGCGGCAGAGTCCCTACCCTGCCACAGCTGCCCTTTTTATCTCGCCTATGTAGATAAAGTGTTCGTCGTGTTCCGGATACGCGGCGGCGGCGCGCTCGTCGAGCATGCTTTCAGGACTCATGCGCTGAGCAAACATCACCTTGCATTCCAGCGTCAAAGCGGCCTCCGCAAACGACGGAGACGACACACATACCGAACTGCGCGGAGTGAACCCGGAATCATGCACCTTGTCCATCTGAGTTCCGCTGAAACGCCCCAGCACGGTCAATTTGTCCTTATATCCAGCAGGAAACGACGAAAGGGTAAAGTTCCCGTATTTGTCGAGAAACTTGCGTGTGTGCCTCTGGGGCCGCACAACGACCTGCGCCACGGGGAGGTTCCACATCGTCCCCAGAAAACCCCAGGACACGGTCATGCAGTTCCAGTTTTCCGACGCATAATCGCCCGAAGCAAGAAGCATCCATCCATCGTTGAAAACGCGGAACGGCTCCAGATTGATTTCCTTCACGTCTATGTCCATACCAATCCTCCTCCGGTACGCTCAGATTCTTTCAGGCGTCTCTATGCCAAGCAGATGAAGGCCGCTGAAAAGCACGCGTGAAACGAGCGCGCACAAACTTATACGGCTCTCCCTTACGCCGGGTTCCGCCTTTATGAATGGAAGCCGCTGATAAAACGAACTGTACGTCTGAGAAACGTCGTAGAGATAATCCGCGAGCACGCACGGACGGTACGACAACGCCGCCTTTGTAACGACCGAGGGATACATCGCCGCCTTGAACAGCAGCTGCCGTTCAACCTCCTCCGTCGGGACAATCTCCGCAGCGCCCGGCTCCGCATCCGGGAACATCGCCCTGTACTTATCCAGCACACTCATTATACGTGCGTATGCATACTGCAGATAAGGCCCTGAATTTCCATCCAGCGACAGAGCCTTGTCCCACGTGAATGTAATCATGGTTTTCGGATCCTGACTCAAATCCGAATACTTGACGGCGCCGATTCCAATTTTCGACGCTATCTGCCGCGCCTCTTCCTCGGGCATGTCCGGACGCGTACTGCGGATTATTTCCAGAGCCCTGGATTCCGCCTCATCCAGCAGCGCTTCAAGTTTGATAACATTCCCCTGACGTGTGGAAAAAGTTCCCTCCGGCAGTCGCATCAGGCCGAACCAGACGTGCTCAAGCGAAACGCTTTGCGGAGCGATTCCGGTTTTACGGCAGATTGCGAAAAACTGCTTGAAATGAAGCTGCTGTCGCTCATCCGTCACATAGACGATTTTGTCCGGAGAAAATTCTTTTACCCGGGAATCCACCGTGGCGATATCCGTAGTGGCGTAGTTGTACCCGCCGTCGCTCTTTCGCACAATGCATACGCCGAGATTCTCGTCCGACATGTCCACCACAACCGCGCCGTCGCTTTCCGTTGCGAGCCCGCCCTTCTCAAGCCGTTCCACGATTCCTGCCAGCGCCGGATGGTAATAGCTCTCACCGCGGGTGAGGTCGAATTTCACACCGAGACGGGCGTATGTGCGGTCGAACTCCACGAGAGACAGACGCACAAACTCCTTCCACAACGCCAGATTTTCCGGATCGCCGGACTGGAGCTTCACGAGTTCCGCCCTGCACTGATCCATCCACGCGGGATCATCTTTTGCCTTGGAATAACTGAGCACGTAAACGCGCTCAAGCTCAGAAGCAGGCGCCTCGGACAATTTCTTCATGTCCACAAAGTGCCTGTATCCCATTATAATCACGCCGAACTGCGTTCCCCAGTCCCCAATGTGATTGTCCGATATCACATCATATCCAAGCGCCCTGTACAGCCTGTCTATGGCGGAACCTATCACCGTGGAGCGGATGTGGCCGATATGCATGGGCTTGGCCACGTTCGGACTGGAGTAGTCGATTATCACCCGGCGCCCCGCCCCTGACTGAGGCACCCCGCATTTCGAATCCGAAGCCATGCACAAAGCATACGAGGAAAGGAACTTGTCCGAAAGCGTAATATTTATAAATCCGGCGCCAGCCGTCTCCATTTTGGAGATGTACTGCGGCAGATCCGCCCCTCCGCGGACGACCTTCTCCGCGATGGCGCGCGGCGGCATTTTGAACCGCTTTGCCAGCACCATTGCGTCGTTGCACTGAAAGTCTCCGAACGCCGGGTTCGCCGTCTGTGCGACACGTCCGATGCCCTCAGGCAGATCGCCGAATTCTTCGGCAAAGCGTTTCCCGAGCCACCGGGAAAGAAGATCTTCCAGCAAAACACCCGAAAATTTCTCGTCAGTCATTGTTCTAAATCCCCGCGCTCATATCACATGCGCAAATTGCGCGTTCATATCACATGCGCGCAAGCGTGCCCCTGTACTTTTCCGCATCGAAATCCGACACGCCCGCCACCCCGCCTGCAACCGCGGCTTCTGCTACAGCGGCGGACACCGAAACGAAAATATCCCGATCGAAGGGCTTGGGAATGATGTATCCGCTGCCGAATTCCAGCACCTCGGAACTATAGAGCTTCCGCGTGCTCTCGCCCGCGGGCCTGCGGGCGGCCTCAGCCAAAGCCCTTGCCGCCGCCGTCTTCATGCCCATGGTTATTTTGCGTGCGAGCACGTCCAGAGCGCCGCGAAACAGGAACGGAAAACAGAGCACATTGTTTATCTGATTTGGATAATCGGAACGGCCGGTCGCCATAACGTACTTGCGTCCGCCCATAACGGACGCCACCGCCTCCGGCCTGACCTCCGGCTCAGGATTGGCCATCGCAAAAACAGCGGGAAAATCCGACATGGCCGCAACCCATTCCGGCTTGACGCAGTTGGCGGCAGAAACCCCGACAAACACATTTGCGCCGCGCATGGCCTGCTCCAAGGTTCGGTCCCGCGTCTCCACGGCCATCTTCTCCAGATGCGGCGAGGAGAACCTGCGCCCCTTGTAAAGCACGCCGTCGATGTCGCACATGGTTATGTCCTTCACACCGCCGGCTATAAGCAGATCGCGAATCCTCGTTCCGGCGGCGCCGGCCCCGTTTATCACGACCCTCAAACTGCTCATTTCCCGTCCCGACAGAACGGAATAGTTCATCACCCCGGCAAGGACTATTATCGCAGTGCCCCACTGATCGTCGTGAAAAACCGGAATATCAAGCATCCGCGAAAGCGTATCTTCCACCTCAAAACACGCCGGAGCGGCAATGTCTTCGAGATTAATCCCGCCGTACATCGGCGCTACGGCCAGTACCGCGTCGATTACCCTCTTCGGATCCGTCCTGCCGGAAGATTTGCCGCCCTCCCGGCACTTGTCCAGAACCACCGGCCAGGCGTTGACCCTGCCGAACGCCTTGAACAGCACGGCCTTCCCCTCCATCACCGGTATGGCCGCCGCCGCGCCCAGATCGCCCAGCCCGAGTATGGCCGTGCCGTCGGATACCACAGCGACAAGGTTCGACTTTGCGGTACACTCGTAAATCATCCCGTAATCGCGCGCAATCTCCTTTACCGGCAGCGCGACTCCCGGAGTGTACGCCAGACACAGATCCTCCACCGAGTTCAAGGGCCGCGGCATCCCGAGCGCCACCTTGCCGCCCCTGTGATAATCCATGATCTTCTTTTCTTTGTCCGTCATAAAAATTCCTGCTTCCCGCTTCATGAACAATCCGGAAACACAGCCCCCGGCGCCGTCAGCGCCACCGCTTGTGCGCCCACAGGTACTGTTCCGGAAACTGCCTGATGTATTCCCCGAGGCGACGGTTCATATCGGCCGTGATGCGCGCGATGTCTGCATCCCTGTCCCCCGAGGACTCAAATGTCAGAGGCTCCGAAGTAAATACCCTGAAGCGCATATGTCCCTGCCTGATGCAGACGCCGCAGACAATCGGACATTTCGTCGCCAGATGCAGCCTGGCTGGAGAAGTGACCGTCCATGCAGGAGTCCCCAGAAAGTCCGTCAGTATCCTGTGCGACGTCGCATGCTGATCGGAGATCAGTCCGAGCATCTGGCCGCTCTTCAAAGGCCGGAGCAGCGCCCCCCGATCGGCAGAATGTTTGGATATTATTTCCATGTTGCGTCTCGGATTCCTGCGGAGCATGAGCTTTTGTGCGTATGGATTGTCCAGCGTCCTCGCCACTGCACACAGCTTTTTGTAAAACGACATTATGTGTCCGCTCAATTCCCAGTTGCCGAGATGCGCCGACACATATATGCCGCCGCGTCCGGGTTCCGCAAGGAAATCCCATGTGGCCTGCGGCACGTTGAATTCGACATGATCCTTGATCGTTTCGGGCGTGATTATCCGCGAAGCCGCAAGCGCCTCCACCGTGACCGATGAGAAACTCCGAAACGACTCCAGCGCAATCTTTCCGGCTTGATGGACGTCGTCCGTTATGCCGGCTTTGAGGACATTGGAAACTGCCGTACGCCTGCGCCTGGGCAAAATCAGCCACGCCAAGTCGCCTACCGCCCTCGACAAACTCAGCGACGCCCCGAGCGGCACGGCGTCCACCGCCGAAACCGCAAGGCGCAGAGGAATATATTCGAGGAAATTAACAAAACCGGAACGCCGGGCCATAGATCACTTCGCAGCGTCGTCCGTTTTGCAGAAACTAATGGTCGTGTCACGTTCCCAGTTGGAAAGCGGAACTGTCTTGGTTACGGAGCGCGTCCCATCCGGCCATATCACATAAGAAGAGACCCTGCCGTAGTAAACATTCATGTCGCACGGAGTCGTCGTCTTACCGGTCTCCCACCTGAAAGACGCACGGCCTTCGCCGCGCACACGCACCACCGCCCCAGCGGGTTCCGACACAATATGCAGCCTCGTGGCGCATCCGGTAAGCAGACATGCTGCCAGACCCGCCGCAAAAAACAACTTTTTCATTCTCCCATCTCCATACAGGATTACAAATGCGAACAAAATTAAACGTTCCCGCAGCAGCCGCCCATCGCACAGCAGCCCCCGCCGTCCGACGCGCACCGGCACCCGGAACACTCCGAATGTCTTGAAACAGACGCCGTGGAAAACGTTGAAAGCTCCTTGCGCACATCGCCGGAGCCGCACACGGGACAAACCGGGGCCTTCTCTGACAAAGTCCTTGCCAGATGCTCAAAACTCCCGCCGCAGGCGCAGCACACATATTCGTAAATCGGCATTTTTCTCCACAATCGCACAGCCGAGCCCGCACGCATACGCCGCCTCCGGCCGCGAAGAACAATAAGCCCCCGCCCCGGCCGGAACGCGCGCGCACGGCCCCGACGGATTTTCCTACTCACCGGCGATGCCGAACCGATTGTTTATCAGACTCTCGATGTCGGCAACCGCCCTCTCTGCATCGTCCCCTTCTGCGGTAATCTTGAGCACGGTCCCGCACGGAGCTTCAAGCGTCATCAGCCCTAGCACGCTTTTTCCGGACACTGTAATCCCTGAATGCTCCACCGTTATTTCAGACATATACTTCTGGCAGAGGCGCGCCAGCGCCCCCGCCGGACGCACATGCATACCGTACTTGTTAATCAGCGCAATTTCCTTTTCGACCCTCACGACAAACACTCCTAGGAACGGACATCCTGCCTCTTCTGCGAATTACGGCGCAGCTGCGTTTCAGCCTTTTCAAAGGCTGAATTTATAACGTTTATCATGTCCGATCCTTTGTCAAAACTCTCCACACTGGTCGATTGTCCGCCCTGAACACTGACGGACACGGTGTAGAAAGGCCCGTCCTGATCAAGAACAATCTTTACAAATTCCACCGCGGGAAAATCACCCGTTATTTTCGCGGCTTTTTCCTTCGCGTACTCTTGCAACTTCTCACTGAGATCTAAATGACGAACCGTCACCTCTACCGACATTTCTGCCTCCTTTCATTAACAACGACGACACCCCGCCAGCGGCAGGAATATGTCACATCCTAAATTCTTCTCCAAGATAAACCCTGCGCGCCGACGGATCCTCTATCAGCGCCTCACTCGTACCTTCGCATAAAACGCGCCCTTCGTAAAGCAAATACGCTCTGTCCACCACCGAAAGCGTTTCGCGAACGCTGTGATCCGTTATCAAAATGCCGTATCCGCCCGATTGCAGATCTCGTATGATCTGCTGTATGTCGTTGACAGCCAGCGGATCAACGCCGGCAAACGGCTCGTCCAGCATCAAAATGGACGGATTCTGCACCAAAGCCCTGGCTATTTCCAGTTTCCTCCTCTCGCCTCCGCTCAGCGTATACGCCTTCTGCGACGCCATTCTGACGAGGTTGAAGCGCTGAAGCAGCGCATCTAGCCGCTCTTTTCTCTCGCTCTTTGAAATATCGATCGTCTCAAGTATAGCCATTATGTTGTCGGCCACGGTCATCCTCCGGAAAATGGACGCCTCCTGTGCAAGGTACCCCAGCCCTATGCGGGCGCGCCTGTAAACGGGATATCTGGTTATATCGGTCCCCTTGAACACTATGCTGCCGGAATCAGGCCGGACAAGCCCCACGATCATGTAGAACGTGGTAGTCTTCCCGGCCCCGTTCGGCCCGAGCAGCCCGACTATTTCACCTTTCTTCACGGTGATGGTCACGCCGTTCACCACGGTCCTTTTCCGGTAACTCTTTACAAGGTTCTCGGCGTGCAGAGTTTCCGCTTCCATCATGTCCGTACCGGATTTCTCTTCTGCCATCTCACATTCTCCAACCTACGGCCGCAGCGCCTCGCTGCCGCTCCGTACCTCTTCAGAAGGAACGCTTATGGCGGCGTCCGACGGTATCTCCACTCGTCCGTCATCTATCCACAGGATCAGCGTCTTCCCGGAAGCCACTCTGTTGCCGTAGCGCACCACCGGCATCGGCGGTCCCTCCATAAGCACGTTCGACCGCTCCCCCGAATACACAGCCCTTGTGCATGTCGCGGACACGCTCTCGCCTTTTTCGGTCACGCCGCGCAGCCTCACATTGCCGGTCACCACGACGCTCTTGACTTCGGTGACCTCATTCGTTGTGAAAACCACCACAGCCTTGTCCGCCACCGCATTGAACATCGGATCGCGAACAACCACGTTGCCTAGGAAAGTGGCTATGTTGTAGCGGTAGTCGAAGTCCATCTTATCCGACGTGATCTTCGTCTCGTTCGTCACCGATGGCGTCCACGGCAGATCGTGCGGCGGCACCAGTTCGCGAGCAGACCTGCTGATGGCAAGCGCCCCCGTGCCCGCCGCCGCGCAAATGCAAAAAAGAGCCGCGGATAAAAAATTACCTCTCATTGTACAATATTCCCTTTTCGCCCGTTTTAAGAACCAAATCCGCATTGCGCGCTGTAGCGACAAAACTCGTCTCATCCTCAACTGCCGCAGCATACAGATCCGTACACCGCAGAACCGCGTCGCCACCGCCGGAAATGTGCTCCGCCAGAATATCCCCGAAAAGCATCCCCCAGCCGCTTCCCTTGTTGTAGGCCCCTTTCTGCGCCGTCATGCGCCAGTCCACCTTGCCGTCCGGCGCAAGCAGCATAAGCACAATCTCGCCTCTGGCTGCTACGCCGCCCTCTCCGGTCTGCCATGCCTTTTCCGCCGTAACGTACACCTTTATCCGACCGCTGTCGTACCTCTTCAGCGGAAGCTTCAGCCCTTCCACCACCGCCGATTCGTCGCATTCCGGGAAAACCGCATCCTGCGGAACAACAAGCCCGAACTCGTCGAAAACCGCCGAAGACGCGGCGTCCGATGCCCCTGCGCAAAAAATCAGCGCCAGCGCCGCACAAACAAATCTGTACCCGACATCACGCATCAAATTCAACAACCCGCACAGCCGCGCCGTCCGTCGGCCCTCAACACGGCGTGTATTTTCCTGAGCTGCCCGCACAACTGCGACATCTCGCCGTACGGAATGGAATTTGCGCCATCCGACAGAGCCTTGCCCGGCTCCGGATGAGTTTCTGCAAAAACCGCATCGCACGCCCCCGTCGCCACCGCCGCACGCGCCAGAGCCGGAGCCCACCGGCCGTCTCCGCCGCTGCCCGTACCCGCCGCGCCCGGCCGCTGCACCGAATGCGTGGCGTCGAACACCACCGGATAACCGAACTCTCGCATTATCATAAGGTTGCGCATGTCTGCCACAAGATTGCGGTACCCGAACGAAGAACCCCGTTCCGTCAGCAATATTTTCCTATTCCCCGTGCTCTCTATCTTCAGCACCACCTGCTCCATGTCCTCCGCAGCCATGCACTGCATCTTCTTCACATTGACCACGCACCCCGTTTCACCGGCGGCGACCAGCAGATCCGTCTGCCGGCAGAGAAATGCAGGTATCTGTAGTATGTCCACGTACTTTGCAGCCACCGCGGCCTGCCATGGCTCGTGAATATCCGTCATAACCGGCACCGAGAATGCATTCCGCACTTCGGACAGAATCTCCAGCCCCTGAATCATGCCGACGCCGCGGAAACTCTTCACCGACGTCCGGTTTGCCTTGTCGAACGACGCTTTGAACACATACGGCATCTTCAGCCTTGCCGCCATCTCGGAAAGCCCACCGGCAAGAAACATGCACAGATCCCTTGACTCAATGACACATGGGCCGGCCATTAGAGCCAGCCTTCCGTTTCCGAATTTTACGGGGAACGCGCCCCCCGTGGAGACAACCCTTGCCGCCGAACTGCCGTGAACACTCATACGCGCTTTGCGTCCCTTTCCCGCAATATGCGCTCGACGACGCCCACGTCTTCCGGGAGATCCACCCCGATCCCCACGTCGTTCGTGCGAACCACGCCGATGCGCGCACCCATCCACAGAGCCCTCAGCTGCTCCAGCGACTCGCACCGTTCAAGCGGACACGGCCCATGTGCGACAAATCTCTTCAGAAAGTCCCCCCTGTACCCGTAAACGCCGATATGACGCATATACAGTCCCGAATCAAGATCAGGCGCGCCGTCTCTCCTGCACGGTACCGGCAGCCTGGAAAAATACAGCGCGCCGTCCTCGGAATCCAGCACAACCTTCACGACCGACTTCGAAAACAGATCCTCTTCCGAACGCACCGGAGCGCACGCTGTGGACATCTGCCACCCGGAGCCGTCTGCAAGCTTGGACGCCACAGCGTCCAGCAGATCCGGATCAATAAGCGGCTCGTCGCCCTGCACATTCACTATGATATCGTCGTCCGAAGGATTGGCAGCCTCCGCCACACGGTCCGTTCCGGAAGGATGATCAGCCCGCGTCATGACCACCCTCACCGGGCATCCCTCAAGCGCGCCGGCAATCCTCCTGTCGTCCGTCGCCACGATAACCTCGTCGAAAAGCTTCGCCCTGCGGCACGCCTCTGCCACATGCAGCACCAGCGGCTTGCCCGCAATAAGCGCAAGGCTCTTGCCGGGAAACCTTGTCGACCCCCACCGGGACGGAATCACTCCGACTATTCTCATTTTGCCTCACTCTCCTTCGTGCCGGGAGCTTCCGGCTCCCGTCCTCCCGCGCGATCCGCATCCGCTGCCGCCTCTGAGTCCGCGTCAGCAGCAGCGGCTCCCGCGTCCGCGCGTTCTGAGACCACGGACTCCGGAACCGAGTCCTCTTTGACGCGGTCTTCCGCGCCAAACCCGGCTTTTTCGGATTTTCCGCCGCCGGCGGCAAGTCCAGACGAATAAACAAAAGTCTTCTCCGAAACATCAAACCATTCCGCCGAGTACGAGAACGGCTCTGCTGCCTCGCCGGTTCCGCCGCACGCGAAAGACAATACGTTCCTGTAAGCCTTCCCGTGCCCGGGAACTCGAATTGGATCCCTCGTGAATTCGAACTCGTCCAGAATCAGCTCGCCATCCGTAAAAACGACAGTCAACGCACTACCGAGAACCTTAAGGCTGCCGTCTGCGCCGGCATTCCTAAGCAGACGGACCTCCGGAACCGAGGCGCCATCAGAAAGCCCGGCAGAAAAATCCCGGATACCATCCGTCCTTCCAGTCAGCGCTTCAAAAGAAACCCTGCCGGACACGCCTGTCGCCACAACGCCCCACGGCGACCGCTCCACGCTCTTCACGGAAATTTCTCCCCCGGCCGGCCTCAGAGACAGCGACACATTCTCCATCTTGAGAGACAAAAGGTTTAAGTCCAGCTCCCCGACACTGACTGTTGCCCCGGCAACGTCCTCAACATAACGCTCTGCGCACCACACCCCGAAGCGTGTCTTTGAAAATCCAAGGGCGGCAAAGAACACGACCGCGGCGATCAACACAACAATGACGATAAACTTGACAAGACGCACTCGCTCCCCCCTTTCTCCTCACATCGTGCAAGCCCGCTCAAACCGCAGCTTGCCGTGCGACTCCCGTTATTGTGCCAGAAAACGCCGCCCGAATCAATGCAATTCACCGGCGGCGGGTTGCGTCATAATTACGGTTACCGAAAAGTGAAAAGGGAAAATTTAGGTTGCGTCATTTAACATGTTACCATCATCCTTTGGGGACTATGCAAATGATACCCATCGAAAATCAAGTCAATAAGAACGTGTTTCGGCGTTTATATGCCCAGCAAAAGACAAAGAAAGACAAAACGAAAGTTTTGAATACGTTTTGCGAGTTAACGGGCATGCATCGCAAAAGCGCGTTGCGAGTTCTTT
>CASEAR010000127.1 GCA_949285835.1 uncultured Verrucomicrobiota bacterium | reverse complement strand
CCTCGGAAAAAGCAATCCAAATTTCAGGGACCAGAACCCCTTCCAGATCGAGACACAATACGTCCATAACTAAAAACTCCAGAAAAATGCTACAAATGCAGCAGCAACGGCTAAGCATATTACTAACTGCACGCATCGAATGTCCAGCATGTTTTACGCTTCTGTCCCAATTGGGAAGCTGAAGAATGCAAGATACATACCCAAGATGAAGGATTGCAGCCATAAAAAGAAACGACCAAAAAAGACTCATTCCCATTGTCCCCATGCGGGCAGATTTTTTCGGAAAACAGAGATGTTTTGCTTTCTGCTCAATAGAACCTAACGACACAATCCACACAGAAAGGAAATACCATGGAAGAGTGTATGCTGGATATTCTCATCCCCGCGCACATCTTGAATTTGAAGACTGCGGACGCGCCCGGGAAAAGCCGCAAGATCAGCTTCAAAAAAAACTTGCTGTATTATAAACGTACGTTCTATAATAATACAGAATGTAAAAAAAACCATACACGCTGCGGGAATACCTGCCGACGCCGCCCCGGCAGCGTTTTGCACGACCCGCGCTGACAATGTGCAGAAGAAAGCCGCGCACGGCGGACACGGCTCGCCGCTGCACGGTGAATCGGGAAAAAAAGGACGCAGCATCCGTCACAGGAACCAATGTGACGCTGAATACAGACAAAACCCAGAGCAAAACCGCTTTTGCGTACAAAAGACTCAAAGAGGCGATTGTTTCCGGCGAATACGGCCCCGGCGCCAGGCTCCCGACTTACGATGAACTGACCGAATCGCTCGGCGTGAGCAGGACTTCCGTACAGCAGGCCGTAAAAAACTTGTGCATGGACGGATTTATACGAAGCGTGGACAGGCGGGGGCTGTTTGTCTCGGACTTTCCACCGCACACTTCGAACATCGGATTGCTGTTCGGACTCTCGCCCGGTGACAACGCCTGGTCCAAAATAAACGGACTGCTCATGAATGAAGCTGAGAATTTCTCCAAAAGCAAAACCGGAGAGCCATTCCGCTTCCGCATATATTCCGGACTTACCGGACATGAAGACAGTCACGCAGAAACACAAAGGCTTCTCGACGACATCAGCGGACACAGGCTTGCCGGCCTTGCATACCTTCCCGGCGCAGCGCCGCTGCATTGGCTTATCAGGAAGAATTTCGACTGGATTCCGGAGGTGTTCATCTGCGCGCATGCCAGTTCCGGGCTATCTCCATCGGTAAATCTTGACTCCGGACTGCTTTACCGCCGCGCAATGGAAAGGCTCGTTCACAAAGGATGCCGCCGCATAGCGATGATACACATGTGCGGGACGGCTTTTGACGTAAAGCACAAAGACCTTTACGAAGAATTCGGACTTTCTTTCCGCATACCGTGGATACAATGGATCGGCAGAAGTAACCCCGAAACATCGCGCGGCTTGGCCAGACTGCTCATGGACAATGCCGCAGACAAACGGCCTGACGGACTCATCATCGCCGATGACAACCTCATAGAGCATGTGTCTGCCGGAATTCTTGACTGCGGCATTGTTCCCGGCCGGGACCTGCACATAGCCGCACACGGTAACTGGCCATGGAAAATGTCAAAAGTGCCGGAAATGGACCGCATAGGGTTCAGCGTGCGGGAAATCCTCCGCGCCTGCGTAAGCGCCCTCTGCGGGAGCGGCGGCAAATCGCGGCCGGACAACCCGCAGAAAATGATACACCCGCTTTTCGAGGAGGAATTTCTTTTGAATCCGGAGTGTGAAAACATGTCCATTCCCGCATTCCAAACGCCGGGAATCTGGCCGGAGCATGAGGAGCCGGACGGGCCCGCACCGCAGCAAATATGGCTTCGGGAGACGCCGCTGCAGCAAGAACATATGGAGTAAATGATGAAGACCAGCATATTCATACGAAGCTCAGTGCCTGCATTCTTCCTGCTCACGGCGGCGTTCGCCTGCGCCGCGGCGGGAACCGGCAAATCTTCAGACGGCGGCAGGGCTGACGTCCTGACGGTGTGCGGGGAGTCCGCGTTCCCGGCCTCCGGGGAATCCATCGTCAATATCCCGGGGACAATCCGCAAAGGCTGGTATCTGCTGACAGGAAGATATCGTACCAGAGGATTTGCCCATGACGGCAAATTCGCCATGGACGCCCGCTCTTCGGACAGAAAAACGTCGCTTTCATGCTATGAATGGATGCCGGCATCCGGAGACTGGACGCCGTTCTCCATATACCTCAAATCAGACGGTGACGTGAGCGCGTCCGTGAGGATCGGCAACTGGATCGGCACTTCCGCCGGCGCTTCCCTCGAACTCAAGGATGTGTCTCTGAGACAATTCGGGTTCCCATCAGGGGTGGACTGGCTCAGCGATGCCCCGTTCGGGGAATCGTGCGCAGGATTCATGCCGCCGAACTGGTACTGGCACAACGGCAAAACCGGCGAACACGACGGAGAGTTTACAGACGGCAGGCTGCGCACCGCAAACGGCTCCCCGGTACTCGTCCTTGACGGAAGCGCGTCCCTCAGGGAAATCAGACGGCATGCCATGCCTATGCCCGAAGGCGGGGAGCTGATTTTCACGGTAAAGGCGCGTTCGGACGCAGGATGCTCGATGACGCAGCATATCGTCCAGGACGGTTGGGGAAGACGCGTGGAAAAACGCTTCAAGATTACAAACGAGTGGAAGGAGTATGAAGCCGTTCTCGCTCTCCCTGAATCGCGGGAGAAAAACTGGTTTTTCCTGAGGCTCGACGTCTCGGACGGCAAAATACAGCTCTCCGAACCGAAACTTATATGGAACGCCCCTCCCCCCGAAGACAAAAGCTTCGTGTTCAGAAATATTGAAGGCGACATTTTCAATTTACCCGAATCCATGCGCAAAGCGAGCGCAGAAAGCGGCATGGTGGAAGTGCCCGCCGCCGGCGGGATTCTGCTGCCCGTCAAAGGAAAGTTCCCCGCGGGATACTACTGCCTCAGCGGAGAATACTGGACGCCGGCTTTCGATGGGGACGGCAAATTCGCCATGGACGCCCGTACGCCCGACGGCAAAGGCGCGTTTTCAAACTACGAATGGCTCCCCGCGGCCGGCGGATGGTCGCCGGTCAGGCTGTACTTCAAGACTGGAAGAACCTCTGAAGTCTCGCTCAGACTCGGGAACTGGACCGCAGCCGGGAACGGCGCATCGGTGCGTCTCAGAAATCTTAAAGTGGAAAAATTCGAATTCACGGATTCCATGGAATTTATCTCCGGGGATTCTTTTGACGGCGGACACGAGGGAAACATGCCGCCCGGATGGACGTGGCACGGCAAACGCGCTGAAAACCCGGAAAACTGCGCTCTCGTCCCCAATACCGGCTTCAGAACGGGCTCTTACATACTGACTCTCGCCGGGGACTCAAATCCGAGGGACGTCCGGCATGGCACTATGCCCATGCCGGAAGGCGGCGAACTCGTATTCTCCATATGGGCCAGATCCGGAAGTCCGGCGTCGATTACGCAGCACATTGTGCAGGACGGATGGAGCAGGCGAGTCGAGAAGAAGCACGAACTCTCCGAATCGTGGAAAAAATATGAGGCAATTCTGCCGCTGCCGTCCAAAAGGGAAAGAGACTGGTTTTTCCTGCGTCTCGACGTGCCGGCTGGCGGAGGCCCGGTGGAAATTGCCTCCCCGGTTCTCGCGTGGCGGCGGGAAAGCGGCGGCAAACCGGCAGAGCAGAACACAGACGCCTGCGCCCGCGGCTGGCAGGGAGTTCCCGGCAGCAACCTGCTCTACAACCCGGATTTCGAGCTCGGAGGCACCGGCTTTTTCTACGATTTCTCATGGCCGAAATCCTATGCGAACTACATTTCTGCCGGGAACGCCATGCCCATCGTACTCAAAGAGGGGGAAGGCGTGGATGGCGGCACCTGTGCGTTCGTGCAGGGCACCTCGCTTAGAGCATACTGCTTCCCGGTAACGGTCGGACAAACCTATACACTCTCCGCAGATATGAAAGCGCCGCCGGGAAGCAGTTCCGCAGCCTGCCGCGTCTACGCTTTCGATTCGGAGTGGAAATGCGCGCTTTCAGCGGACGCAAAAGATATCGGGCCGGAGTGGAAACGCTTCCGCTGGACGTTTAAATGGACGCCGGAAAATATCCAGAAACGCGGATACGTACGCTTTGACAGCAGCGGCGTAATGATTGACCGAATCCAGGTGGTTCAGGGGACTCAGGCAGAATATGAACCGCCTCCGGTAATGCTCGGACTCGTATTCGACCGGTGGCAGTATTTTGTCAGGGGAAGAGACAAGGCGGAAGCAAAACTCAGGATCGCTCCCGGTAAATTCTCTAATGAAGAATGCGTTGTGCAGGCTATCGCCAGAGACGCCTGGGGACGCGAGTCATGGACTTTCAAAAAGCAGGTCACTCTCGACAAAACCAGCGAGTTCAGCATAGCAATACCCACCAACTCACTCGGCGTATTTCATGTGGAGCTTTCCGCCGTTTCGGAAAGCCGGGAAAAGGCGGGCATCGGTATAAGCCGATACGCGGTAATCGACCCACCGTATATACAGCAGACTTCTCCGGGCAAACCGGGTCTGGCAGGCATTTGTCAGGAGAGCTTCAATTTCCCGGACTGGCTGTGCCGCGACCATGCGGCAATACAAACAGACCTGGGGATAAGGCTCAACAGGTTCTTTGCGTCTGTTCCGCCGGATCTGACATACCCTGTTCCAAACGAGTTCATAGAAATTATCCGTAAAAAATGTGCACCGTTCAATGACGCAGGGATAGACCTGCTGCCATGCGTGGAACTGATCCCGCCGGCAGCGGCAAACGCCTCCGACAATACGAACATGCCAGGCCCCGGCGTGATGCAGGATTACAGGAACGCGCTGCGGCAGTATGTTTCGGCATTTAAGGACTCCGTAAAGTACTGGGAGATTTTCAACGAGCCAAACCTGTGGCGCGTCAGAAGCGGTCCGAACGCCGGAAAGCGCACAATGTTCCCCGAAAAGTACGCATTGTTCCAGAAAACGGCTTTCGAAGTCATTAAGAGCGTCGACCCGGACGCGCAGGTGGTGTGCTGCGCGCTGAACAATGTAGACTTCGACTGGTTCGAAAAGTGGATGAATGCGGGCGGCGGCAAGTACATGGACATCTTCTCCTTCCACCCGTACGGCGTAACAGATTTCTACTCCCAGGGAGAACAGCTCAAAGCCGCCATGAAGCGTCTGGGCGTAACCGCAGGATTGATCAACAGCGAAAAATACTACGGAGCGAACCTGTTCTACGACCGGCAGGGATACGAGGAAACACGGCGCGGGTACTATTTGCCGTTCGACGGGGAGCTGAAAACCGCGGGACGCTCAATTCAGCATTTTCTCACTCATGCGGCGCACCGGATCCCGGTCTGCTTCTTCAACCCCACCGGAACCATAAGCAGGCGCGGTCCGGGAACGGAACTGTTCCTCTACGACTTTTTCGCGGCATACAGTGCGGCCATACGGTTCGCCGTCCCAGCCGGAAACGGGGAGCATATTTCCCTCGGCCCCACTGCCGCAGGCATTCTCTTCCCGGACTCCCCTGGCGGCCCGCTTCTGGCAATATGGGCCACACAACTCAATCTTGAGGGTACGCTCAAGCTCAGCGGAGAATTTTCCGCATACGACATTATGGGCAACCCATTGACTGAACAACAAATATCCAATGGCGTCCGGCTTGCCGCGGACCCAAGTTACATTGTCTTCCCCGCCGGAACCCCCAGAGAACGCATTCTCCGGATGGTTTCGAATGCGGAGCTTTTCGGCATGGGATCCCCATTTAAAATAACAGCGTCCGCACAAGAAAACGGGAAAATCAAAGTCCTCATCGCAGGACAGAGAAACAAACCCCAGACCGGAACCGTAAGCATTGTAAAACTCCCGGAAGGGAAAAAACTCCCTCCGACGCAGACGTTTGAAATAAAAGACGCGGCCGGAACGGCATCCGCGATATTCGATATCGGAGAAACCGGGTTCATCCCGCTGCACGAATATCCTGTGTCGGTTCTGGCTGAAAGCGGAGATGAATTTGAACGCGCAGAATGCGCCATCCGACCTATTTTCGCCACGAAAACCGACGGCATAACGGCAGACGGCAATCTCTCCGATTGGGCCGGTGCGCAATGGGTTCACCTCGGGAAGGAAAACCTTTCGAAGGTATTTTCCCCCGGTCTCGTGAACACCGGAGAAGAGGACCTGTCGGCGAAAATTGCAGTCAAGTACAATGCCTCGTCGATCGCCATTGCCGCCGTGGTCCGCGACGACACGCATTGCGCGTCAGAATCGCCGCTATTGGCGTGGCAGGGCGACAGCCTCCAGCTTTTTCTCGATCCTCTCGCCGACGCCATGCCCGGCGCCGCCAACGCACAGGACGATATAGAATACGCCTTTGCCCTGATAAACGGACGGCCACGCGTATGGCTCGAGAAAGGCGCGGAAGGGAACTACCGGGATAAGGCAAACAAAACGGACGGCCTCGAAGACGCCGATGTTCAATGCGCAATCCTCAGACAGGGGCACGACACAATATATGAAATCGTCCTTCCCCTCAATCCCTGCATTCCAGGCGTCAATTTCAAAAAGACCGGCGCCATTGGCTTCTCCATACTTGTCAACGATAATGACGGCCGCGGACGCAAGCAGGGGCTCACGGCATCGCCCGCTGGAACGGAACCCTACGGAGCTCCGCACCTCTATGCTGATCTTGTGTTCGAATGAAGTCTTCCGGACATGTACATTCGCGTAAATGCCAGCTTCCGCCGTCACAGATTCATCGAACACAAGCGATGCCGGCACGGCGTTGTTCACAATCTTTATTGTATTGCCGCCCCCGTTGACCCATTCCCCCAAAATGTTTGTCAGACCGGCTCCGGTGGACCAGACGGCGTTCGAAGAAGCTATCTCTGCAGAGTAGAACACGACGCCATCCATTTCCCTGCCGACTTCCACAATCTGGAAAGCGGAGACACACGCTCTGGCGGAAGAATCATTGCGATAGGAACGAATCGCAGCTGTTCCACCGCTTAGCACGTCCGAAACCACATAATTAACACCTTCAATAAGCGAAGACCGCCATCCGGCAGAACCCCAGACATTTTCCCCTCCAACGACTGTAACGCCCCCAGAGGTTCCCGCAGATGGTCCAGCATACGGCAGATAGTTATCCTATCCTATAATTCCAGAATACTTTACTGCCTCGTCAATTTTATACATCAACATACTGGCAAACATCAAACGACGCATTGCATCATCCTTAGTAATGGTGATATTGGCATGAGCTTTGGGATTTCTCAGTGCAGAC
>CASEAR010000126.1 GCA_949285835.1 uncultured Verrucomicrobiota bacterium | reverse complement strand
ATTGAGGACGGACGAAAGCCAAAAGATCCGTTCATGACAATTCTTTCAGATGCCTGCTCTGCGTGTTTGGAAAGCCAGACTACCGTGACGAATTTGTGCCGAGGGTGTCTGGCAAGGCCGTGCATATCAAACTGTCCTCGCAAAGCCATAAGTATCGTAAACGGGCAGGCTCATATAAACAGGGATCTGTGCGTGAATTGCGGTGTATGCACGAAAGTGTGCAGCTTTCACGCCATAGTCCAGGTACCTCTGGCATGCGGAGAGTCCTGTCCTGTGGATGCCATTGGAAAAACTGAAGATGGGCGCGTTGCAATAGATCATGATAAGTGCATCAGGTGCGGGCGTTGTCAGGCCGCTTGTCCATTCGGAGCTATCGTTTCGTGCAGTCAGATGGCCGATGTGATAAAGGCGATAAAATCCGGAACCGAGGTTGTTGCCATGACCGCTCCAGCGCTTACTGGTATTTTCCCGAACGCCAGAACAAAGCTGAATGGAGCTCTTATAAAGCTTGGGTTTTCATGTGTTTACGATGTGGCATCAGGCGCAGATGAGACATCTAGAAACGAAGCAAAGGAACTGATTGAACGTCTGGGAGAGGGGAGTCCTTTCATGACGACATCTTGCTGTCCCGCCTGGGTGCAGGCGACAAGGCGGGTGTTGCCCGAAATAGGAAGGTTTGTTTCCAATACGCCTTCTCCGATGGCGTTTGCTGCGATGCGGGCGCGAGCGGAGCATCCGAAAGCACTGACTGTGTTCATAGGACCATGCGCCGCGAAGCGGGCGGAGGCACTGGATCGCGGGTTCCCGGATTACGTGCTTACAGCTGATGAGTTGGGGGCAATGCTGGTTGGACGTGGAATAGATGTCGATTCGAGCGATGATGTGCCATTTGTCGAGGAGGGCTCAATTTTCGGCGTGAGGTATGCCGTGAGTGGGGGGGTCGCGGATGGCGTTGCGCATGAAGCTTCCGAAAAATTTCAGCCGTTTTTGGTCAATGGGCTTTCTCCAAAAGCGCTTAAGCTCCTTAAGGCGTTTGCGGCTACAGGTAAGACTCCGGGCAAGCTCATAGAGGTGATGTGCTGTGAGGGAGGTTGTTCTTCCGGGCCTTGCTCTTTTGAGGATCCGGCCAGAGCAGCTGCCAGACTTGAAAAGAATTACGTAAAACCGTCGCCCGGAGGAAGCGCTTCTCCGGCGGCATCTAAATGAGGTGTTTCCATGGCCTTGCCTGAAAGCATTGTCGTGTGTATGGGCAGCTCCTGCTTCTCAAGAGGGAATTCTTCGAACCAGATAAAAATCAGAGAATTTCTAGAGGAGCATGAGCTTTCGTCAAAAATTGTTTTTCGCGGCTGCCGGTGCGGCGGAAAGTGTTCTGAGGGGCCCAATATCTGGGTGGACGGTAAGCAGATGACGGGGATGACACCTGAGAAACTGGCCTCGTTCCTTGATTCACTGCTTGAAGAGAAGAGTTGAAGTTGAACCGCTGTCATGTTCGCATTCAGTGAGTTTTTTTGCGGGTCGGCAGCAAAACCACGGGAGAATACGATGCCTACTCCTCCAATTTATTCCGTAAGTGCAGAGTGCCGGGATTGCTACAAGTGCATACGCCATTGCCCGGTAAAGGCCATAAAAGTCGTTGACGATCACGCGGTCGTCACTCCGGAGCTTTGCATTCTCTGCGGAAGATGCGTGACCACATGCGAGCACAATGCAAAGCGGGTCCGGTCGGATCTTTTGAGTGTACATTACAGGATCCGGAGGAATGAGCGTCCGGTGTATGCGTCTCTTGCGCCGTCGTTTGTTTCGGAATTTCCTGATGTGAGGCCAGCGCAGATGGTTACGGCGCTCAAGCGTCTGGGGTTCGCCGGCGTTTATGAAACTGCGGAAGGTGCGGAACTTGTGTCAAAACGGGTGGCTGAGTTCCTCGACGAGAAGGACGGCGGCGTGTACTTTTCAACGGCGTGTCCTGTGGCCGTTGACCTTGTTCGCAAATATTATCCGGAACTTGTGAGTTCTCTGACACCGGTAATGCCGCCTATGATGGCGCATGTGCGTCAGCTCAGAGATCGTTTCGGAAACGACATTGATGTTGTATTCATCGGTCCCTGTATTGCCAAGAAACGGAATGCCGACGAGTCGAATGGAGAGCTGGCAAATGCCATGACCTTCGAGGCACTTCGCAGGTGGTTCAAGATCAAGCGTATTATTCCAGAGTTGATGGAGGACGATCCGGACTATAAACATCCCGGTGAGGGCGCTTCCTACCCGATAGAGGGCGGCATGATCCGGACGATAGAGACTTTTCTCAGTCGCCGTGATATGAACGGACGTTTCATGGTGGTAAGCGGGGTTGGGCAGATAATGGACAGACTTGAGGCATTGTCCAAGGACATGCCTTCCGGGCCTCCCGTATTTCTTGAGATGCTTGCCTGTCCCGGCGGTTGTGTTGCGGGGCCCAAGTCTTCTGTGCGAAGCAAGGTCTCTTCGCAGCTTGACGTTGAGATGTACGTCGCCCAGAATCCTGCAAAGTCCGTCTTGGAAACGGATATATCGGCAGAATTCTGCGCCAGTCCGGTGAAGACGGAGATATTCCCTGAGGAACGCATAACCGAGGCGCTTCACAGCATCGGAAAATACCGCAAAGAAGATGAGCTGAATTGCGGAGGCTGCGGATACGAGAGTTGCCGTGCGATGGTTCAGGCCATGCTGCGCGGCGACGCGGAACCGCAGATGTGTGTGTCGCATATGCGTCAGATGGCACAGAACAAGAGCAATGCTTTGTCGAAATCAATGCCCTTTGGTCTCGTGATTGCAGATTCCGACCTGCATATTCAGGAGTGCAACGAATATTTCAGCAGGCTGTTTGATGAGTCGCTCAAGCTCGCATATGAAGCATGTCCGGGGCTGCGCGGAGCTGAACTCGATAAAATTATACCAGCCAGAGCGCTGTTTAAAAAAGTTCTCCTCTCCGATGGGGAAGCCGTTCGCAAAAACGTTTCCATCGGAGCCCGTATTTACAATATCACTGTCTTTGGAATCGAGAAACGGACGTCGGTCGGCGCCCTTGTTTCCGAGATTACCGAGACGGAAAAGATTCGTCAGCACATGATGGAGAAGTCGAAAGAGGTCATCATGAATACGACGAAAACGGTGCAGGAGATCGCCTATATGCTAGGTAAAAACTCCGCCCAGTCAGAACTTATTCTTACATCTCTTATGGATATGTTCAAGGCGGAACCAGTCGAAAACCTTGATGAGTAGTGCGGGCCCATTCCCGGAACGAGGTTTGTATGTTGTTCATAGACATAGACTACTTCAATCGATGCAAGCACGGCAAAAATTGCAGCGGCGATGTTTTTATTTCACGCAGATCCGCTGACAACAAGACCGTGTATGCCGTTTTGGCGGACGGATTGGGCAGCGGGCTTCAGGCTCATGTGGCAGCGTCGCTGACGGCAACCATGGCGCTTGAATATATCATGGCTGATCTTGATTTGAAGCGGGCCGCCACCATGATTATGGACGCGCTTCCGCTGTGTCCTGAACGGCATATTTCCTACTCAACATTCACGATGGTGAGCGCCACCATTGATGGTATTGTGCGCCTCGTGGAGTATGGAAATCCGAATTCGGTACATTTTTCGGGTTGCGTAGGGTATAAAATCGGCGGCGAAGTGTATACACTGCCGCGGTGGGGAGACCGTTCGATGCTTTGTGCGACCTTTCGCGCCGGCCTCGACGACAGGATAATAATATGTTCGGACGGCGTCACGCAGGCTGGTCTTGGGTCAATGAAGTATCCGTTCGGATGGGGGACGGACAACCTCATAGAGCACCTCACTGATGTGATCGGCCATAATCCGGACATGGACTCGGCAAGCCTTGCACCGAATGTGGTGAATCACGCCTTGTCGTACGATTATGGCGTTCCCGGAGATGATACAACATGCGCGGTAATGTATTACCGCAAGACGCGTGAGCTTCAGGTTTTGACGGGACCCCCTTTCTCAAAATCGCGCGATCGCGAATATGCTTCTCTGGTTCTTAATCCGGATGTTACTACAATAATAAGCGGCGGAACAACTGCAGAACTGGTCGGACGTGAGCTGGGCCGTCAGTTATATATGTCTCTGGACAGCATAGACCCTGAGGTGCCTGCCACATCGGAAATGGAGGGTGCCGCCCTTGTGTGTGAAGGATGCATTACACTGTCTGTGTGCGAAAAACTTTTGCTTGGGGAAGAGACGTGTTACCGTAAGAACGGCGCCACGAAAATGCGGGATTTGTTCTTGCATCATGACCGGATCACATTTAATGTCGGCACAGGAATAAATCCGGCGCATCATGATCCGAAGCTTCCGGTTGAGCTTGAGGTAAGGCGTACTCTGATTAACCGGATTGCCAGAATTCTGGAAGAAAAGTATTTTAAGGAAGTAATAATCAACTACTACTGATCAGATACGATTTCTGTAAGCTGCATTGTTCTCCTGGGCCGTAACCTTCTCGCGTCTTGACCGGCGTCTGTGTTTCGGATTTGTCCTCAGGAGCGGTGGATATCCCTCGGTTTTTTCCTTTGCTATCAGTGCCGTCTTCCCCTGATTTTCACCGGTTTGGAAAGCCGTACGTCAGATTGTGTTTGTCAGTCAAATCATGGAAAGGTTTATGCCTTGTTCAGTGGGACGAATTGCAGTTGCAGTAAACGGCGAAGCCTTTTGCTTCTGAACTGAACAGTTCAGGCATTTGTTCGGGTATGCATTGTGCTTCGATGCAGCCGACTGTTGATTTACAAAGCAATTTGGAAGCACGATGTGCGCAGTCGTCTGCGCAGCGCAGTGATTCGCTGTTCCAAACATCAAGTGGTTATGCTGTGAGTAAGCGGTTTTGTTCTGGGGTTTCCAATTTCACTGTCTCCACGCCTGTGCAATGCTGAGCCTGACATTTGACGTTCACTTTTTGCGCGGCTTATTTCATGTTCAAATATACGGCGTCATTACCCACGTTTTAACGCAAGATAACTGCTTATATGTCCTGAGAGAACAGCTGTCTGTATGATTTTGTTCCTCAGTGCAGTATATTCCGCAGAGAGAGGGATCGTTTGTTGCACTTGTATTACGGTATCGGCAAAAAGGCCACTTCGGAGCATTGCAGAACCGTTTGCCACACCTGCCTCTTTTCAAGGTTTGTCGTGGGGAACGCCGCTGAGCAGCGCTTATTGCCTTATGGCTGCAGATATAGTATTTGGCGATTAACTAAATGATTATAAAGTAAATATCAGCCTTTTTTGTTTCTTCGAAGAAATCGACGAGCTCTGTATTTTTCATGCGGATGCATCCATGTGATGCCGGAGAGCCAAGCAGGTGTTCCTGATTTGTGCCATGTATGTAAATACATCGTTCGTGGCTGTCTATGCCGGAGCCTCTGTTAATTCCATTCTGCAGACCCTTAAGCCAGATTATACGAGTCAGAACAAGATCCCCGTCTGAGCTGCACAGCATATCTCCAGTAAGTATTTGCCCTGTGAATCTTCGTGAAGAAAACACACTTCCGACGGGCCGTTCGTCTCCATATCGCTCTGCGCTTTTATGCCATCCGGGAGGGGTGCAGTTGGATCCGTATTTATTTCCAATTCCATATCGTGATGTGGATATTCTGTATACTTTCGCAGTAGAACCAGAATGCAGGACGGTCATGGATTGCAGTGCAGAATCTACTATGGCCAGAAAATCATCCGGCTGCATTCCGTATCTGGCGGCTTCTTTTAAGAGGGATGCATTGCGGTATGCAGTTTTCAGTGTTTTATCGTCATACATTTCCGTGTTTAACAATTTCAACGAGGAGCTTTGCTGTTTGGTCGAAGAAACAGCGTACTGCAGAACACGGCCACTGCTGTCCGTGATTGGCAGCCGGAACATGTCAGCATAAATGGCCGATTTTGCCGCGCACAGGATCAAAAGTGAAGCGAAAATCAGTCGTTCCATGGACTGAGCAGTCCCATTTGTGCGAGTTTGGCTGTAAATTCGTTCATTTCTCCGCCCGTTTTACGAATTCCATCTTCGCCTGTTGTAATAAGTCCGTTTTTCTCAGCGTAGTGCAGAGCGTCTTTATTGTCTCCGCGGGCGATCATCCCAAGCAGCGTTATCTCATGCCTGGACAGTTTGATTGACTCCAAGGTGTAATCGCAGAATGCTTCCCAAACAAAGGGGGTCCATTTGGCCACGATGAGGCGTCCTATGACGGAAGCATATTCACGAATTTCCTGCTGAGCGTGTTCGTCCATCCGAAGCGCCAGAAATCTCAGGAGGTTGTGCAAGTCGCATTTCCAGTACGCTTCAGTATATGTGGCTAGAGGAAGGTCTTTTCTTGCCTGTTCGCGAGCCATTCCTCTGTCTATTCTTGATTCGTAAAGTTTCCGCGCTTCCTCATGAAACTGCCTTTCTTCGCGGGTAAGTGCTTCGCCTTCTTCCAGCGGGAAAAAGCCTGAACTTCCCTGACGGTTGTTCCGGGATTGCATCCGCCATTCTCCGGGCTCCGTTTCGTGTATGGAATCTATGGCAACTGAGTACCTGGTTGAATATTCGTTTATAGAGGCGGTTCTGTGTCTTACCCATTGGCGCCACACATCCATCGGTGCTCGTATGTGGAGCTTTATCTCACACATTTCAAAAGGGGAGGTGTGCGAGTGACGCATCAAGTACCGTATAAGCGCTCTGTCCTGAGAAACATGCTTTGTTCCGGCTCCATACGAGACTCTTGCTGCCTGTACGATTGAAGCGTCAGAGCCCATATAGTCTACAACTCTGACAAAACCGTCGTCCAAAACTGAAAATTTGCGTCCGATGAGTGCATCCATTTCCGGAACAGAGGCTCTGGACGGCGCTGTTTCTTCACTTTTCATGTGTAAATCCGAAAGGCTTGCTTGTTAAAACAGAACGGAGCCGGCGCGGCTGAAGTGCCGTCCGGCTCCACCCAAAAACGCCGGTGAAGCGGCGTGCGGCGTTACGGCGCGATTTTACCTGGCCAGCCGATTTCCGGGAAATTGGTGTTCGAAGAAAAAGGTGTGAGGGATCTGTCTGGGCCGAACGCCTGAGAAGAGAACAGCACCAGAGTCAATATCGAAACGATAATCGTGGCCGCCGCGCAAATTGGGAAAAATACGCTTACCTTTTCACGCGGGAGCACAGGCATCGGCGCAAAAGCCGAAACGTTGCCGTCTTCTGTTCCGGGGATAGCCTCGAAGACAGACATTCCGGGTTTCTTCTGCTCGTCGGCATCGGGTGGCATGGAATCATTCTTTTTGATGGCAATGCGCTTTATTGTTTTTGCTTCCGATGCCGCCCCGCCGTCACTGTCGGCAGTGTTTTTTGCCGGTACCTTCATGCGAAGAGTCCTTTTCCGCGTCATCTGCTGAGCATCCTCCAACTCCGAGTTGGGGATGGAAAGCTTCACTGTGCTTGACTTGATTTTCTCCGAGACGTCGTCCGGAATGTGGGAGGTAATTTTGCCAAGCGGAGCATTTACCGGTTTTGTATTGAAGGACATACCGGACGGACCGGGGGAGGAATCCGCGCCGCTGAGAGCAGAGTCCAGAGAAATTCTGGACGTCTTGCCTTTTTCCGCGCTTTGGTCGATGGGTTTGGACGGCGCTGGCGGAACAACCGTCGGCTTCAGGGGCTTTATCCGCACGGTCGGGCTTTCAGAAGAGGCAGCTTTGTTATCGGGTTTTGCAACTTGCGGCATCGCGGGCGTCTCTGCGGCCGGGGATGAGTTGGGTATTCCTGCAGGCTTGAGCGGAGGAACAACTTTCGCTCCGTCTCCGCCGGACGTAATGACTGGCGGTTTGAGACGTATGGTCGGCGATGTGCCGCTGAGAGGGGTGTTTGGCTGTTGTTCAGCTCCCGCGGGCTTGATCGGTGTGACCGAAATGGGCCGTATTCCGACCGGACGCTGCGGTTTGTTGGTATCTGCGGTGTTTGTATCGTCTGCCATATTGACCTCCTTCGGGGATGAAAACGCGCGTTTGCCGATGTATGCCTGATTAGACTGACATTATTTCGGACTCTTTTGTCTTCACAGCGGCGTCGACCTTTGCGATGGCGGCATCTGTCGCCTTTTGTATTTTCTCGAGAGCCTGATCGCGGTCATCCTCGGAAATTTCTCCTTTTTTCTGCATTGCTTTCGCTGTGTCGTTCGCCTCGCGCCGCACATTGCGTATGGAAACCCGAGCCTCTTCAGCCATGCGCCCGGCGACCTTAACCATTTCCTTGCGTCGTTCCTCACTCAGCTCCGGAACGGGAACACGAACAACGCGGCCGTCGTTGACCGGAGTCACACCAATGTTTGCGCCCAAAATGGAGCGTTCGATTTCGCTTATCACAGTAGGATCGTAAGGTGTTATCACAATAAGCCTCGGTTCAGGCGTCGAAATGTTTCCAAGCTCGCGCATTCGAGTCGGCGCACCGTAATATGTCACGGTTATGTTTTCTACGAGAGCCGGGGATGCTTTGCCTGTACGCAGTCCTGACAACTGGGAGTCGAGCACCTTGAGAGTGCTGTCCATTTTATCCTGTGTTTCTTTGAGAAGTGTTGCTGTCATATTCGGATTCCCTTGGAATTATTCCTTTGAAATTACTTTTCGGTAATGGTTGTACCGACTTGCTCCCCGGCGATGGCCTTCATCAGGCTGTCTCGTTCGAAGAAATTGAATACGATGATTGGAATCTTGTTTTCCATGCAGAGAGCGAAAGCGGAAGAATCCATCACTCGGATTGACTTTGTCAGGGCCTCTTTGTAAGTGAGCCTGTCATAGCGCACGGCGGTTGGATCTTTTACGGGATCTGACGTGTATACACCGTCCACTTTTGTTGCCTTGAGCAGTACATCCGCGCCGATTTCGCTTGCGCGCAGAGCCGCTGCTGTGTCCGTGCTGAAATAAGGGTTTCCCGTGCCGGCCGCGAAAATAACGACACGTCCCTTTTCAAGATGGCTCAGAGCCTTTCTGTGCAGGTACGGCTCGGCAACTTCGTGCATAGCGATGGCGGTCTGAACGCGTGTTGGAACACCGTCTCGCTCCAGAGCATTCTGCAGCGCAATCGCATTTATCACCGTAGCGAGCATCCCCATATAGTCGCCGGCGGATCGTCCGATGCCGAGCTCTTCTCCAATGGCTCCTCTGAATATATTTCCGCCGCCCAGAACAACCGCAACGTCCACGCCGGCATCTTTCACCGCTTTTATCTTATCCGACATCATCGTTACGACGGCCGGATCTATGCATTGGGAAGTAGCTTTGTTAAGCAGCACTTCCCCGCTCAATTTAAGCAAAATTCTGCGATATTTGGGTGTCATTTTGCGTTCCGTTTGCGCTTGGAACCGCATGCAGGAACAGTCCTGTACGGCTTTTCCACGATTTAACCAAATATGCATCACGTTGTAAAGCGAAATGCAAGAAAATCGTCACAAAGGAAGATCACGGCTTCGGTGCTGCGTCAAAAATGCATGTTTAACTCCGGTTTTCGATAGATGGTCGGTGGCTGCTTTCGTTGTGCATTCTGGCAATGGTAAATTCTGTCTGAAGTAAACAGGTGCAGCGAGTCCCAGAGGAAAGGATGGAGATGCGCGCATTGTCTGAGGCTGGAATATAGCGATGAGCTTCGCACCAGTATGTGTACCGGCACACGACATCTCAGCCCAGAAGTTTTCACCCGGAGGCTGAGTCTTGCGCATGTATGTGTGCCTTGCCGCAGCCGCCGCTTGCGAGTGTGACGGGTATATGTGTGTGCTGCGTGTACTGACACTTTGACTGTTTTATACATGCATGGTAAGTGGTGGGTATTGCGCATGCATGTGCATCGGCATTGCTCTGGCGCTTCCAAAAAATGCCGGGAAATGGCCGCCGCGAATCCCGTCTCAAACGGCTTTTCCTTCAAAAATGCAAATCTGCTTTAGCGGGGACAGCAAATGGCATATGTGCAGCGGCAAAGTCCGTTATGAAGTTTATATTCGGCATTCCGAAGTCGGGACACGAAAATGCGGTCCGTATAATCTGCGGGTTGTTTTATTTCAGGTTTGGATTGTTGCGCATTTTCAATGCGCGATGTTTATCTTACCGGCGCCGGGATAAGGAGTCCTTCGCAGAGCCGCAGAAGGATAAAAAGCCTGCCCAGCCTCTGAACAGGTCGTCTGACGACGCAGCCTTTGCCTGCAGAGGGAAGGGGCCCATTTGTCCCGTAGTTATTCCGGGTAGAAGCCGCTATGGCGGCAACGCCGTTTTCGATGGCATATGAACAACGGTTTCAATCAGGATGCCGACGGACTGAAAACGGCTTTTGCGTATTTGTGCTTCCGTATTCTGACTGCATGACTCCTGATGATCGGCTGGCACTCCTTACGGAAGCAATTTGGCGAACGCAAAGCAGCTTGTCACGCTGCAGTTTTCTCATAGTAACCGGCACGGAAGTGTCTGTGTTTCTTTTTCAGACATTGAGCGTTTTATTAGGTGTTTTCGGACTTTAAGCGATTTGACCCGTCCAAATCCGCATCGCCCGAGGTCTGCCTTCTGATGCTGTGAGGTCTGCCTTCTGATGCTGAGTTAGGAGATTCCGTGAGCGCATCTGCGAGATCGGCGAAGGGAACTTCGTTTGGCTTACTTCCTGGGCGTTCGTTCAGTTTCGGTCAAATCTTTTGCGGTTTTCAAAAGCAGAGTGCGGCCTCGCATGAGAATATGCTGGTACGTATGCCCGCAGCGATTCTTTTTCAGTTTGCGGCAGAGGAGTCTCACGGCTATTTTTCCGGATGACGGCAAAAGCAATGAAATTCTCTTGGTGTCTGTCCTCACTTTATGGGTATGGACGTTACATTTCGCAACTTTACGTTTTGCACTTTTCAGTTTTGCACTTTTCAAACGCGGGCTCTTGACATGGTGTGCGGTTTTAAAGTACCCTCACAGGACAGCATCGAAGTTTGGCGCCGCGTGGGGCGGCGGGCTGTGTTACTTGGCAATAAATAGACAGGCGCAAAATATGAAACGATTGTCGCTGATTCCCTTTCCGTCACATGTCGAGCAATATGACGGATCCTTTTTACTTGCAGAAACGACAAGAATTGTTGTCGGGTCGAGCGGTGCGGCTGATGCCGCCGCGCTTCTTTCGGAGTATTTGTCCGCGTCAACTGGATATCCGTTTCCGGTTTGCTCTGGTCATGCCGGGAGCGGCGACATCTACCTTGTAGAGTCGGGGGATAACGGATGCGACAGCGCGGGGTTCGTAAGCGAGTCTTACGAGCTGAGTGTGAGGAGGGACGGAATATGCTTGCGCGGGTTGAACAGAGAGTCTGTTTTGAGCGGCATACAGACGCTTCGGCAGCTTTTCCCTCCCGAGATTTATTCGCCGGTTCCGGTGAAAGACATGCGCTGGGAAGCATGTTGCGTTGAGATTCGCGACAATCCAAGGTTCAGGTGGCGTGGAATGATGATAGACGTGTCTCGTCATTTCTTTCCCAAAGAGCATATCTTCCGGATGATCGAGCTCTTTGCTCAGTACAGGTTCAACAGGGTTCATCTTCATCTGTCGGATGATCAGGGCTGGCGCATAGAGATAAAGAAGTATCCTCTTTTGACGGAGGTAGGCTCCATAAGACCGAGAACGGTAATCGGACATGTTCATCGCGATGTCCCGCGCAGGTATGACGAGACGCCGTATGGCGGCTTTTTCTCACAGATTGACGTTGCCGATATTGTTGAGTTCGCATATCGCCGCGGAATTGTCATCGTTCCTGAAATCGACATGCCGGGACATATGGTTGCTGCTATAGCGTCATATCCGGAATGGGGCAATTTCCCGGAATGCCGTATTCATGTTCGTGATACATGGGATATCAGCTATCAGATTCTTTCGCCGCGTGAGTCAACCATAGAGGCTATGGAGAACATTCTGGGCGAGGTTATGGACCTTTTCCCCGGGAAATTCATTCATCTTGGCGGAGACGAGGCTAGGAAGGACGAATGGATAATCTGCAGTGAGGTACAGAAAATTATGGCGTCAGTCGGCGTCAGGAATGAAACTGAGCTCCAGGCCTGGTTCCTCAAGCGCGTCAACTCGTGTGTGACGCAGAACGGTCGCCGCATGATAGGCTGGGATGAAATAATGGACGGCGGGCTGCCGGAAAATGCCGCCGTGATGTGCTGGCGCGGTGAAGATTTCGCCAGAAAGGCGGACAAACACGGCGTCGAATTTGTGGCTGCATACAATACGTACACGTATTTGGACTACTTTCAGGCAGATCCGGAGCATGAGCCCCTCGGCATAGGCGGAGACCTCCCCGCGGAGCGCGTCTACAGGTTTGACCCGGTACTGAAGGGAATGCTTCCAGATGCGGGTTCAAGGGCTCTCGGAGGACAGGGGCAGTTGTGGGCCGAATATATAGGGACTCCGGAGCACATGGAGTACATGGCATTCCCCAGAGCATGCGCACTGGCTGAAAAGCTGTGGACTCCTCCGGAGCTCTGCAATTTCGTCGATTTCACCAGACGCCTTTCTGATCATCGTTCCCGGTTTGCCGTTCAGAATGTGAACGCACACCCGCTGCCGTAGATCTGTGAGACACGCCCCGTCTGGGTGCCGAAAGGCTTGTCACGATGCAGGGCAGTATGCTTGTCTGTATGCCTCATAGACGGCAATAGATACAGCGTTAGCCAGATTTATGCTTCTGGCGTGCGGTCCGGGCATGGGAATACGGAACATGCGGGAGCCGTATTGTTCATGGAACGGCTTCGGCAGTCCGGAGCTCTCACTTCCGAAGACAAGATAATCTCCCGGAGCGAATTTGCACTGATAGAGTGAGTTGTGTCCGTGCGTGCTTAGAAATGCCATTTTGTGTGCCGGGCATTTTTCGCGCTGCAAAAAGTCATCCCACGAACTGTGTATCAGGATATCAAGGTGTTCCCAATAGTCAAGACCTGCCCGCAGAAGGGAGCGGTCGTCGAGGTGGAATCCCAGCGGTCTTATAAGATGCAGCCGGCACCCAAGTCCGACGGCGAGTCTGCCAACGGCTCCGGTGTTGTGTGGAATTTCCGGTGAAACAAGAACAATGTTAAGATTTGTTTCCATATTCGCGAATTTTATGTCCATCAGGCGGCCTAGTCTTCCATAAGCCGCGGCTTAAGTCAATCACGCTTTGCAGATAGTTGTACGAGGTTGGGGCCTGATGTACTACGAGAGGTGCAGGCTGTACGCCGTGCAGGAGAAAACTCTGAGATCAAAAGGTAAGTTCCTGTTTGAATGGTGTCGTCCTGCATTTTGAGTTGCCCTCGCGCGTTGTTCCGTAAAGAACAGTTGCGCGCCGCATGGGTATTTTGCTACAATCGTGCAAGTTCGGTCGCTCTGAGTGCGGCTGTTCAGGCAAGGGGATTGATAATATGTCAGCTATGAAAGACAATATGGGGCAGGGGGTTCCTGGAGGCCCTGCGGGTATGATTTCTGAAAGACATCAGAATCCGGCGCTCACAATGAATGCCGCCGTTACGGCTAAGGAGAATTTTTCATGGGCGGCGATTCTGTGTGTGATTTCGTTTGTTTTGCTTGTTTTGCTGATGTTCATGCAGTACATTGAGTTTGATGCGTTCAAAGGCGCCTGATATTGCATGCATCTCCCTGCGGGGGTAATGTGATGATATCAGTACTGGGGTGGATTGCGATAGTCCTTTGGGCGGTCGCCGCGGGTTTTTTCTCTTGGTATGTTTATGGTATAGCCAAGCAGATAACTTACGTGACGCTTGCAGACGGCCGCAGGCAGGAACGCGCCATCCCTTTGATATTCAGGCTGTTGCTGCCGTTAGCGCCGAATCTTGCGTCTCTAGCGAAGAGTCCGGGTCTGTCGCGTATGAGAACTCGTGCGGATGCGATGCTTGTAACGGCGGGATTCGAAGGCCTTCTGTCCGGATGGGAGTTTATAGCGATCAAGATTCTCATGCCGCTTTGTGTTGGTCCCGTGTTTTGCCTTATTTTCAAGGCATTGTGCATTCGAGTTCCGATTCTGGATTCTGTTTTTCCGCTTTTGTGTGTGGTTTCCTTTCTTCTGCCTTACGTGTATCCTATGAGTTGGCTCACACGCTCTGTGAATGTGCGGCAGAAGAAGATACTGAAGGCGATGCCCTTTGTGCTTGATCTTCTGACTCTTTCCGTAGAAGCCGGGTTGGATTTCATGTCGGCCGTTCAGCGTACGACAGAACGCGAGAAACTTGATCCGTTGAGCGAGGAGCTTCTCCGTATGGTCAGGGAGATACAGGTGGGGGCCTCCCGCCGTGATGCACTCAAGGCAATGGCCAGACGGATAGATCTGCCTGACATGCGCTCCCTTGTGAATGCACTTGTGCAGGCGGACGAGTTGGGAGTCGCCATAGGCGCCATACTGCGCATACAGTCTGATCAAATAAGAAATCGCAGGTTTGAAAGGGCGGAAAAGCTTGCAAACGAGGCTCCGACCAAGCTTCTTGGTCCGCTTGTCGTCTTTATCTTTCCTGCTGTATTTATCATACTTCTTGGACCGCTTTTGTTTAAGTTGGTGCAGCAGGTGTGATGTTGTGCCTGTTTCTGAAATGTTGTTATAGGGAATTATATTCAGGTAGGAGATTGAAATGAACGTTTTTGACGCAGAACTTGCCGGCAGGATCGCTTCCTGCGGCAACATTGCCGTTGTAGTGCTTGACGATCCGGAAAAGGCAGACCCCCTTGCGGACGCGCTTTTGGAAGGCGGAGTTAACGTTATGGAACTTACGCTGCGTACTCCGGCGGCTTTGGAGGCGCTCGAAAAAGTTGCGTCGAAGCGTCCGGAGATGATAGTTGGGGCGGGCACGGTGCTTACGTGCGACCAGCTTCGCCGTGCGAGAGAGGCAGGTGCGGCATTCGCTGTGGCTCCAGGATTCAACAGGAACATTGTTCAGGCGGCCAGAGATATGAAGTTCAGTTTTGCACCCGGCGTAATGACACCTTCCGAGATTGAGGGGGCGGTGGAAATGGGATGCAAATTGCTGAAGTTTTTTCCGGCGGGTGTCATCGGTGGACTTAAAGCGATAAAAACCCTTGTAGCTCCATACAACCACCTTGGTTTGCGGTATATTCCTCTCGGCGGACTTACTCCGGAAACCACGGCCGAATATTTGTCATGCCCTCTTATTGCAGCTTGCGGAGGATCGTGGATTGCGCCGTCGAAGCTTATTTCTTCGGGCGACTGGAAGACCATATGCGCCAATGCCTCCCTCGCCGCGGAAATAGCAGGGAAGGCGCGCGTGTAATTGTTCGTGAACGTAAGCAGTTGCGGAGGGTAATGCGATGTCTTTTGCTGCGATGTCTATTTCCGATGTGGAAAGCAATAAGGAAGTTATGCGCCTGATAAATGCGGCCCTCGCTGAAGATGGAGCCGGTAACGATGTGACGTCGCTTTCCCTCGTTGATCCGGAAGTTGATGTTTCCGCAGATATAATAGCGCGCAAACCATACAGAGTGGCCGGCGGCGCTGTGGCCGGAGCGGTTTTTCGTGCGGTGGACGCTTCGCTGTCAGTTGAGATTGTGGTGCGCGACGGAGTCGATGCGGATGCAGAGGGGACGGTCCTCAGAGTTAGCGGTTCTGCCAAGTCCATACTGTCCGCCGAAAGGACAGCGCTGAATTTTATGCAGCGTATGACCGGTATTGCATCTGCGGCGAAGGACTTTGCAGACGTTGTGCGCGGATGCAAATGCGTGATACTGGACACGCGTAAAACTGTTCCTGGATTTCGTTTTCTGGACAAGTACAGTGTTGCATGCGGCGGGGCCGTAAATCATCGCATGGGTCTGCACGACATGGCGTTGATAAAGGACAACCACAGGAAACTGTGGAGAAGCGGGGACAAATCCCGTCTTGATATGGCGGTGGCGGCGGTGAGGAAGGCTTTTCCCGACGTGCCGGTTGAAGTTGAAGTAGAGAGTTTTGAAGAACTGGAAAGCGCTCTTGCGGGAAACCCTGACTGGATAATGCTTGACAATATGCCGTTGGATCAGATGCGCAAAGCCGTCAAAATAACGGGTGGCAGGTGCCGTCTGGAGGCTTCCGGCGGGATTGATCGTGAAAAACTGCGTGCTGTTGCGGAGACAGGTGTTGATGCAATTTCGCTCGGGTGCCTGACGCATTCTGTGAAGGCTGCGGATTTGTCTCTTGAAATTGTTTCTCTATGAGCCTGCTTGACAGAGTGTCTACTCCGTTGGACGTTAAGATGCTCGGAGAAGTGCAGCTTCCTGAGCTTGCGGAGGAGCTTCGTCGTGAAATAATTGATGACGTGAGTAAAAACGGCGGACATTTGGCGTCCAATTTGGGCGTCGTTGAGATCGTGATTGCTCTTTTGCGAATCTTTTCACCGCCGGAGGATAAAATAATTTTTGATGTGTCGCATCAATCGTATGCGTACAAAATCCTGACTGGCCGCCGCAAGGCTATGACGGAACTAAGACGCACCGGCGGCGCGTCGGGTTTTATGAAGCGCACCGAAAGTGATTTTGATGTTTTCGGTGCGGGGCACGCCGGCACCGCGATTTCTGCTGCATTGGGTTTTGCTGCCGCCCGCGATGCCGCAGGCGGAAACGAAGCCGTTGTGGCGCTTGTCGGTGACGGTGCTCTTTGCAATGGGGTTTCTCTGGAAGCTCTGAATAATGTGACGCAGACGACGAAACGTCTTATTATTGTGCTCAATGACAACCGAATGTCTATATCGAAGAATGTCGGAGCACTCAGTAAGGCTTTTGGCAGGCTTATGGTGAGCCGACGTTATAACAGATGGAAAACGTCGGCGGAAGAATTCGGGATAAAACGACTTCGAATGTCTTGGCTTAGAAGGCATTATTTACGGGTTCTGATGCATCTGAAGAGTTTTTTTGTGCACAGTTCTGTCGTGGAGTCGCTCGGACTGAGGTATATCGGCCCTGTTGACGGTCATAATATAAAGCACCTTATCTCTGCGTTTGAAGTGGCAAACTTTACACAGACCCCGGTTCTTGTTCATGTCTCGACGGTCAAGGGGAAAGGATATCCGCCGGCTGAAAACAACCCATCGGCATGGCACGGCTCTAATCCGTTCGAAATTTCTACAGGAGAACCGCTTAATCATGTGTCCGGAGGTTTGTCGTGGTCCGAGGCCTTCGGGCGCATAATGTGCGCTGAAGCGCGCAGAAACAGCACAGTGGCGGCGATTACTGCGGGAATGACGGACGGTACGGGGTTGGTTTCATTTGCGCAGGAGAATGCCTCCAGATTTTTTGACGTAGGGATTTGTGAAGGGCATCAGATGACTTTTGCTGCCGGATTGGCCGCTGGCGGCATGCGGCCTGTGGTGGCGGTGTATTCCACTTTTTTTCAGCGTTCAATCGATAATTTCATACATGATGCGGCATTGCAGAAACTTCCCGTTACCGTATGCCTCGATAGGGCTGGAGCGGTTCCTGGAGACGGACCAACACATCACGGAATTTTTGATTTGGCAATGTTGGCGTCTGTGCCAGGGATAACCGTGATGCAGCCCAGAACTCCGGATGATTTAGCCTTTATGGTGCATACGGCACTCTCGCTTCCGTATCCCGCGGTAATACGGTATCCGCGCGGCAGGGCGGGAGTTTTCGATGTTTGCGACCCAGAATCAGGGATTGGGATCAGGGACATTCCTATTGGGAAGGCAAAGGTTTTGGCAGACAACTCTAAACTTTTCCCCGGAGCTCCGGTCGTCAGTCTTTGGGCTTTGGGGCAGATGTTTTCAATTGCCGGGAAAACAGCAAAAGTACTTGAAGAATCCGGAATCAATTTCATTCTTGTGGACGCAGTTTTTGTAAAGCCGTTAGATACAGAACTGGTGGAAGAACAGATTGCATCAGGCGTTTCCGTTTTTGTAACTTTGGAGGACGCTGTTGCTGTGGGAGGGTTTGGTTCAGTGCTTGATGCTGCTGTGAAAAACCGGGCGGCAGTTGTCCGCGTTGGATGGCCCGATGATTTTATACCCCATGCGTCATCGATGGACGATTTGTTTAAAATGTATGGAATTGAGCCGGATAAGATTGCATCTCGTGCCAAAGAGGCGCTGATGGAACGCAGCGTGGTTTTGTGCAGCCACATATCGCTATGACTGACAACATAATACGTTGTCGGATGGAATATGGAAACGTGTTAAACGAGAAAAACCTTACGGAACTTAGCAAGGAAAGCGAGACTGCAAGGTGCTGTATCGGATTTTTGCGTGTGTCGGTCAATCATGGAACGCATTGCAAATGCCGTCTGCACGGCAGCTGAACCTTCCTCTTAATTTTACCATGCGGGGAGGGTGACGTCCTGTCAAATCCGTGTACATTTAACGTGATGTCCTCATGCAAAAAAATACTTGCTTTTTACAACATGCTTCACAGATGGATGGCGCGCTTTGTATTGCCTGTCAGTAAAACGGTATGATTAGAATAGATAAGTGTAAAACAGTTTTTATCACCAGACGTCGATTATTACGCATCCTGGTTTGCATAAATAACAGCGTCAGGTTCCGCGGTTTTCTGATATTACGGCAAGCGAAAAGTGTCTTCCGGAGGATATGCCGCAGTTAAGACAGTTTAGACAATCGTTCGATCCCCAGTTTATTCCATCCGGGCTGACGTATGATGTGTGCGAACAGGACCGCGCACGCGGCGGCATCGTATGAGGCATCGTGCGGAGCAAGTCCGGGACACAAATCTGATACGAGCGGAGCAAGCCCCAGGACGGATATCAGATTCTCCAGTGTATATGATGGCAGACCGCGCCACACAATTCTGCTCAGTGAGAGAGTGTCAATCCACGGACCGAATGCGTGAAGCGGCGCAAGCTGACGGAGCATCTTTCGCTCTGTGGAGGCGTTATGTGCGATTATTGGACGATTTAAAAGTTTAGTCCGCCATAAGACCCAATTTTCTTGAAAACAACTTGCAGAGGAAATCTTGTCCCGAAGCTGGGCATGACGTCCCGGTGCGAATTTATTGAATGGTCTTCCCGGTGAAACGCGCAACAATGAGCCTGTAACATTAGAGACGGAAACAGTGCTGGCGTCGCCGCATTCTATCGAAACCTCGGCAATCCCGATTTGCCAAGGTTCGTCAGGATATCCCGGACATTTACCAGTCGTTTCGAAATCCAGCGCCGTCAGCAGCACCGCATTGTCCTGCCGCATCTCAGAACTTTGACCAGTTGGGTTTTTGTTCGATAGCTTTTTTTAGCATATCATTCGGAGCTTTAGGAGTCCTGTTGTACATATAGACGCCGTTTTGTTCCTGTTCCACATCCGTGAGTTGTGTATAACACCATCCGGCAACTGTCTCGCAATTTTTCATTGCTTCGGTCTGCTCTGCGATGTATCCGACAAACTCTTCGGGAGACTTTGGTGAAATTCCGTTGTATCCCCAAGCCTCTGATGCATACGAAGCGGTATCGGGAATATACTTGAATCCGCCCCATTCATCTACGAAATAAGGCTGTCCATTATATTTCGGTTCAAAATCCGGAACGTTTCTGCCGAATTTTCCTGATTCAGGATTTATAAAGTTCAGTAGCGTTTTTGAGTCAGGCATATACGCGTGTACGGAGAAAATGTTTGGGTTGGAACAGTGCACATATCCGCTTGTGTCATGGAAAGGACGAGTGCCATCCAGCCTTTCGGTTAAAAACTCCAAGTCGGCAACAAAGTCCTTGTAATCGTCAAAACTGCCACGTTTGCCAAAAGCTGCGCCAAGATCAAATTTGGAAGAGGAACATGTTTCGTTGAGAGGAGTCCACATGACGACGGATGGATGATTCATATCACGGAGAACGAGGTCTCGCCACTCTCGGGAAAAGTTCAAATAAGCCCTGAGTGAAGTGCAGCTTATTCCCCAGCTCGGGTACTCGGCTGATGTCAGATATCCAAGTTTATCAGCCCAGTAATGAAAACGTTCTTCGAAAATTTTCTGGTGCAGTCTGGCTCCATTGAATCCGGCGGCCAGGGACAGTTCGATGTCATGTTTCAGTGAAAAATCATCAGGAGCTGTCCATATGCCATCGGGATAAAATCCCTGATCAAGAACCCATCTCAAAAAAATCGGTTCATTGTTGAGATAGAATCTGTTGCCCTCAATGTGGAACTTTCTCATTCCGAAATAAGATTCCACTCGGTCAATCTGAACATTGTTCACATCTGTAACGGTCATCATGACATCGTACAGAAACGGGTCATTCGGATTCCAGAGATGCGGATTCTCTATATGGAGCGTCAAGCATGTTTTTGCGGACGTGGAACACGTTCCCTCCGCCACGATCTCACCCTGTGCGGATACAATCACGTGCATGCTGGCGCGCGTGTCCGGGTTAATAAACTCCGGCATGAATCTGACAGCGGACTCATCCACATCCGGTATGATTGAACAGCGCTTCAGCCCGTTCTTATGCACAGCTTCCATCCACACCGTTTGCCATATGCCGGTTGTGCGTGTATATGAGCACCCAAAAGAGTTGTAGCGAGGACTCTGTTTGCCAATCCCCTGATCGCCTGACCTTAGAAAATCTTCGGCATGGACGGTAAGGACATGGCGTTTTTCCGGAACCACGCGGTCTGTGATGTCAAAAGAAAAAGAGGAAGATCCACCGGTATGTGTCCCTGCTACCACACCATCAATCCGCACGCTGGCGGTATAATCAACCGCTCCGAAGTGCAGTATGACCCTGCGTCCGCTCCATTCTTCGGGGATTGTAATCTCCCTCTGGTAATAGACTGATTCGACAAAGTCCTTTCTGCATATTCCCGAAAGAGCGCTTTCAGGGGCAAACGGAACATTTATCGACATATCGAACATTTCCGGATGCTCCCAGATTTTCCGGTCCTCTCCGCTGCGTCCCGGGTCAAATGCAAAGTCCCACCTGCCGTTCAGGTTCATCCACGCGTATTCTCTCCGAAACTGCATGCGCGGATATTCGTTTCTCGGTATGTTGTTTTCCATTTTGAGACTCCTTGATAACACCCCACGATTCAATATGTTACATGTTACGTTATTCAGACTTTACATTATGCGGTTCAGGCGGTACTGGTTTTCCTGATTTGGATATTTTTCCCAGAAGCGTCTTTGCCGGATTGTGTGATGGGTTCAAATTCAATGCATTTGACAGGTATATTACGGCGGAATTTGTCGCGCCGATTCCGCATTGCGCAACCGCCATCTGGTAACATGCCTCTGCATTTTTCGGTTCAAGCCACACAGCTCTGTTCAGGCATTCCAGCGCAGCCTCGTATTTTTTTGTGCCGTTCATAGCTCTGCCCACGGAAAGGAGCAGTGAAAAAAGTTCTCTGCGGATAATCATATCGTCAGGACTCAGCATGAATGCACTCTCCGCACGATCTACTGCCATCGGTATGTTGCCAAGCCTCATATGGCACTCAGATTGACGCCGTATCGACCTTATCATGTTGTACCCTATATCGGCAGACTTGCTGTATTCGTTGAAGGCCTCCGCGTATTTGCCATGTTTGAACAAAAAATCGGCAAACCACTCATGAAAAAGCGGGACCTGCGGATATTTCTCCACAAGGCCGCTCAGCAATACCTCCGCATGTTCACCTTTGGCGGCAAGAGCGGCCTGCGCTTCCGATAGAAGTTCGTTGCCATAGGCAGACGAAACAGCGACTCCATTTGTGTACGGGGACACAAGTCCATCCCCTGGGTATCCCATAGCATTAAGCAGCATAGACTCCGTCGTCAGAGGAAGCACTTCCGGGGTTACGGCGTCAAGCCGCCATGGTCCTTCAGTGTTTTTTTGGGGGGCAAGTCTGAATGCATACCATGGCTGCAACGTTTCTGCATACAGCTCTTGTGTGAAAGGAGCATCCTCCGGATCGAACCCCGCCATACGCAGCAGAGCCGGCTTGATATTGATCGGTGTGTGGGGGATATCTGGAGCTTCTCCGTCTCCGAAATAAATCATCTCGGTATTGCAGGATTCCAAAGAAAGCCCTTGAAATACGGAGTTTGTATCAGCAACATAGAGCGAGGCGTAGAAGCCTTTTCTGCCATTCGAATTGAGTCTGGAAAGCTCTTTCTGGGTGTCCAGCCGTATTTTTTCAAGATCATCTGTGCTGGTTTTTTCTTTGCCAAGGAATGGACTCACATGAACCCAGACAAACGCCGGAACACCACTCCTGTTCTTGCTATTGAGAAAATCAAGCGCGGCATCCACAAGCTGTCTTGCTTCCGCGATCGGAATGGTGTATATGCTGTGCCGCCCGCTGTCGCCAGCAATGTAAACCTCAAATCCGTTTGTAAGGCCGTGCCGTGGTCCAAGGGCAATTGACGACAGGAAGGCCGCGCATTTCCATCCTCGGGATGAGAGTTCAGATGCAATCGTTGATACATCCGGAGACAATGAGCCGACTCCGTTTATCCTCACTCCATTGTCGCACGGACGACTTCCGGAGAGTACTGCCGCCGCAGCCGGCAGCGGCATGGGAGAGGGGGATAATGTCCCGTCGTACGAGAACGCTCCGTCGGGGGAAAATCCGACGTTCCCGTCGGAGGTTATCAAAACCAGATCCGGATATTTACCAGATTCGGATTCTGTTTTCCTGAAACATCCGGCACAAACACAAAAAACGGCCGCGACGGCGACCGTTTCAAACAAAAGAAAATGGTTAGACATCATAGTTCGCTGGAGAGATTTCGCCGAACGCATTCGATACTCCGGCGCAATTCTGCAAAAACGACACCCATCTATTGAACCGCTGCTTCCTTCGAGCCTGCCTCGGGCTGAGCAGTGGTCTGCATTGCTGCAGGCGCTGCAGCAGTCTCCACAGCATTCGTAGGCTGAACCGCTTCTTCCAAGCTGGCCTTCGGCTGAGCAGTAACCTCTGATCCGGTCTCTGGCTGAGCAGCAGTGGTTTGCACTGATGCAGCCTCCACGGAATTTGTGGGCTGGACGTCTTCTTCTGCAAGCATTTCGGCGGCCTCCGCAGAAACCTCCGGTTCAACGTTCTGCATCTCTTGAGCCTGCGCTTCCATTCTGGCTGCAGAACGCTCTGCTGCCTGTGCGGTGAGCGATGTTTCATGTCCGGTGGGTCTTACGATTGCAAGAATAACGGTGTTCGCCAAGAAAATAATGCCCAGAACCACCGTCGTTTTGGTGAGTACGTTGCCCATCTGCGCACCAAAAACCGCCTCGGCGCCACTTCCGAAACTCAGACCGGCTCCCTGACCTTTCGAACGCTGTACCAGCACAATGCCTATGAGGAGCAGACAAACTACAACCTCTACGGCAACAAGCAGTCGAAATAGAATCTCCATATATAAATTCCCCGGATTAAGCCATAGCGGCCTTAATTATTGCCACAAAATCATCTGCTTTGAGCGATGCTCCGCCGATGAGACCTCCGTCTATATCCTTCTGTTTCAGCAGACCTGCCGCGTTGCCGGGTTTCATGCTGCCGCCGTAAAGGATGCGAACGGAATCTCCGCATTCTGAGCCAAACATTTCTCCCAGAGTTTTGCGTATAAATGCATGAACCTCCTGCGCCTGCTCATCGGTGGCGACCTTGCCCGTACCTATCGCCCAGACTGGCTCGTATGCCACAACGACTTTACTCATGTCATTCGCGGAAAATCCGGAAAAAGCTTCGCGCACCTGACGTCCTACGACTTTCGTCGTCGCTCCGGATTCACGCTCTTCAAGAGTTTCCCCAACGCAGACAACTGCGACAAGGCCTGCGTCAACCGCGGCTTTAGCCCTTTTGTTGACCGTCGCATCTGTTTCCCCGAAGTACTGGCGTCTCTCACTGTGACCGACAATTACATGCGTGCATCCCGCATCAAGAAGCATGGCGGTAGAACACTCTCCGGTGTATGCTCCGCTTGAAGCCCAGTGGACATTTTGCGCGCCTACTTCCACTGCAGACCCTTTTGCCGCGCATACAGCCGTTGCGATGTCCAGAAAAGGAGGACACACAAGAACCTCCGGCAACTTGTCCGCACAACAATCGGTCAGGGCACTGCGGATGCCGTTTACAAGTTCAGCGCCTTCTGCTGAAGTCTTGTTCATTTTCCAGTTGCCGGCAATAAGAATACGACGTGACATTTCAACATTCCTCCAACCAAAATAAGACACAAATGAGCATTTTTGCGCTTCATTCGTGCAATACGCTCTTAGTGGACGGCATTATGCAGTATTCCGTTTTGTTTGTCAATACGGCCGTTTTTTGTAAATTACCGGGGAAAGTTTCGGAATGTAACGTCCATACCCAAAGGAATGACTACAGACATGAAAAGAAACGCCCCAAAGAGGTGTATGTCCGCCCATTGCCGCCACGCGGGCAGATTTTTTCCAGAAAACGATGATATTTCGCTTTCTGTTTTTTCTGTTGAAATAGAACTCGCAACACAATCCACGCAGAAACATCACGAGAAAGTGTCTCAGATCATCCCATCCTCGGGCATGTCTTAAGTTTGAAAGCCGCGGGGGCTGGTCCGGTCAGGAATATTGCTCGCGCTTGTTATTTGACGTGTTTGTGATACGATAATACCCGCAGTTTTGTGTTTGCGGTTGGTAGACCGCTTGGTTTAGTTTTTGGGTCGTGGAAAAATTCAATGTCGGAATTAAAACCGTTTAAGATTCTGGTCATTCACTGTCGCTACAAAATATCTGGCGGGGAGGACAGTGTTTTTGAGTCGGAATGCAAGATGCTGGCTGACGCAGGACACAGCGTTGTAAAGTACGAAGCAAGCAACAAAGGTCTTGATGAAAACTGCGGTCTGCCCGGCAAGTTTCTGATGTTCGTGAATACGGTGTGGAACAGGGCGGCGTACAGGTCTGTGCGTGAGCGTATATGTACTCTCCGCCCGGATGTGGTCCATTGTCACAACACTTTTCCGTCACTTTCCCCTTCTGTGTATTATGCGGCTGCTGACGAGGGTGTGCCAGTGGTTCAGACGCTACACAACTACAGGGTGGGGTGTCTCAATGGGTTTTTGTTCAGGGAAGGGGGCGTATGCGAAAGATGCGTAGGCCGCATACCATGGCGCGGTTGTGCGCTGCGGTGTTACAGGAATTCGTTTGCGGCATCGTCGGCAGTGGGGACTATGTTGATGTTTCATCGTATGATCGGGACTTTCTCAAAAAGGGTCTCGGCGTACATAGCATTGACCGAGGCCGGACGCAGAAAATTCATTGATCTGGGTATTCCCGCCGGAAAAATCCACGTTAAGCCGAATGTTGTTCCGGGAGCCGCAATGAAGATTCCCTTCGCTGAGCGTTCGAACGTGGTGTTGTGCGTGTCCAGGCTTTCTCCAGAGAAGGGCGTCCATGTGCTTATCGAAGGGTGGAGAAACTTTGTTGCAGATCGTGGTTTCGTGGTTTCGGGATCAGACATGCCGAAGCTTAAAATAGTCGGCTCTGGCCCGGAGGAAGCAAGTTTGCGCGAGTTGGCACGTGGGATTGCCGGTGTGGAGTTCGCCGGACAGGTGCCGCACGATGAACTGTTGGGGGAGATATCCCGCTGCAAGGCGGTGATTCAGCCGTCCATATGCTATGAAACGTTCGGGTTGGCTGTGGTTGAAGCTGCATCTGCCGGCGTCCCGGCTATAGTCGCCGACATAGGCGGACTTTCGTCTCTGGTTGAAAATGGTGTTTCAGGCATATTGTTTGAGGCCGGGAATACGTCGGGTTTGTCTGATGCCTTGTGCCGTGCGTTTGCAGATCCAACTATCCTTGAACGGATGGGTGAAAAGGCTTACGGCCGGTATGTCTCGGGTTTTTATGCTCCGGAGAAGAATGTTCGCCTCCTCGAAAAGATATATGGAGAGGCTGTAAGCGGACTCGCCGGTGTACCGTGCAGGCCGAAGCTGGCGAAAGTTTGAGGCGTTTGTGCATCGGTATTTCCCGATGTAAAGTGTGGCGGGGCGCGTATTGCAACGGGGTTTCTGTTTGTGATATACTTTGTGGCGTCTGTTCCGGTATGACGGAGAGTTGTCGTTTGCAGCAGGTGATGTCTGCGGCGTGGCGGCGTCCTTCCGGTTTTGTCGCAGCGGAGGGTGCGCGCTCTGCGCTTTCTAAGGGAATTGTGAGAGAGACAGTAAGTTTGATAAAGTTTACCACAGGTTTGTTGATATTGGCGTGTTGTCTGTTCGCCGGACGCGTATTCGGTGCCGACGTAACCGTTGTCGGTCAGGCGAATTCCGGGGGCAAGTACTCCTTCAGTATGGACTCGCTGAGGTTGGACGGTTCGGCCGAATCGCGTGAATTTGCCGGGATTCTGCGATCCGATCTCTTGAATTCCGGATGGTTTAAAGAGGCCGCGTCTGAGGGGGCGTCCTCTGTTGCTTTGCGCGGGGATGTGAGATCCTCGTCCGCGTTTTCCGCCAGCGTGACAGTCTCGTGGATGGCTGGAATGAGATCCAAGTCTTTCGCCGTGACCTCGTCGAGATCTTCGGTTCGCGATGCGGCGCATAAGATGTCCGATCAGGTGACTCGTGCGGTCACAGGACGGCCGGGAATGGCTTCTTCCAAAATTTTGTTTGTTGGCAGAACAGGGATTGGAACGGACATCTACATGTGCGACGCCGACGGCAGACGAATGAAACGGCTTACCAGTGACAACAAATTGTGTCTTTCTCCAGTCTGGATTCCTGGACAGAATGCGTTCATGTACACCTCGTGGCTCACCGGTGTGTCCGCGGTTTACAAAGTTAATCTCGATACGGAAAAACGCGAGCTCATAGCGGGGTATCCCGGGATGAACAATGGCGCGGCAGTTTCTCCGGACGGGCGGTTCATGGCCATTATATTGTCTCGCTCCGGCGGTGTGGACATGTATGTCATGGACTTAGCCGCGAAGCAGCTGCGCCGTTTGACCGCTTCCCGGCGGATTAATGAGTCGAGCCCTTCGTGGTCTCCGGATGGCAGACGTCTGGTTTTTGTGGACGACAGATCCCGCGCGCCCCAGCTTTACATGTACGCAAACCCTCTGCAATCGGAAGCCTCGCTTCAGTTCCGGCAGACTTTGTCGTCTCCGCTTGTAGGTGGACTTCGCGAAAGTGTTGCGCCGGATTTTGGTCCGGACGGTGTAATCGCGTTCTGCGGCAGGACATCGCGCTACGGGATATATATTGTCACGCCGGCATCTGATTCTCGTGCAAATATCCCGCGCCTGATAAGTCCGCAGGACGGAGCCGATTATGAAGATCCGTCATGGGCCCCTGACGGGCGTCACATTGTATGCACCAGAACTGAGAATTACAAACGGACGCTTGTTGTGCTCGACACAATGGGCGATCCTTTGAGAACACTTGTTACGGCGGATGGTGATTGGTATCTTCCGTCGTGGTCGGGCAATTTCCAAAACAACTAAGAATCGGGAAAACAAATGAAAAATAGCAAGATGGCCAATGTTGGCATGCTGGCTGCCATGGCGGTTGCAGGCATGTTTGTTTTTGGATGCCAGAGCGGTAAAAAAGATACCGCCGGCGGGGTGGATGGGTCGGCATACCGGGATCAGATAATGTCCGGCGAATACATCTCCGGAGATATCCCGCTTTACGATGGCATGAGATTTGAAACCCTGAACAAAGTCGAGGATGTCAATTTCTATCCTGTTTATTTCGGGTACGATACGTATGTGATTCCGCAGAACGAAATTGAGAAGATTGCTGCTATTGCGGACTTTATGAATGAAATGAGCGACTATCTTCTTGTCGTCGAGGGTCACTGCGACGAGCGCGGGACAAATGAGTACAATATGTCGCTTGGGGAGTACCGTGCGCAGGCTGTTCGTGACAGCTTGATAAGCTGCGGCGTTGCTCCAGAGAGAATACAGACATCAAGTTACGGCGAGGAAGCACCCGCGGATCCGGGACACGGAGAATCCGCGTGGAAGCTGAACCGCAGGGCAGAGTTCGCTTTCTATACTAGATAGACGGTCTTACTAGATAGACGGTCTTTGGTAGCTGCGGCCCGGACGTGTGTCATGAGAAGAGGCTGGAATCTGCTTTTGTGGGGAACAACGCTTGTTCTCGGGGTGTTGTTTGTGCTGCCTATCGTTCTTGTGGTGAAGAATGGCTTCTGGGTAGACGGAGTTTTCACCTTGAGGTATCTCGTGGGTGTTTTCCGGAATCCGATATACGCGGAGGGGCTGCTCAACAGTTTTGCGATAGCTGCCGGGACAACTTTGCTTGCAGTCTGCATTTCGGTGCCGCTCGCGTGGATTTCTCACCGGTACGATTTCCCCGGGAAGGGGCTGTTCTCCGCGATTGTTCTTGTTCCGATGATCCTCCCTCCGTTTGTAGGTGCCATCGGTATGACGCAGATTCTCGGTCAATACGGAGTCTTGAATGCGGTATTGGGAACTTCCGTTGATTGGCTTGGGAGCTTGCGTTACTTTGGCGTGGTTGTAATTCAGGCCCTGACGCTTTATCCGATCGTTTATCTGAATACGGCGGCGGCATTGGCAAATATCGATCCAGCAATGGATGAAGCTGCAGCTAATCTTGGAGCAGGCGGTCGAAGCCGGTTTTTCAAAATAACGCTTCCCCTTATGCTTCCCGGGCTGTTTGCCGGCGGGACTATTGTTTTTATATGGAGCTTTACTGAGCTGGGTACACCATTGATGCTGAATTTTACAAAGTGTGCCCCGGTGCAGGTTTTTGATTCGCTGAAAGATATTGGGGCCAGCCCGTTCCCGTATGCTCTTGTTTTTGTTGTTCTCACAACGAGCGTTATTTTGTACGCAGTCGGCAAAGTTGCGTTCGGTCGTAATGTTTTTGCGATGCAGGGGAAAGCGGCGGTGATGTTCAGCGCCAGGAAACTCTCCGGGTGGCATTGTATTGCCGCGGCGGCACCGTTTGCCGTGGTTTCCTTTTTTGCCCTCCTTCCTCACGTCGGCGTTATTTTGATGAGTTTCTGCAAACCAGGTTCCTGGTATGGTACAGTCCTCCCGCAGGTTTTTACTTTGGGTAACTATTCTGAGGCACTAAGTCATGAGATGGCGGTATCTTCTATAAGGAACAGCCTTGGTTTCTCGGCGGCTGCGGTTGTTTTTAATCTGCTGCTCGGTCTAGCCATTGCGTTTATTGTGGTGAGATCTAAGTTGCGTTTTGCCGGGGTTTTGGATGCCGTTGCAATGATTCCGCTGGCGGTTCCTGGTCTTGTCATGGCATTCGGTTATCTCGCGATCAGCTCATGGCTTGCTAATTTGTCGTGGGTTCGTGAGAGTTCTTTCTGGGGGGCTCTTTTCGATGTAAGGATAAATCCTACGTTGTTTCTTGTTGTGGCTTATGCCGTACGCAGGCTCCCTTATATGGTGAGGTCAGCCGTGGCTGGGCTGCAGCAAACCTCCGAGGCGTTTGAGGAGGCCTCCCTGAATCTGGGAGCGTCGCCGTCTACGACACTGAGACGAATAACGATCCCGCTGATTTCCGCGAATCTTATAGCCGGTATTCTGCTCGCTTTTGCATTCAGCATGCTTGAGGTTTCCGACAGTCTCATGCTGGCGCAGCAGGCACGATATTATCCAATAACAAAGACGATATATGAGTTGTTCCAGCTGTTGGGAACGGGCAGATATGTGGCATCTGCGCTCGGTGTATGGGCGATGGCATTTCTTACAGTTACCATAGCTGGGGTGAGTGTTTTGCTCGGCAAGAAAATGGGTGCGATATTCAGGGTGTAGAGACGTGTTGATACCGGATATGCTTCTGACACCGGTGGCGGTGTCGCTGTTTGCTTCTGTCGTTTGCGGCGTAATTGGCACGTTGACGGTGGCGAGGCGAAGCACCTATGTTGCGGGTGCCGTTGCGCACTCGGCTTTCGCTGGCATCGGTCTGGCCGAGTTTGCCGGTATCGGATGGCTCACCGCTGACGCAGGCGCCCTCGCCGCCATATGTGCTGTTTCTGTTTTTTTGGGCCGTTATGGGGAAAATAAAGACTCTGCATTGAGTGCGGTCTGGTCTGTGGGAATGGCGGTGGGTTTGGTGTTTCTATCGCTTACAGACGGCTACCAGAGCGGTCTGATGACATATATGTTCGGTTCGATTGTTATGACGACTCCGGCAGATGCCGCAATGGTTTTTGCTGTGGCTTCAGCTGCCGTGCTTCTGGTGATGCTGTTTAAGCACGGTATAGCCTCTGTTTGTTTTGATGCAGCGCTGGCAAAAGAAAGCGGGCAGCCGGTGGGCCTGTACGAGTTGGTGATATCTCTGGCAACAGGTTTGGCTGTGTTTGTACTTTCAAAAGCAGTCGGAATCGTTCTTGTAATAGCGTTGCTCACTCTTCCAGCGGTTGCCGGGCTTACGGTTGGACGCCGTGTTACGTCGGCAATGATATTTTCTGGGATGTTTGCATTTGTCTCATTGATTTTCGGCATCTGTGTCTCGTGGTTTGCCGATATTGCGGCTTCGCCACCGATTGTTTTGTGCGCTGCATTTTTATGTGCCGCAGTAAAACTCGGTGCGTGGTTGAAAGTTATGATGCATCGTGGGAAAGAGGTATGTGCAGGAACCGTGCATAAAACAGCATAGGCAGTCTCGTTGCTTGATGGTGCCAGAGTCCGCGTTGCGGGGCACTGTCCGTAAACGAGATGCGTACAGTGAGAGAAGTGTATTGAGTAGCATGTTGTAAAATAAACGGAGCTCGTTAAAATGAAAAAGAAAGTTTGTTTGCTGACTGCAGCGCTGGCGATGTTGCTTGCGCCTGCGTATTCTTCGTCAATTGGCGGTTTTGCAGGCGTTATGGACACAGAGACCATGGGTAAGGGCAATTACTACGGCGGTATGATAGAGGTCAGCACTGTTCCCTTCCTATCCATACGTCTGAGCGGAGGGTATGCGAATGAATTTGACAAGGTTACAGACATTCAAGACAGACTGTCGAATATATTGGGGCTCAAGTTTGACTTTGACGATGTTGGCATTGTCCCGCTCGAGGCCGGTCTGATCGCTGATTTTAATTTGTTCGGGTTCTTGGGAGTGTATGCCGGGGTTGGGTACTCGTATTACATCATACCCGACATTTCTGTGGGAATCGTGGGAACAAATATTTCTTACGACTATGACGTTAGCGACATGAGCGGGTGGTGGGCCGCGGCAGGTGTCGAATTTGGTTTGCCAATTGTAAATCTATTTGCCGAAGTGCGTTACGCAGACATAGGCACAAAATCGATCGATTATGACATCACATTGGGCGGACACCATCTTAAGTCCAATTACGAAGTGGACATGAGCAACGTTTCTGTGCTTGCCGGGATAAAGCTCAAGTGGTAAATCAAGCGGACATAGTCATGGCCAAAAAAGAATACCGGCGGCTTGCCGGTATTCTGAGAAAGGAGCACTCATCGGATCCGCGTCCGGATTTTGCTGCAGCGGTGGCTCGCATGGATCTGTTTAAACGAGCGACGTGTGTGGCGATGTACATGCCGATGGCATCCGAGCCGGATATTGGCAGGCTGCGCGACGTGTGCCGTTTATCAGGAAAGCGGGTTCTGGTTCCGGTGTCCGACGGCGCTGGCGCATACAGGTTCTCGCACATTGCACCAGATGCGTTGCTTCGTATCGGTGCGTTCGGTGTGGAAGAACCTGAAGTGTGCGACTATGCCGGAGGGGAAGAGGCGGATATTTGTCTTGTTCCCGGGGTCCTGTTCGACAAATCAGGCAACAGGCTGGGGCATGGACGCGGATATTACGACAGATTGTTAACTTCGCTCCGCTGTGACTGCGTTAAGATCGGCGTAGCTTTCTCGTGGCAGATAGTTCCGAAGCTGCCGTGTGAGCCGCACGATGTATTGATGGACGAGATTTTGTCTCTTTGAATAAATGAGGATTGCAATGTCAGAGCAGCGTAACGTAAAACATAAGGCTGTATTATGGGCGTGTTTGCTTCCGGCCATCGCAGCTGCTGCGTTCACCGGGCTTGCTTTTTTTAACAATGTGACGGTGGTTGTACGCTGGTGGAGCCGGTTTGTCGAGGTGGGCCGTGATTCATCGGCTATGCCGGACAGCGTGTCCGGCATATTTCCGCTTCTGGACTGGTCTGCAGTGGATCTTTCGTGTGTGTCCACGTTTATCCCATTCATGGGTTGTTTGCTGGTTCTTTTCGGTATCGTCAGGATAATACGCGGCACGGTAGTTTCGGACGACGGGTATTTCCCCTTTTTCCGCTCGTTCGACCAGCTGAACATCTCATTTGGTCTCATAGGAACTCTTTGGGGAATAATCGTAATCGGGTATTTTGATATGGAGACGGTTTCGATGTCGAGTCTGATGTCATGTCTCCATACGGCGTTGTTTTCAACTCTCGTTGCGGTTGTCTGGGTCTTTGTTATAGACCATCCGGTCATCAGGCCGCTGATGAGGATGATGCTTGAGAAGAGCGGACTCATCGAGGACAGCGAAAGAGGCGTATCCGAGGTCTTTGACATATTGAGGGATCGTACCGTAGAACTCGGGCACGAGTTTACACAAAGTGCTGGCGACGTCAAAGCATTGTCCGGTTCTGTATGTTCGGCCGCTGCAGAATTGGATAAATTCAGAGAATGCGGGACGCGGGCAGGCGAGGCGTTATCGGTCAGCATTATTTCCGCTGTTGACGAACTGGTGACGAAACTTACTGCGGCGGGCGACAAGTTCGACGAACGGCAGCGAGCGTATGACGAAGCGCTGTCGAGACGTGTGAACTCTGTGGAATCTGTCCACATGGAGGCGGTTAAGCTGGTAGGCGGGGTGGCGGATCTGGTGGACGGCATACAAAAAGCTCAAAAAACTTTTTGCCTTGCGGCTGAAAAGCTCTCTGCTGACAATGCTGCACTTGCCTCTGACCTGCTTTCGGCGGCAAAGGAGTCGAACGAACTGCGCGGAAATGTCGCGGAGCTTTCCGGCAAGGTGCGTCTCCAGAGCGAGCATATGAAAAAAATGGAGGCGGAATTTTCTGAGTCACGCAAAACGTATGAGGAGACCATCTCAAGGCTTAGAGCCGAAGTTGAACGTGAGATGTCGTCCAGACTTAAGTCTGAAAGCGAGTTGCGGGAAAGCCTGCAAAAATGTGCCAGAGAGGCTGATCGTGCAAACAGCGCCGAGAAGCTGCTCCACAAAATAAAGTCGGCTATAACCGGAAAGAATGAGGTTTGATCATACGGTGAAAAAAGACACTCGCAGTACAGAAAGAGAGTCATTAAGCCTTATTTTGGGAAAAGACCACCGTGCCCAGTGGCGAATGAGCGTAGATGAGGTTCAGGGCCTCATGCTCCAGATTTCGTTCGCCATAATGATGGTTTTTATGATTGCATACTTCATGTTCAAAACGGAATCCGAGAGGGAAAAGGAAGAGCAGCTTCTGGAGATAGAGCGGCAGAAACTTGTGCTCGCAGCAGATTCCGTTCTGGACATGTTTCGTGCAAGATACGGCTTGAACATACTGCTGCCGTCTCCCGGCGGCGGAGAGAGGGGGTTTGATGCCGGACTGGTCATGGACGGCAATAAACTTACGGAGGTGCCTCTTATCCTCGGTGCGTTCTCAAATGGCGCGGAAAATGGAGCCGATGATTTTTCCGATGTGCTTGAGCTGAGACGCCGGTGGACGGATATGGTAATCGAGGAAGCTGGGGTTGAAAAGGGAAGTCTCGCTTCTTCCAATGCCGATTGGCTTTCCGGACGGGTTGATTCAGATATTGCCGGAGCCGAAGAGGACTTGCGTACGGTGCAGAATGGGTGCGTTGCGGCGCTGCAGAGGTATTGGACGTCCAATCCCGGCTCAATAAATGACCCTGCGGTCTCGGAGTTGTTGAAAAAGTTCAACGCCGCCAGCGAAGAGGGAAGGCTCCTTTTGGTTACAGAATTGTCACAGGCGCTCAGAAAGTACGGATTTTCGGAGCTTTCGCGTCTTTCGGGTGCGGAGATGCTGCCATGAGACGTTTATTATCCTGTCGTTTCTTTTGTCTGTTGCTGCTGACGGTGGTATTCCCGGCGCCTGCAGTGTTCGGCAGGTCTACGTCTTCTGAAAACGTGGACCGCGCGTCAGCGGCGCTTGCTGCTCGTCTTGTTTTGGAAAGACTCTATTCAGATGCAGAAAATCAGTCCGATGTGATCCAATCAAGTTTGCGCGGGGTCCTCAGGGATGAAATGCTGTCGAATCCCGGGAAATATGTTGACCCGAAGACTGCCGAAACAGAAATGGCGCAGAGTTATCGGAATTTTATCTCAGAACGGTATCATGAAGACGCTGTGGCGATTCTGGACCGGTTGTCTGAGGGAAAAGGCCGGGAATCAATGTTCGGCGCGGAATTCCTTTCGGAAGCGGAAAAACTGCCGGACGATGTTGCCGAAAAAAGCTTACGGAAGAATTATGCGAAAGTTTTTTCGGATGCCAGAAAAGAAGCGTGCGACAAACAGTTCTCTCAAGTGTCTGCGAAAATTATTCCCGCGGTGGAAGAGGTCGATTCGTCAGACAGGGATTCGCTTGTCAAAGTGGTTTCGGAACGGATCGCCTCGGCACAAAGTTTTCCGATATTCAGCGAAAATATTCCGCGTATTACGTCGGATATGGCCGCTCCAACCGTCGATGATGCTTACAGACAGCGCACCGAGCAGCGCGAATTCGTTGAACGTACGAATTTATCAGGGTATGCACCATCTGTTTTGGCGGGAGAGTTGCAATCGCGTCTTGAAAGTTATTTGAACAGGTTGAGGTCCGCAGCCAAACCCGGCGAGCATATTTACGGAGTTTTTCCTTCAGTTGCCGGGAGAGATATTGCCAATGAGGCTACCGGGAGCGTGGTCAGGGTTTATTGCGACGCTGTGAAAACAGTTAATGTGAGCCTTGACGCCGATTCCATTCTCAAAAGGATTGAGACAGAACCTGCGAGACACATTACATTGAATGATTCTCTTAATGCCTTCCTTCCTTCTCTGACAGAAGAATTGCGAAGCAAGGCCATGGAGAAGTGTGCAAGCGCCGCGCCACCGGAGCAGCGCGGAGAGTTCCGGACGGTGATGGAGACCGTAAAAAATGAGCAGCAGGTGACTCAGACCGTCAATTCCGTTGTTGATTTAAAGTTTATTACAGTAATCAAAGCAAAAAGGAAGGAATGCGCCGAAAAACAGTTTGAAAAGATTTTCCCGAGTTTATACGGGAGGACGTGGGTGCCTTCCGCGTCTCTTGTGGACACTGTCTGCGATGGCGGAAATTTGGAGGAACGGCTCAGCCGCTGGAGAGAAATCGCAGGTCTTGAAACTTTCGTTTCTACCGCAGACGCTGCGAAAATAATGGAGGAGACTTCCGTTATGCTTGACGCCGCCGTCGTTTCCTCATTGAAAGAAGGCGCGTCCGCACGATCCGGCCAGCATGGTATCGTCGACGATGTGTACGGCGTTATGAAGTCAAAATTCGTCAATTCAGGACGCACGGTGAAGCTTCCGGAAATAATTGCAGCATTTCGCGAAGAGGTGAGCATCAGGTGGGAAAATGACAGGAAAATCCTCCTGAAAATCGCTGACGGGCAAAAGGATGATGGGCGTTATAAGGAACTTTTCCCGAGCACTGTCGAGAAACTGGAAATGCTTGCGCGTGCGCTGATGGAATCGCTCGAGAAAGAGAGAGAGAATGTAAAGGAACCCGAGCCGGATCCGACTGTGGAAGATTCCACAACAAGCCCGGAGGAACAAATTGAGGAAATTGATGCGTCAGTCCGCATACGTCTTTCCGGGGCAAATATCGTGTTTGAATTGGTCGTTTCCGGAGATAAAGTCGGGGAATACTCTTGTCCGTTTGATGCCGCCGGATACAGGACTTCAATTTCGTCTGTTGTTTCCGGCATATCGTCCGCTTTTGTAGACCGGCTGCGTACGCTTGCCGGTAATGCCGCTGTTTCTGTGACTTTAAATGTGGAGGTGCATGACGGAATGATTTATTACGGCGCGGTCAAGTCTCTTTCGTCGCGTTTTTCTTCTGATGTGTCTTCGCTTGGTGATAGAATTCATTCCTTTTCCGTCTCAGATGGGGCTTTCGGAGATTGGAGTGCGCAATGATCGGCGGAGTAAAGATAAGCGTCTGCATTATTACCGGCAATGAGGAACGCAACATAGGACGCTGTCTTGAAAGCGTCACTTGGGCGGATGAGATTGTCGTGGTGGACAGTTTCAGTAAGGACCGCACTGCAGAGATCTGCAGAACCTATACGGACAGGTTTTTTCAGCACAGGTGGCTTGGTTATATTGGCCAGAAGGCAATCGCACGCAATCTCGCAAGTAATGAATGGATACTTTTTGTCGATGCTGACGAAGCGGTATCGAGCGCGCTTTACAACGAGATTTCAGATGTATTTTCGTCCGGGCTCGACGACTCTGTGTCCGGTTTTGATTTTCCGCGCCAGGTCTGGTTCCTTAACCGTTGGATAAGACATGGCGACTGGTACCCTGATACAAAGCTGAGACTTTTCAGAAAAAGCCGCGGCAGGTGCTGCGGTTCTGAGCCGCATGAGCGCATTGACGTTACAGGCGTTGTGCGGCATTTGAAGAGTCCGCTCTATCATTACACATACGACAACATAAGCGATCAGCTGAATACGCTCAATCGGTTTTCTTCCATAAGTGTCGGCGGGAAAGAACTGAATATGCGTGAAATTCTGTTTGGGATGCTCTTTCACGCGCCTTTCAGATTTTTCCGGTGTTATGTGATAAAACTCGGTTTTTTGGACGGTATTGCAGGCGTTGTTATAGCCGTAATATCTTCGTTTGGTACCTTTGTCAAGTATTCGAAGTTCTGGGAGAAGTACCTCAACGAAAATAGACCGGACAAACAGGAGTCGAAGTAAATGCTTGCGAAGAGGTCTATTTTACTGTCATTTCTTTTCCTTTGCGCTGTTTGTCCGCTGCTTGGGGCACAGCTTGCTTTTTCGAATCCGGAGCGTATAGAAAATGCCGGTGTCGTAATGCCGTCACCGATGGGTTTTGAACAGGCGCCGCTGAAAAGTCCGGAAGTTCTTGTGTATCAGTTCACACGCGGCGAGGAATCCTGGACGGAAGAGCGGCTTCATGTAATTGACATGTGGATCGCATCGCAGCATATTGCCGGCTGGCAGGATGACCGCGGTGGAATTGTAACTCTTGCCCGTATGACAACGATACTCCCGAACGATCTTATTGAGCAGGATGTGTCGCGAGAGAACTATCCGGCGCTTTCCGAGGAATATGGTTACGTTCCAGGCGCTGTCAATTTGAAGGAAGATTTAACTGTGTGGATAAAGAACTACACAGGGCTTTCTTTTGTTGGCGAACCGATGTCGCTGCAGATTAACAGATCGCGCCTGGCTGATCTGTTCGAATTTCCTACCGGAAACAGCGGGCTACGCGTTTACGCTTTTCGTTTCAACAAGCGTTTCCCAGGGCAGGCGAACGCTCCTGAATGCTGGTTTTGCATCTATATTTCGGTATCGGAAACCCCTGGACCGGGTTTTGACAGGAGCATAAGAAGCGGTCTGCTTTCTAAATTGTCTGGTTTTGGCGGTAGGACGGTTCCCGCTGCGTTTAAGTCAACAAAGAACCGGAGCGGGGAAAACGCCGGAAAGTGGTCAGATCCTGTCAGGGATTCCATACATGAGAGCGTGGCTTATCTGGACGATTGGTGGTACATGGATTCCGAAAATTACGTGATGCTTTCCAATGACGGGGGGGCTGAAACAAAAGCGGCCGATGTATTGGAAATGCTTGAGTCATCACGAAAAAACTTTTCTGCAGTTGTTGCATTTCCTCAAAATGCGACATCGGGCCCAGGGGTCGTAAGGCTTTTTGCCAGTGACGAGGAATACGAGAGGTACATACTTGAGGACGGCGCGGATGCTTCGGTGGCAGAATGGTCGGCCGGGGTCTTTTCAGGGCGGAGGCGCGAACTTGTAATCCGTCCGATTAAGGCAAAAGGAACTTCGGTCGATCAGGTTATACGGCATGAAGCGTTTCACCAGTATTTGTTCAATGCGCTCGGGGGAGAAGAAACGTCACCGTGGTTCAATGAAGGTTTGGCGATTTTCTTTGAAGGTATGCGGACAGATTCAAGGGGTAAATGCGATATCCGCGAGGTGCGGGCCTACTCGGAATGGATACAGAAAGAGCTAAGGCGTCGCGATGTGAACTGGGAAGAGCGCCTCCAAGCGCTGCTTTATGCAGATTATCCCGCTTTTTATTCCGCACCTGCTTCTTCATACCCGCTTGCATACTCTTTTATGTATTACCTGCTGCGGGGCGCGCCGCTTGAACGCGGCAGTCCCTATGCCGGTATTATTCCCGGATATTTGTCCGCCCTGCAGCAGACAGGCAGTCCGAACCACGCAACAGAAGCTGCATTTTCGAAAATAGATATGAAACGTCTTACGCGTGATTTTCGTAATTTTTGGCTTTCTTCCAAATCACGCCGCGACGCAATATCTGAGCCGTTCGGCAATTGATCGTATGCCAGCGCGTCGTCACAGGATAAGAACGGGCGATTGTTTTGAATGTATCGTTGCGGCTTATGAGCGCCGGCTGCTGGCGTATGTGACCCGCCTTACCGGAAACCCGTCTGTTTCGGAAGACATTGTGCAGAATGTCTTTTTCAAATTTGCCGCATCGTGGCGCGGTGAAATTTCGGACGGACCTGTTCTTTCCTCCTGGTTGTACAGGGTGGCGCATAATGAAGCTGTGGATTGGGTTCGCCGGGAATCAAGACGCATCGAAGTCCATGAAAAACACGAAAACGAAAGAATGGAAAATGCGGGCAGAGGGCATGAATACACAGACGCGGCCTATCTTGCGGAATCCGCTTTGATGTCGCTTTCGGAACGGGAACGCAATATTGTGATCCTCAGGGTATACGAGGAGAAGAGCTACAAGGAAATTGCCGAGATAACGGGTCTATCCGTGGGGAATGTGGGCTTTATCCTTCACGGAGCTATGAAGAAAATTGCGGAGAATCTTTCAAGCAATGGGGTGGCCGATGTCTGAAGATACGGCGAAAGGTCCCGGCGGATCGGGATGTGAAAAAAGCAAGAAACTTTTACCGGGATATGTCCTCGGCGACTTGTCGCAAAATGACAGGCTGCTGGTGGAACGTCATGTGGCAGAGTGCAGCAGCTGCCGCGAAGATCTTGCCCGGATTTCGAATGCAATGCGGTTTCTCAAGAATCACGATCCCGCTGGAGACGCCGCGTCTGGGTTGTCCGAAAAGAGGCGAAAGCGTGTTATCTGGATAATGGGGCATCCGTTTTTGGCCTTTTGTGCGGTTCATCATAAATTGGTTTCGTTTGTTGTTTCTATAATTCTCACGGCGCTCATCGTGACGGCGCTCTTTTTTATGAAGTACTACGTGCGGCCGGACTCCGCGCTTGCGCCCGTGGAGATATCAGTGCCTGATGCAGAGGAAGGGAATCCTCCTGAACTTGAAAATTCTCCTGATTCTGAAGCTTGGGAATTGGGGTATTAAGTTTCCTGTTATGCAGTGTGCGTGTCTGCAAAAAAAAATCTGAAAGGCGGTGTCCCGTCGTGCATATGAGTTTTGCGCTTATTTAAATTTGCTGTATGAGATATGTTTTCTTAATTTAAAACATAGTTGGGAATCAGTCATTTCCCCATGGCATCCGCTCCCCGTACGGGCATAGTTGCACCTTTCGCTCACCCACGGTCACCGTATTTCTCCTTCTTTGCTCATAAGTCTTTTATGCTGCGCTTTCTTCTGGCAGTCATCTCGGCATCTTTTAGCTCCGCCACAATCCGTGCCGTCTCTGTCAGTCACGTACGCAAACACACCAACGTACACGCCTGGCGGCGTGAACGCGCCGTCAGGCATGTGATTTCGGTCGGTTTTTTTTTACAAATTCTTAGCAGCTTTAGTTAATTCAAACTTTTTACTCGCATTCAAAAACACTTTATGGTAAGGCCTGCTGAATGCGATGGAATCTTGAATAAATTGCATCAGAAAAATCTGATTATGTAATATCATATTCCTGAAAAACGGAGAAAATCGTGCAGTAAGGAAGGAAAGATGTATAGAAAACGTGTCAGAACCAGGAATTGCTGGAGATTGGTCTGTGTTTTTCAGGTCGTCTGAATCCATAAAACCGCTGTTGGGTAAAAATGGCCGATCTTGTTCCCTGAGAAGAGGTGGAATTTGGGTATGCCAGACACTTCAAAAGCCATGGACGAGGCGATGTTGCTTTGAATGTGCGTATTGCACTTGGCGTCTTGCTGATCAAGGAAATACTTGGTCTGAGCGATCGTGAAGCAGTGGAAAGCGTGATTGAAAATCCGTATCTTCAATATTTTCTCGGCTTCAAGAGCTTCCAGACGAAGACCCCGTTCAGCGCCTCGCTGCTGACGCATTTTCGCAAACGTCTGCCCAGAGAAATTATGCCGTTTTGGCAAAATACAGCATGAGTCTTTCCGGTTCAGCAGGCCTATGATAGACAAAAATATAGCTAACTGACTAATCAAAATCAGTTAGCTTTTCTTCTATGAATAATGAAAACTGTTGGCAACTTGCTGCCACAAAGGGGGGATAACCCTTCAAAAAACAGTAAAATCAGGCTTTTTCAAATCCCCGAAATTACTCCCACTCAATTGTCCCGGGCGGTTTACTTGTGATGTCGTAGACGACGCGATTTACGCCGTCGACTTCGTTTATTATGCGAGAGGAGACCTTCCTCAGAAGGTCAGCGGGGAGATTCGCCCAATCTGCAGTCATTCCATCAACGCTTTCAACGGCTCGCAATGTAATCACGTAGTCATATGTCCGGCAGTCTCCCATAACACCAACTGTCCGTACCGGCAGAAAGACGGCAAATGCCTGCCAGATCTTGTAATAAAGTCTCGCCTTCTTTATCTCGTCTACAAATATTTCGTCGGCATCTCTCAAAATATCGAGCGTTTTGCGGGAAACTGCGCCTATATGCCTGACTCCCAATCCCGGCCCAGGGAACGGCTGGCGCATGACCACAGATTCCGGCAGTCCAAGACGGCGTCCGACTTCCCGAACCTCATCTTTGAAAAGTCTTGATAGAGGTTCCAACAGCTTAAATTTCAGATCGGGAGGAAGTCCGCCGACATTGTGATGACTCTTTATCACCTGCGACGGATTGCCGTTAATTGACACGCTTTCTATAACATCGGGGTATGTAGTTCC